>CAYZDV010000001.1:0-65034 GCA_964477275.1 uncultured Eubacteriales bacterium
GTGATCTCGTCCTGGATGGCGAAGATGTCGGCCATGTCCCGGTCGTAGCGCTCCGACCAGAGATGGAAGCCGTCCTCGACGTTGATGAGCTGGGCCGTGACGCGCAGGCGGTTCCCGGCCTTACGGACGCTCCCTTCGAGCACGGCCTTGACGTCGAGCTTCCGGCCGATCTCCCGAATGTCGAGGTTCATGCCCTTGAGAGCGAAGGCCGAGGTCCGGGCCACGACCCGCAAGTCATGGATGTGGGCCAGGGCGTTGATTAGCTCCTCGGCGATCCCTTCGGCGAAATAATCCTGGTCTTTGTCCGGGCTCATATTGGTGAAAGGCAGGACGGCGATGGACGGGGACGGCTTTTGGGGAGCGAGTGCGGGAGCCGAGGCGATATCACGAAGATCCACAGCCTTGAGGTCTCTGATCAAGGCTTCGATATCCAGGTAGCGGTTCAGGGCATTTTTCTGGAGACATCGCTCCAAGATCTCGACAAGCCCGACCGGAATATCCTGTCGCAAAGCCGTAATCGGCTCGGGCTCGCCTTGGACAATGGCCTGCAAAACCGCCTGCTCGTGCCCTCCCTTGAAGGGGCCCTGAGCGGCCAGCATCTCATAAAGCAGGCAACCAAAAGACCAGATGTCGGTGCGGTGGTCGACCTTCTTGCCGAGCGCCTGCTCGGGCGACATGTAGGCGACTGTCCCCATCATGACGTCTGTTTGTGTCAGGTCTCCGGCGCTCTCCAGCCGGGCCAGCCCGAAATCCATGATCTTGGCCTGGCCTCTGGCGGTGAGTATGATGTTGGCCGGCTTAATGTCGCGGTGGATGACGCCTTTGCGATGGGCTTCCCCCAGCCCCTCTGCAACCTGGAGGGCGATGTCCAGCGCTTCCGAGACCTTGAGGGGCTTCCGGACGATCCTTGCCTTGAGGCTCATCCCATCGATATAGGCCATGGCAATATACATCCGGCCGTCCTGCTCATCGACTTCATGAACCGTGCAGATGTTGGGGTGGTCCAGGGCGGCGGCGGCCTGGGCCTCGCGGACGAACCGCTCTTTCGCTTCGGGGAACTGCGAAAGTTCGAACGGCAGGAGCTTTAAGGCGACTGCGCGCTTGAGCTTCGTGTCCTCGGCCTTGAACACCACCCCCATGCCGCCCCGGCCGATCTCGCCGCTGATCCTGTATTTATTCGCGAAGAGCTCCCCTTTTTTCAACGCGGGAACGGGTGAGTCGAGAGTTTTCGTCAAAGAGGGGAGGCCTTGTCCCTCCGGGCCGAGGGGGGCTGCGCAGTTGCTGCAAAACCGGGAGGTCTCGGGATTATCGGAATGACACCGGGAGCACTTCACCTCTTGTTCTCCCTTGTTGGATAAATAATAAAACAATGTATTCTAAAACACAACATCAATCTTCATTCAAAAAAGGCACAAAACAACAGAAATGGCTTTGAAGAAGAAATTTTTTGCGATGGTAGGGGACATGATGAATTTCCTCCTTGAATAAATTTGTTTATCAATTCATTTAAACAATACGGTTCTCTTCCATTTTGTGCGGGTCCTTGAATGACGAAAATACTCTGAAATGGCGTCGCTCCCTTCGGATTTTTAACGCCATTCCCTCACCGTCCATCTCCGCGCCTGAGGAACTCCGCACTCAAGACAGGTCACCTCGAACCGGATGTCCGTGTTCAGTCATTTTTTCACCAGACTGTTAAAATCTTATTTTCTTGCGGAGGAGAATTCAAGTTTTTTATCTTCCGGGCAGGCGTGCTTCAGCATTCTCCCCAATTTGTTGATAGAATGTCAATGCAGGCGACATGTGAATAACCACTTTCTGATTTCTATCGGCAATTTTGGGCCTTCATATTAACATTGCAATTTTCAGGTAAAATGTCAAAAATGTGAGAGTGATCTCATTTCCATATCAAAGAGATATTTTCCAGGTAAAATTCAGAGAATTCCTTAATAATATTATGAACGCAATAAATAAAGTGACAGTGTATGCGCGGAGTTGAGGCCGCCCCTCAAGCCCCCGTAGCGGGGGGGTCCCGTTGGCTTTTCCGACGGGGGCTGGGGGCAGCCTCGGCGTTGCATATGTTTTGTCACATCTTCCATTGCAGTTGCATAGTATGCGAGGGAGAACACAGATAAAAAGAGGCCTTCGGTTTTTTCTCAGCCTGACCTTCCTTCTGGGATTGTGTCTGGGCTCAAAAGCTCAGTTCACACCCAGGGAGTTGGCCGAAAGACACCGGTGGGAAGAATTCCTGAGGACGGCCAGGATCGTGTCCCAGCAACAGATGCATGGCCGGGAAGCGGTCACTGAGCCCTGGCGCCTGACCCTGATAAAAGATGGCATCCGGAGGGATGCGCTGTGGAAAAATGCGCAGGGCCGCCAGAAGGGTTTTCTGGAAAACTGGAAATGGGAAATCGAGGCCGTTTGTTTCCGCCGGGACCTCATCCTCTCCGAAATCGAAAGACTTATCCAGCTTTACGGGGAAGAAAACGTCCTGTATTGAGAATATCAAGCAGGTATTCAGCATTTGTTTTTTTAAACCAGGAGGCAGCGGGGATTTCCTGCCCGTTGAAGCATTTCCAAAATCCGTGATGGCAGAATGGTCGAGTAAGAAATGCTCACCTGTCCGCATAAAATTTTGACAGAGCGGCGTCCATGTGAAATAATTCCCGGAAGCGCGGCGCGTACACTCTGTGGCGATGGCATTCGTTACGCAGTAAGTTAGAGGGACATGTCAGGATCGAAGCCTGAAAAGGGAAAGCAGCTATTCATCAGGATGGGCACTGCGCTTGGCCGGTCGCTGTTTTCTTTCTTCATTCCCGGCGGCCTTATCCTCCTCATCGCTTTTCTGTTGACCCTGGGTCAGCTGGTGGAATCGTTGCCCGGCCTTATCCGCATCTTGCCCCTGGTTATCCTGGTGGCGGGTGTGCTTATCGGCTGGCGGTTTAACCGGAGCAATTTGATTTTCGTCCTGCTCTGGCTGGCAATCGCTGACCGCGCGCTGCTCCATTTTGCTCCGGGAGAAGCTTTTTCCCAGGGAGTGGGCCGCACCCTGTATAACTCCATCGCTTTCCTTCTTCCCGTGAACCTCGTTTTTTACTCCATGGCCAAGGAAAGGGGGATACTGAACTGGCACGGCCTGCGCCGTTTGAGCCTGATTCCTGCCCAGGCTTTTGCTGTAGCCATCATATCCAGCTACCCCCAGCTGGGGTTTGCCGTCTATCTGGAACACTCGTTCCTGAACTGGCCGCTGTTTAACGAGACACCCATTTCTCAACCCGCGCTTTTGGCCTTCGGAGCGGCGGCCCTGCTGCTGATGGCGCGCTGCATCCAGTTTCGCGGAGTGAACGATTGTGCCTGTTTCTGGGCTCTTTTCTCGGGGTTTTTCTCTTTGAACGTCCAGAAGACCGGTCCTGTATGCACACTCTATTTGACCACGGCGGGCATCATTCTTCTTGTTTCGGTGATAGAGACATCCTTCGGCAGGGCCTTCCATGACGAGCTCACCGGCCTCCCGGCCAGACGGTCTCTGAATGAAACCCTCTTCACGCTCGGAAGCCGCTATACGGTGGCCATGGTCGATATCGACAACTTCAAGAACTTTAACGATAGCTACGGTCATGACACCGGGGACCAGGTTTTGCGGATGATCGCTTCAAAGCTGAGCCACGCTTCTGGAGGCGGCAAAGCTTACAGATATGGAGGCGAGGAGTTTGTCATCGTTTTTCCAGGAAAATCCGCGGAGGAGGCCATCCCTTACCTGGAAGCGTTGAGGAAAGCCGTCGAGAGCGCGGATTTTTTTATCCGGGGCGGCGAACGGAGACAGAAAAAGGGAAGAATAACAGGAAAATCGCGAGGCAAAACCACGGTCACCATCAGCATTGGCGTGGCCGAGAGAAACGACCGCAGCCTGAATCCTCACCAGGTCATCAGGCAGGCGGACAGGGCCCTCTATCGAGCCAAAAATAAAGGGCGCAACCAGGTCAGCAAATAGGATGAGGATTGAGAAAATGTCGCAAAAACCGCAAACAGAGGAGGTATGAGATGAGAAAAACAGCCTCAATCTTGATTATGTTTTGTCTTCTCCTGTTATGGGGAGGAGCCGGGCCTTCGCTCAGCTGGGAAAAAAATTACAGGTTGCTCGAGAAAGAAACCTTTCTGGAGATGGAGTCCATCGACAGCCCCGGCATATCCCCTGATGGAAGGTATATTCTTTTTACCCGCAGCTGGGTGGACAGGATGGAAGACCGGAGGAGAACCAATCTGTGGATGGTGGACGCGGACGGCAGCCGGGTGCGGGAACTGACTCACGGGAACTGGAGGGATTTTTCTCCTGCCTGGTCGCCTGACGGCAAAAAAATTGCCTTCCTCTCCGACCGAGACGGAACCACCCAGATTCACGTGATGTGGCTGGATACCCGGGAAGTTGCCCAATTGACCCATCTGGAACGGGCCCCGGCAGACCTGACCTGGTCGCCGGATGGAAAACATCTGGTCTTCACCCTGTTCATCCCTGACACCCGACCGATTCTCTCTGTCAAACTCCCCGAGAGACCCAAGGGCGCAAAATGGGCAGACCCGGCTTTGATCATCGACCGATTATCCTGGAGAAGAGATGGAAGAGGGGATATCCCCAAAGGTCATGACCATATCTTCGTGATCGATGCGGTGCTGGGCGGGACTCCCCGGCAGGTCACTTCCGGCGATTTTTCCCATAACGACCCTCAGTGGTCAGCGGATGCGAAAAAGATTTTTTTCAGCGCCATCCGAAAGCCTGATGCCGAATATCTGTGGGGAGATACAGAGATTTATTCGGTCCAGCTGGAAACCCTGGAGGTCAAAGCCCTGACCGACCGCAATGGACCTGACCGGTCTCCACGGGTTTCACCGGATGGAAAGTGGATTGCCTACACCGGATACGATGATAAGAACTTCACCAGTCATCTCTCTGACCTCTATCTTATGGACGTGGAAGGCGGTCGCAAGAAGACGCTGGCTGCCAACCTTCCCAATTCGCCTTCTCAGATTTGGTGGGCGCCGGATAATTCCGGAACTTATTATCTGATGGCGGAGAAAGGGGAGTCCAACCTCTATTTTGTCTCCCTGGATCGGAAAATCAGCAAAATCACCGAAGGCGTTCACTATCTTTCCAGGTTCTCCATTTCCACCAACGGACAGGCAGCGGCCACACTTTCCACTTTTTACCGGCCCGACTGCCTGGTGACTTTCCCCTTGAGCAAACCGCGCCAGATGAGAGAGCTGGTGGATGTCAACGCGGACATTCTTGCCGATATCCGTCTCGGGCAGGTTGAAGAGTTGTGGTTCAAGTCGCCCGATGGGCTTGACCTTCAGGGCTGGCTGATCAAACCGGCTGAATTTGAAAAAGGGAAAAAATACCCGATGATTCTCTACATCCATGGCGGTCCCTGGGCCATGTACTCAGTCCGCTTCAACTGGGCCTGGCAGAATTTCGCGGCCAACGGTTATGCCGTTCTCTACATGAATCCCCGGGGAAGCACAGGCTATGGCCAGGATTTTGTCAACGGAATTCAGCATTCCTACCCGGGAAAAGATTATGATGACCTGATGGCCGGAGTGGATGCTGCCCTGGCCAGAGGATTCATCGATGAAAAAAACCTCTTCGTCTGCGGCGGAAGCGGTGGCGGAGTGCTCACGGCCTGGATTGTCGGCCACACCAACCGCTTCCGCGCAGCCATATCCATGAGGCCGGTGATCAACTGGCACTCCTTTGTGGGAACCACTGACGGGGCCAACTGGTACAGGCAGTTCAGGAAATATCCCTGGGAAGACCCGATAGAATACGCGCGCCGTTCGCCCCTCCATTATGTGGGGAATGTCTCCACTCCCACGATGATCATGACCGGAGAGGAGGACCTGCGGACTCCGATCGGGCAGAGCGAGGAGTATTACCGCGCGTTAAAGATGCTCAAGAAAGACACCCTCCTGGTCAGGATGCCCGGTGAATACCACGGCTGGAGACGGCCTTCCCACCAGCTGCTCCAGCAGCTGTATCTTGTGGCCTGGTTCGAGAAATACAGGGCAAAGCCTGAAGAAGGGAAATAAGAGCGAAACTCAAATGGTGAAGATGAGCTGGCTTTTCTTTTTCTTCCGGATGTTCTCATAGTGCTCGAAGAAATTCAGCATGTCGAGCAGGCTTTTTTTCTCCTTCATCCTCCATACCACTTTCTCCTCGATGCGCTGGATGTTTTCAGCGCTGGCTATAATTCCGCTGATTTCTTTTTCTTCCATGACCACAATGCCATCTTCATCCCCGAAAACGATGTCCCCAGGAGAAACAGGGACTCCGCCACAATTGACAGGAATTTGCGTTTTGAAAATCCTGGCGGATGTCCCGGCGAGGGGAGTGGTATATCTGGCATAGACCGGGATATTTACCGCTCTCATCCCGACCACATCCCGGCATGCGCCATCGACCACAATTCCTCCCAGGCTTCTTGAGTGAGCCTCGAGGGCAAATAACTCTCCGACCAGAGCCATGCGGTCTCCCTCTGCGTCGATGACCAGCACTTCGTCTTCCGTGGCCTCATGGAGAGCTTTGATGACGGTCAGAAAGTCAGCCTTGCATTTGACCGTGTGGGCGAGCCCGATCATTTTCAAGCCCGGGTTGATGGGCCGGATTCCCGGGTCCATGACCCTCAGATTTCGGCTGACATCACAGATACAGGCGGTGTCGAGCCTGGCCAGTCTGCTTTTCAACTCTTTAAAATCCATGACGCCTCCTTTATCCATTCAGTGATTATGAAGCACAAAAAATATAAATCATCACTGTGAAATTTACAATTTGTTCCCGAAAAAAAGAAGCAATCTTGACAATAAAAAATGATTCCTTCATCATTTTTGCGATAATGAAGAGGATTGAGGGTTAAAGAGCCCCGGAATCTTGCCATATTCTCTCTGGAAAACTACTGACAAAGGAGGACAGCATGAGTCGGCCTTCTCATTGGAAAAAGTCCATTTGTTTCATTTTTCTCCTGACTCTGATGCTGGTCACCAGCGATTGTCGGAGAAAGGAGAGAGACGAGAACCGGCTGCCTTTCAGGAATCCCAGTCTGGGAATGGATGCCCGGGTGGATGACCTGGTTTCCCGGATGACCCTCGAGGAGAAGGTTTCCCAGCTGGTCCACGATGCAGCAGCCATCGACCGCCTCGGCATTCCCAGTTACAACTGGTGGAATGAATGCCTGCACGGAGTGGCCAGGGCAGGGCTGGCCACGATCTTCCCTCAGGCCATTGGCCTGGCTGCGACCTGGGACACAAGGCTTCTTTTTCGGGTGGCCACAGCGATCTCTGACGAGGCCCGGGCCAAACACCATGAATTTGTCAGAAGGGGCAAGAGAGGAATCTACCAGGGGCTCACCTTCTGGTCGCCCAACATCAACATCTTCCGCGATCCTCGGTGGGGCCGGGGCATGGAAACTTACGGGGAGGACCCTTATCTTACGGCAAGGATGGCCGTCGCTTTTGTCCATGGCCTCCAGGGAGACCATTCGCATTACTTAAAAGTCGTGTCCACGCCCAAACACTTTGCGGTGCACAGCGGCCCTGAACCCGACCGTCACGCCTTCGACGCCCGGGCAGACGAGCGGGACCTCTGGGAGACTTACCTGCCGCATTTCCAGGCATGCATTGAAGAAGCAAGGGCTTATTCTGTGATGTGCGCCTATAACAGATATATGGGAGAGGCGTGCTGCGGAAGCTCCCGTCTCCTGACCGAAATCCTTCGCGGGGAATGGGGGTTTGAGGGTTATGTGGTTTCAGACTGCGGTGCGATCAGGGACATCACCAGAGGACACCGGATCGTCGAAACCTCTCCTGAGGCCGCTGCTCTGGCCGTCAAATCGGGCTGCGACCTCAACTGCGGCAGTGAGTATAAAAGCCTGCTCGAAGCCGTTCAAAAAGAGTTGGTCACCGAAGCCGAAATCGATGTCTCGGTGAAGCGACTCTTCATGGCCAGGTTCAAGCTGGGGATGTTCGACCCGCCCCACCTCGTTTCTTACACCAGGATTCCTTATGAAATTGTCGACTGCGAGCCACACAGGCGAATGGCCCTGGAAGCGGCGAGAAAATCGATTGTGCTTTTGAAGAACGAAGGAAACATCCTTCCCCTTCCCAGGAACCTCCGGGAAATCGCTGTCATCGGGCCCAACGCGGATGACGTGGAAGTCCTCCTCGGGAATTACAACGGAAATCCTTCAGATCCGGTTACGCTCCTGCGGGGAATCCGGGAAAAGGTGTCACCATCAACCAGAGTGACTTACGCTCCGGGCTGTGAGTGGGCAGAGAATCTTCCCCGTCTTGAACCGGTTCCATCATCGGTTCTTCATGTCTCGGAGGGAAAGAAACAGGAAAAAGGCCTGAGGGGGGAATATTTCGATAACCGGGAATTCAAGGGCAAGCCTGTTTTTACCCGAATCGATAAAGAGGTCGATTTCAACTGGTGGGATGGTGCGCCCCGGCATGACTTTGACGACGATAATTTCGGGGTGCGCTGGACAGGCTTCCTGGTCCCGCCGTCCACAGGAAAATATGCACTGGGCGGCTGGGGCTTCAACGGGTTTCGAATTTTTCTGGAAGACGAGCTGCTGGTCCAGTTTGATGGACGACACCACCCCAACAAAACCTATGGGTGGGTCGAACTTCAGAAGGGAAAGGCTTATAAAGTGAAGGTGGAGTTTTTCGAGCGTTCAGAGGACGCCCATATTCAGCTGTTATGGTCGGTGCCCGGAGTGGACCACGAGAGAGAAGCTCTGGAGCTGGCCGGGCGGGCAGATGTGGTCATCATGGTCATGGGGCTTTCCCCCCTTCTGGAAGGCGAGGAGATGAGAGTGGACGTCGAGGGGTTCAGGGGTGGAGACAGGCTGACTCTGGGGCTCCCGGCCATTCAGGAACGGCTGATCAGTTCCATTCATGGCCTGGAAAAACCGGTCATTCTTGTCCTGCTCAACGGAAGCGCTCTGGCGGTGAATTGGGCCGACCAGAATATCCCGGCCATCGTGGAGGCCTGGTATCCTGGACAGGCAGCCGGCCGGGCTGTCGCCGATGTCCTCTTCGGGGATTATAATCCGGCCGGACGCCTGCCGGTGACCTTTTACAAATCCGTCGACCAGCTTCCGACTTTCGAGGATTACAGCATGAAGGGTCGGACCTATCGCTATTTCGAAGGCGAGCCGCTCTATCCATTTGGCCATGGGCTCAGCTATACCAGGTTCAGCTATTCCAACCTTGTCGTTCCCAAAACCGTCCAGCAGCGCGAATACATTCCCATCTCGGTGGATGTGCAAAACGTGGGGGAAATGGCCGGGGAGGAAGTCGTCCAGCTTTATGTGTCTGATATCGAAGCTTCGGTTCCTGTCCCTCTTCGTTCCCTGCAGGGTTTCAAAAGGGTTTTTCTCAAACCGAAAGAGAAGCGAACGATCGAATTTCTGTTTGCTCCTCGACAGATCTCTCTGCTCGATCAGGAGTTCAAGCGGGTGGTCGAACCCGGGCTGTTTGAGGTGACTGTCGGAGGCAAACAGCCCGGATTCAAAGGCACAGCCGATGCCGCGAGCACCGAGGTCCTCACTGCCCGGTTTGAAGTCCTGGGAGAGGTCACTCCCGTCCGCTGACATGATGGCTCCTTCAGGCAGTTTCCATTCCTGGCCTTCCTCCAGGAATAGAGTTATAATAAACGCTAAAAAGGTGAGAAGTGAAGCTGCTGAAAATCGGAATATCCGGCGTCAGGGGCATTGTCGGAGAGACCATCATCCCGGAACTGGTCATGAATTTTGCCTCCGCCTTCGGCACCTATCTCGGCCCGAGGAGGGTTCTGGTCGGCCGGGACACCCGGCGTTCAAGCCCGATGCTTCAGGAAGCCTGCCTCTCTTCGTTGATTTCCGCCGGATGTGATGTTCTGGACCTGGGAATTTGTCCGACTCCCATCCTTCAGTACATGGTCAAGCCGCTGAAGGCCGGCGGCGCGATATCCATCACCGCGGGGCATAACGACGTCAAGTGGAATGCCCTGGTTTTCATCAGCCAGGAGGGAACGTGCCTGGATGTCTTCCAGGGGGAGCAGGTTCTGGACATCTATCACCTGGGAAAATTTGCCAAAGCGACGGTCGATAAACTGGGGACGGTGTCGGCCGTTGATGATTATCCGGCCGCCTACTTTGAGCAGCTCCGCCATTTTCTGGAAGCCCGGGCTGTCAAGACGGCAAATCTGAAAGTTGTCATCGATCCCTGCAATGGAGCCGGGGCCAAGATGATTGACCTCTTCGGCGAGCACCTGGGCTTTGAACTTGTGCCGGTGAATAACGACCAAACCGGCTATTTTCCTCATGATCCTGAGCCGAGACCGAGGAATGCCCAGGAAGTGGCCTCGATTGTGAAGATTATCAGCGCCGATGTGGGTTTTTTGCTCAACAGCGATGTGAGCCGTGTCTCCATCGTCTCGGAAACCGGTGAGACTCTCTCCGAGGAATACACTCTTCCCCTCGTTGCCAGTCACTACCTGAAGAAGAACCCGGGTCCGGTCATCACCAATCATTCCACTTCCCGGATGATTGACGATGTGGCCAGGCAGCATGACTGCGAACTGGTCAAAGTGAAAGTCGGACAGCCCCATTCCATTCAGGCCCTGCTCAATGAAGAGGGCGTTTTGGCCGGCGAAGGAAGCGGAAGCGTGGCCATCCCCCGCTTCCAGCCATCCTTTGACGGGTTTTTAGTCATGGGCGTCATCCTGGAGATGATCGCCGTGCGCAAAATGGGAATTTCCCGGCTCATCGAGGAGCTTCCCAAGTACCATATCGTCAAGGAGAAAATCTACTGTCCTCCAACCAGAGTTCACACCGTGGTCAACGAAGTCAAGAAACTTTTCTCTGATCAGAAAATCAGCACCGTGGATGGGATCAAAGTGGAAGATGAGACCGGCTGGGTTCATGTCCGGGCCTCGGCCACAGAGCCGATGATCCGGGTCATCGCCGAGGACATTTCCAGAGAGAAAGCCAGGGAGAAAACCGAAGAGGTCCTCAATTTTATTTCCGCCATGGTCAAATGAACAGAACCACGTCCTTGAAAATCAGCATCTCCGGCGTCCGGGGAGTGGTGGGCGAAAGTCTCTCTCCCCAGCTTGTTGCCAGGTTCGCCCAGGCTTTCGGCACTTATTCAGGAAGGGGAGATGTCGTCGTCGGACAGGACTCGAGGACCTCGGGCCTGATGGTCAAAAAGGCCGTCATATCCGGACTTTTATCGGTCGGATGCCGCCCCGTGGATATCGGAATCTGCCCCATCCCTTCCATCCAGATTTTTGCCAAACAGGTCAAGGCCATTGGCGGAATCGCGGTCACGGCCAGCCACAACCCCAAAGAATGGAACGGGCTGAAGTTCATCGGCAGGGAAGGGCATTTTTTGAATCATCATCAGGTGGAGGAATTTCTGGACATCTATCACCAGGGCGAGTTTTCCTTCGTGACTGTCGACGAATACAGAATGCCGGAGTTTGAACAAAGCGCGACCGAGACTCATCTCAGCCGCCTGCTTTCCTATTTTGATGCCAACCTGATCAGCGGCAGGAGAATCAAGGTCGTTATTGATTGCGGCAACGGCGCCGGCGCGGTCCTTGCTCCCCGGTTTTTGAATGCCCTGGGCTGCGATGCGGTACTGCTGAACTGCGTTCCTGACGGAAAATTCGCCCATCAACCCGAGCCTGTCCCGGAGAACATCGCCGAGCTCTGCCAGAAGGTGGCCGAGCATAAAGCCGACGTGGGCTTTGTTCAGGATACGGATGCGGACCGGCTGGCCGTTGTCAGCGAAAAAGGAGAGCCCCTCGGCGAGGAATGGACGCTTCTCCTGGCTGTGAAATATGTCTTGAGCAAAAATCCGGGACCGGTGGTGGTCAATCTCTCCACTTCGAGGGCGATGGAAGATATCGCCAGGGACTATAATGTCCCTGTGATCAGGACCAGGATCGGCGAAATCAACGTCGTCGAGCAGATTCTGGCCCTGGAGGGCAATGCGGCCATCGGAGGCGAAGGAAATGGAGGTGTCATCCTCCCTGAAATTCATCCCTGCCGGGACAGCTTTGCGGCCATGGGTTTGATTCTGGAATTCATGGCATCATCCTCGAAATCCATTTCAGAGCTCCAGGGAGAATTTCCTCCCTATCACATGATCAAGGAGAAAATGGAAGGGACACAGGAGCAGGCGTATCACCTCATCAGAAAATTGCGGAGGAAATATGCGGAAACATGCGAAATATCGTTCCTGGATGGGATAATGCTTCAATTCGACGACCACTGGGTTCATCTCAGGCCTTCCAACACCGAACCGGTCGTCCGTCTGATCGTGGAAGCCAGAAGCAGGGAAAGGGCAGAAGAGGTCATGAACCGCTGGAAAAAAGAAATCCGGGAGATGACAGGATGGAAGTGATCATCGTTTCCGGTTACAACGAGGCCTGTGAGGAGGTATCCGGGCTGATCAAACAGGAATGGCAAAAAAACAAGAGGCTTGTCCTCGGGCTTCCCACCGGAAGAACTCCTCTGGGCATTTATGGAAAGCTCATCGAAATGTTCAGTAAAGGCGAAATCGACTTTTCAGAGTTCGTCACCTTTAACCTGGATGAATACCTGGGATTGGAGGCCGACCATCCCCGGAGTTTTGCCTTTTACATGCACGAAAATTTCTTCCGCCACATCAACATCAAAAAGGAAAACATCCACCGCCTGGATGGAAAGCCTGAAGACATCGATGCCCACTGCCAGGAATACGAGGAGAAAATCAGGCGTGCGGGAAGAATCGACGTTCAAATTCTGGGTATCGGCCGGAACGGTCACATCGGCTTCAACGAGCCGAGCTCCTCGCTGGCTTCCCGAACGAGGGTCAAAACCCTGAGGCCGGAAACCATTGAGGATAACGCCCGTTTTTTCGAGGATGAGGAAGAGATCCCCAGGTTCTGCCTGACCATGGGCATTGGAACCGTGATGGAGGCCAGGATGATCATTCTCATCGCTTCGGGAAAGAGCAAACGTCAGGCGGTTCTCAACTGCGTGGAAGGACCGGTGACGGCTTCTGTCCCGGCCTCTGTGCTCCAGCTTCATCCGCAGGCCAAGATCGTCATCGACGAAGATGCTGCATCGCTTCTGAGCGGGAAAGATTACTACAAATGGATCTACAGGAATAAATACCGCGTCAAAGATTTCTTGAAGTAAAATGTCTGGCTATACTCTCCTCAAGAATTGCGACATTTACACTCCTTCGAGGTTCATCGAGAACGGATGCATCCTCATCGCGGGAGAAAGAATCGTCAGGAACGGACTACTGGAAGAGCTTGAAGTTCCCAGAGGGACGAAGGTCTTCAATTTCAGAGACCACATCGCCGTTCCGGGCTTCATCGACATTCATCTCCACGGCGGAGGGGGCCGGGATTTCATGGGTGCGACGGCGGAAGAAATAGCAGAGGCCTTGAGAGTCCATCTCAGGAACGGGACAACCTCAGTCCTGCCCACGCTGCTCACAGACTCGCATGAGCGAATGCTCTCCACGATCAAAACTCTCCTCGAAGTGCAGAAAAAAGCTGAGGACATCCCGGAAATTATCGGGTTGAACCTGGAAGGTCCTTATATTTCCAGAGAAAAAAGCGGTGCTCAGTTGACAAAATACATCCGCAGGCCGTCTCTTCCGGAGCTGAAAGAGTACATCGAGACTTCGGAGGGGAAGGTTAAAATTCTGACCGTTGCTCCGGAAATCGAGGGAGCTCCGGCTGTGATCCGCTTTCTGACCGAAAAAGGAGTCATTCCCTCAGCCGGACACACCAACGCCACCTTTGAGCAGATGGAAAAGGCCATCAAATCGGGCATCCGGCTGGGCGTTCATCTCTTCAATGCCATGAGGGGCATCGCTCACCGCGAGCCCGGGGCTGCCGGCGCCTTGCTTTTGAACGATGAGGTCTATGTCGAAGTCGTGGCCGACGGAGTCCATCTCCATCCTTCCATCCTCAGGCTGATCACCAGGGTGAAGCCCGCAGGAAAAATCATTCTGGTCACCGACGCCACCAGGTTTTACGGGTTCAGGAAAGGCCCGACTTACAACAGAGCCGGAAGGCTTTTTGGCAGCAACACGCCCCTCTGGTTTGCACTGAGCAACATGATTCAGTATACAGAGATGTCGTTCAGGCAGCTCGTGAAAACCGTCACCTCCAACCCTGCCCGGCTTCTGGGGATCCAAGCCCGAAAGGGTTGCCTCAGAAGGAGAAGCGATGCCGACATCGTGCTCCTGGACAGAGAGCTGAAGGTGAAACACGTGTTTATCCGGGGGAAGAAAGTCCACCTCGCCCCGGGCAGCTCGCGGCCGCCGGCCTGAGCAGGCGAGGAATTCGCGACCTTTGTCTGGATTGCCGGGATTGTGGTCAACGAGGACAGCCAGATTCCCTGCCTTGTTAACTCCTTTTTTGAGAGGAGGAGAAGATGAGAACAAGACCCTGCTTGTGGACAGTGTTGATGGTTTTTCTTATGAATTTCTCTCTTGTGGCTCAGGAAAAAGCGCAAGAGCAGGATAAGTTCGGCTGGAAGAAGGACATGGTGGGTTCCCTCAACCTGACCCAGGCCAGCTTCAGCAACTGGGCTGCTGGAGGCGACAATGCCTTTGCCTGGCAGATCAATCTGAGCTTCGGGTTCCTCAATACCCGAAAAAAAACAATGTGGGCCAATTCCGGAAAGCTGGCCTATGGAGCGACCAAGATCGGAGGCCAGGATTTTCGCAAGTCCATCGATGAGCTCAAGCTGGAGAGTGTTCTTGTCTTCAAGATGGGAACATACATCAATCCGTTTGTCGCGGTGACGGGCGAGACGCAGTTCGGACCCGGATACAACTATGCCACAATACCCAGGAGCCAGATATCGGATTTCATGGACCCCGCATATTTCCGCGAGAGCATCGGAATCGGGTTTGAACCTGACAGAATCGTCCGGACGCGACTGGGATTTGCCCTGAAACAGACCATCACCCGCAATTTTCCCATTCCTTACGCCGACAATCCCGAAACAGTCGACAAAATCGAGAAATTCAGGAATGAAGCCGGCCTGGAATCGGTCACGGACATCAACTGGAAGCTGAGCAAGAAGACGTTGTTTACCTCAAAAATGGAGCTCTTCTATGGCTTCAATGCGATCAAGAGCACAGATGTCCGCTGGGATAATGTCCTGGTCTTCAAGTTCTCCGAGCACATCAACGTCAACTTCAATTTCAGGCTGGTCTACGACAGGGACATCTCCCCCAGACGTCAGATCCAGCAATCCATTGCTCTGGGCCTGACCTGGAGCTTTTTTTAGAGGAAACTCAAATGAATACGAAACATCTGAAAGGTTTGATGGGCCTTTGGGTTCCTGTTTTTTTCTTTTTGACTCTGGTCACTTGCTCGACGCAGAAGGATGAATCAGCCGGGGTTCGAAGCGGCAGAGAGAGAGTCGCTTCTGAATCAAAGGAGGAGAGGGACAGGCGGATGGCCTGGTGGAGAGAGGCGCGCTTTGGCCTGTTCATCCACTGGGGCCTTTATGCCCTGCCGGCCGGAGAATGGAAAGGAGAGACGCGCCATGGCGAATGGATCCTCCATACCGCGCAAATCCCGGTGGAGGAATACGAAAAATTTGCCACCCGGTTCAATCCTGTCCGGTTCAACGCCGCTCAGTGGGTGAGGCTGGCCAGGGAAGCGGGAATGAAATACATCGTCATCACCAGCAAGCACCACGACGGGTTCTGCCTCTTCGACTCGCGCCTTACCGAATACGATGTGAAGGATGCCACGCCCTTTAAGAGGGACATCCTGAAGGAGCTTGCCCGGGAATGCCATCAACAGGGAATCCAGATCTGCTGGTACTATTCCATCATGGACTGGCATCATCCGGACTACCTTCCGCGCCGCAACTGGGAGACGCGGCCGGCGGAAAGTGCGGACTTCAATCGCTATATCGCTTATATGAAAGGACAGGTCAAGGAGTTACTCACAAACTATGGAGAAGTCGGCGTCCTCTGGTTCGACGGTGAATGGGAGGACACCTGGGACCATGAAAAGGGGGATGACCTCTACCGCTATGTCCGTTCTCTTTCTCCCGGAATCATTATCAACAACCGGGTGGGCAAAGGAAGAGCGGGTATGGCCGGTACCTTCGACCCCGCCAAGGCAGCCGGAGACTTCGGCACTCCCGAGCAGGAAATCCCGCTCACAGGCCTGGATTATGACTGGGAAACCTGCATGACCATGAATGACCACTGGGGATACAACGCGCATAATGCGAACTGGAAATCGACCGAAGACTTGATCCGCAAGCTGGTGGATATTGCCAGCAAGGGAGGAAATTTTCTTCTTAACGTTGGACCCACGGCTGAAGGATTGATTCCTGAACCGAGCGTGGAGAGGCTGGCCGCCATCGGCCGATGGATGAAGGTCAACGGAGAGAGCATTTACGGCACCACGGCAAGCCTGTTCTCTGAGCTGGGTTGGGGCCGCAGCACGACGAAGGGAAACAAGATATTCCTCCATGTTTTTGACTGGCCGGAGGAGAGAGAGCTGCATCTTCCGGGTCTTATCAGCAGGCCTGAGGCAGCCTTTTTCCTTGCCGACCCCGCACAAAAACTGAAGATGGATGAGAGGAACGGGGAGGCTTTCGTTCTCCTGCCGGAGAAAGCTCCGGATCCGGCTGTTTCGGTCATCGCGCTCGAGTTTGGAGAAAGGCCGGAAGTGGCGAGATCGCCTTCAATCATCCCTCATGATGCTGGTGTTTGGCGGTGATGATCACCTGCTTCATCCCAGCTTCCTGGCACACTCTGATCCACTGGCGAGCATCCAGGGCCGTGGGATTGAAAAGTGTCGGGCCTTCCTCTCCTGTCCCCCATTCCCGGTCTGTAAAAGTGTTGATCCCGAAATGGAGAAAAGCACTGAACTCCATCTCCTGCCAGGATATCTGCCGGGAGAAGGGGACACCCCATGCCACCCATCCTCTTTCTCCATTACCCAACAACTTCAGCCCAACGAGGATGGCAGGCGCAAAGGGCTCGGGATGGTTCGCTCAAACTCCCGCTCACTTTGCCCCGGCGAGGCAAGGCCTCCTCTGAGTCTTTCCTGTTGAACTTCATCTTCCGTTGGTATATTTTACGTAAAGAAGCCGATAGCAGAGCAAGGTGAAAAACCGAGTGAAGGAGTGGAACATGAATAATAGAACATTCTGTTTCCTTCTTTTTTTGCTCTGCGCCTCATCGGTTGCTTTTGCCGGTGAGGCAGCGGGAGAAAGCGCGGCTGGCGAGATCGAGATGCCGAGGCCAGAATATCCCCGGCCCCAGTTTGTCAGGCCGGAATGTGTGAATCCGGACGGGAAATGGACATTTGCCTTTGATTTGGGAAAATCCGGAAAAGAACGAGGCCTCAGCCGGAGCCGGCGAATTGAAAGAGAGATCCTCGTCCCCCTCTGTTATGAAGGCCAGCCCGATATCGTCGATGAATACGGGGGGATCAAGTGGATCTTCAGCAAGCTGCAGATAACAAAACGGGGAGAAGAGGGGGGATGAAAATGGGCATCGGATGGAAGCCGCCGGATGACTGGAGAGTAATCACCACCATTGACGCCCATGCGGCCGGCGAGCCGCTGAGAGTGGTGACCGGAGGTCTGGAGGAAATCCCAGGAAAAACCATCCTGGAAAAAAGACGCTACGCCATGGAGCATCTGGATGATATTCGCACAGGGCTATTGTGGGAGCCCAGGGGCCATGCGGACATGTACGGCGCAATCATCACCGAACCGGTCACTGCAGATGGTGACCTGGGCGTGCTGTTCATGCACAACGAGGGATTCAGCACTATGTGCGGTCACGGAGTCATCGCTTTGACCAAGGTCGCTCTGGATACAGGGCTGATTATCAAGCGGGGCGGTGAGCCGGTTTTGAACCTGGATACGCCGGCCGGAAGGGTCACGGTTAGGGCACACAGGGAAAAAAGCGAGGTCGAGGAGGTGTCCTTCCAGAACGTTCCTTCCTTTGTTTACAAGCGGAATCAGATGATCGAACTCGCAGAATTCGGGACGGTCCAGTACGACGTCGCTTTCGGAGGAGCATTCTATGCCTTCTGCCAGGCAGAAGAGCTTCAGCTCGGCCTTGAGCCCGGAGATTTCCAGAGCCTGCGCCATGCCGGACAGCGGATCAAGCAAGCGGTGATGGAGAGCCTGGACATCGAACATCCATACGAGAGAGACCTCGGGTTTCTTTATGGAACCATCTTTGTTGGGCCGGCCAGAGACCCATCCCACCACAGTCGCAATGTATGTGTTTTCGCCGATGGGGAGGTGGACCGGTCTCCCACCGGAACCGGGGTCAGCGCCCGCGCCGCCATCCACCATGACCAGGGAGAGCTGGACATCGGAAAGTCCATCACCATCGAGAGCATTCTGGACACCTGTTTTGAGGTGAAGATCGTCAAAGCCGTTGACTTTGGAGTCTACAGGGCAGTGATTCCAGAGGTCACAGGAAGCGCTCACATCACGGGCCAGAGCATCTTCTGCTTTGATCCCGCCGATCCCTTGAAAAAAGGCTTTATTTTCCGGTAGGCTCTGGATGATTGCCGTGGAACGGAAAACATGGCCAGCATGAGAAAAAACCTCAATTCTGTTCTGATCAAACCCGCCGGCCCCGACTGCAACATGTCCTGCCCCTACTGCTTCTATGTCGGCAAACGGCGAATGTTTCCAGAGGCCGGAGTTCACCGCATGAGTGAGGAAGTTCTGGAGGAGACCATCAGGCAGGTCCTCAAACGCGGCAGGCGATCACTGTCTTTCAGCTGGCAGGGTGGAGAGCCGACCCTGATGGGGCTGGCATTTTTCGAGAAAGCGGTCAGGCTGCAGATGGAGTTTGGCCGGGGACATGAAGTGGGAAACGGACTCCAGACCAACGGACTTCTGATCGACCGGCGGTGGGCGGATTTCCTGAGGGAGTTCCGGTTTCTGGTGGGTTTATCCCTGGATGGCCCGCAGCACGTGCACGACCGCTATCGCCGGCTTCCTGACGGCCGCGGCTCCTGGTCTCTGGTGGTGGACAGGGCCAGGCTTCTCCTGGATGCTGGAGTGGACGTCAATGCCCTGACCGTCGTGAACGATTACTCTGTTCAGTTTCCCGAGGAGATTTACCAGTTCCTCAAAGTCCTTGGCCTGTGCCACATGCAATTCATTCCCTGCGTGGAACTCGACCCGCAGGATGCAAATCGCAGCGCTCGGTTCTCTGTTTCCCCTCTGAAATACGGCGAGTTTCTGACGAGGCTATTCGATATGTGGCTGGCCGATTTTGTGGGCGGTCAGCCCACCGCCCCGGTTCGGTATTTTGATTCTCTATTTTACCTTTATGCGGGTCTCGCTCCTCCGGAGTGCACCCTGCTGCGGGAATGCGGTGATTATCTGGTGGTGGAGCACTCCGGTGACGTGTATTCCTGCGATTTCTTTGTGGAACCTGCCTGGAGGCTCGGCCAGGTGATGGAAGATGACCTGGAGTTTCTGCTCAATTCCCGAAGGCAGAGAGAATTCGGAAGAATGAAGGCCATCCTGCTCCCGGAATGCCAGGAATGCCGCTGGCTTCACCTCTGCAGGGGAGGCTGCACCAAAGACAGGCGCCACAACCCGGGGAACAGCGAGCGGAACTATCTATGTCCTGCCTACAAACTGTTTTTTCAGCATGCCGATTCCCGGCTGAGAGAGATGGCTCAGGAGTGGAAGCGACAAAAGGGCAGGGAACATGCCGAAAAACGCCGGGAAAAAGTCGGCCGCAATGATTCCTGATTGTGCGGCAGCGGCGAAAAATACAAGAATTGCTGCGGAAAAATCTCTTGACGACTCCGGCATCTTATCGCATGAAAATCTCCGAGATCGCATTATGAAAGGAGGTCAGACGATGGGCGAACGGCCTTGGAAACAAATTGTTTTTCCGGTGCTGTGCGCCTGGCTTTTCGTCTCCGGTGCCCAGCACGCCCCGGATGAGATAACGGCAGTGAACGACTGGGAAAACCCGGAAATGATCGGGCTGAACAAGGAGCCTGCTCATTGCACGTTGATGCCTTATGCCAGCCAGGAAGAAGCCATCGAGGGGAACCGGGAGGCCTCCCGGTTTTATCAATCGCTCAACGGGATATGGAAGTTCCACTGGGTCAGCCGGCCGGACGAACGGCCCCTGGATTTTTTCAGGCCGGATTTTGATGTGAGCGATTGGAAAGAAATCCCTGTTCCCAGCAACTGGCAGATGCACGGCTACGACCGGCCGATTTACCTCAATGTGCGTTATCCCTTCCGAAAGGACCCGCCCCGTATCCCTCATGACAACAACCCGGTGGGCTCTTACCGGACGAAGTTTGAAATTCCCAGGAAATGGAGCGGGAGACAGGTATTCATCCATTTTGAGGGCGTCGAATCCGCGTTCTACCTGTGGGTGAACGGCGAGAAGGTCGGCTACAGCCAGGGCAGCCGGACGCCGGCCGAATTCCGCATCACTCCCTATCTCCGGGAGGGGAAAAATATTCTGGCTGTGGAAGTCTACCGCTGGTCCGACGGCTCCTACCTCGAATGCCAGGATTTCTGGAGAATGAGCGGGATCTTCCGCGATGTCTATCTTTTCTCCACACCGGACGTTCACATTCGCGATTTTGAGGCTTTCTGCGACCTGGATGAAGAGTACAGAGATGCGGTGCTGAGAGTGAAGGCCAGGGTTCACAACTACGGGAGCAGGGCCGCATTCGGGTTAAAAGTGGAGGTTACCCTGCTGGATAGGGAGAAAAGACCAGTCGGTCAAGAGGTTCTGATGGAAGGCTCCAGCGTCTACATCTCGCCCGGAGCGGAAAGCCTGGTGATGATGAAAGCCGATGTGGAAAATCCTCTCAAATGGTCGGCGGAGAAACCGCATCTCTACACTTTGCTTCTGACGCTGAAAGACAACCATGGGAAGGTTTTTGAGATAGAAAGCTGCCGGTTTGGCTTTCGAAAGGTGGAGGTCAAGGATGGCCAGCTCCTGCTCAACGGCCAGCCGATCCTGATCAAAGGAGTCAACCGTCATGAGCATGATCCTGATACCGGCCATTATGTCAGTCCGGAATCGATGGTCAGAGATATCCAGCTCATGAAACAGTTCAACATCAACACCGTGCGGACATCGCACTACCCCAATCATCCCCTCTGGTATGATCTCTGCGACCGTTACGGCCTCTACGTCATCGACGAGGCAAACATCGAGTCGCACGGCATCGGATACAAGCCTGAGAACACGCTGGCCAACAGGCCGGAGTGGAAAAACGCCCACCTGGACCGCATTGTCCGCATGGTGGAACGGGACAAGAACCATCCCAGCGTGATCATCTGGTCCATGGGAAACGAGGCCGGCGATGGGACCAACTTTGAAGCGGTCAGCGAGTGGCTCCACATGAGGGACCCCTCAAGACCTGTTCACTACGAGCGAGCCGGCCTGCGGCCTCACACGGATATCGTCTGTCCCATGTACCCCAGGATTGAAACTCTCGTGGAGTATGGCCAGAAGCCTCAGGAGAGGCCTCTGATCATGTGCGAATACGCCCATGCCATGGGCAATGCGGTCGGCAACCTCCAGGAATACTGGGATGCCATCGAAGAATACAAACACCTTCAGGGCGGAAGCATCTGGGATTGGGTCGACCAGGGTCTGCGCAAGGTCTCCGAGGACGGCCGGGAGTACTGGGCTTACGGCGGCGATTTCGGGGATGAACCCAACGACGGAAATTTCTGCATCAACGGCCTGGTGTTCCCGGACCGGGAGATTCCTCCCAAATTATGGGAGGTAAAGAAAGTCTACCAGAACATCAAGATCGAAGCTGAAGACCTTCTTTCAGGCCAGATCAGAATCCGCAACGGGCATTTCTTTACCAGCCTCAACGATTTCGACGGCGAATGGGTCCTCTCTGAGGACGGCAGGGCCATCCAGCGCGGGTCGATCGGGCCGTTGGACATTGCCTCCGGGGAAAGCAAGGTGGTGACGCTGCCCTTCGAGAAGCCTCCGCTGGCTCCAGGCGCTGAATACTGGCTGAGAGTGAGCTTTTTTCTTCGTGATGACACAATCTGGGGAGAGAAATATCACGAGGTGGCCAGTCAGCAGCTCAAGATTCCCTATGAAGCTCCTCCCAAGCTGGTGAAAGAGATCGTTCACATGCCCGAGCTGAAGCTCAGCGAAACCGAAGGTGTGGTGACCATCAGAGGAAAGGATTTCAGCGTTTTTTTCAGCCGGGCAAAAGGGACGATCGTATCCCTGATTTACAGGGATAAATTCATCATCGAGGACATCGAGGGAATCATCAGCGGCCCTGTTCTGAATGCCTATCGGTCGCCGACTGACAACAATTATTATCTGGCCGGCCAGTGGAGAGAGGCCGGGTTGAACAGGCTACAGCGGGAAGTGAAGGAATTCCGGGTCGAGGCCATCAACACTTGCTTCGTTCGCCTCTTTGCCCGCACAACCTGCAAAGGGACCGCGGACAGCGGCTTCGAACACCGGTGCACCTTCACTGTTTTCGGGGACGGTTCCATTCAGGTCGAAAACCGCATCGAGCCTTTCGGCCATCTTCCGGTTCTGCCCAGGCTCGGAGTGATCATGGCCGTTTCATTCGAACTGGAGAATTTCAAGTGGTATGGCCGCGGTCCTCAGGAGAACTATCCCGACCGCAAGACTGGCGCGGACATCGGTCTTTTCGAGAGCACGGTGAACGAGCAGTTTGTGCCCTATGTCCGGCCTCAGGAAACGGGCAATAAGGAAGAGGTTCGCTGGGCCGCCTTGACCGACAGGTTCGGAGCAGGACTTCTGGTCGTCGCCGGAGAACCGCTGTCGATGACTGTGCTGCACTTCACGGCCGATGACCTGGACAGGGCGGGGCATATCCATGAGCTCACTCCTCGGGAGGAAATCTATCTCTGCCTGGACCGGTGGCAGTATGGACTGGGAAACGGAAGCTGCGGACCTGGCGTCATCGAGAGATACTCCACCTATCCTGAATCTTTCGATTTTAGCTTCAGCCTGCGGCCCTATAATCGGGCCATGGGCGATATCTCCGAAGTGGCCCGGGTCAGACTTCCTGACAGTACCAGAGATGAAGTCAATCCCAGAGGAAAAACAAAATAAAGGACGATCGAGAATGCCGCCAGCCCTGTCATTCCCCTCGACGCATTATCAGCCGGAAAACCAGGGACGGTGGAGCGAAATCTCCGAGAGAACCAGACCTCTTTTCTCCTGAAAGGTTCTCTGGGGAGTTTTCCTCAACAGGATGAAAAGGATAGTTCTTTCCAGCCAGGAAAATTTTTCCTCCGGCATCGACGATAATCGCGCCGTAGTCCGGATATTTTTCCAGGATTTTTTCCGGCTGTTCACAGACAAAAAGGGCTGTGGAGAGGGCATCAGAGAGCAGAGTTTCAGGACCGCAGACCGTGACACTCTGCTTGCCCTGGGCAGGATATCCTGTCCTGGGGTCAAAGACATGGTGATAGCGAAGGCCGTCTTTGATGAAGTACCGCTGGTAATCGCCCGTGGTCGCAGCTCCCAGCCCGGAGATGGAGAGGATTCCCAGGTAGCCATTCTGGCGGGGATGTTTGATGCCCACCTTCCAGGGCTCAGCGTTCGGGTTTGTCCCCCAGCAGTAAAGGTCGCCGCCGGCGTTAATAAACCCTCTGGAGATTCCCATCTCAAGGAGAGCCCGGGAGGCCAGGTCGACGGCAAAACCTTTGGCGATGCCCCCCCAGTCGAGAGCCATTCCCGGTTGAAGGCGAAGGAGATCGTTTTCCTCCTTGATTTTTTCCATGCCCACCTTTCCGAGAAGCGACTGAATCCGTTGAGGAGAAGGGATGCAGTCAGACTTGGTGAGGAAACCCCATTCCCTGGTCAACGGAGCCACCGTGATATCGAAACAGCCCTCTGAATTGCGGTGGACCATCAGAGCTTTTCGGTAGAGGGTGATCACCATCGGAGATGAGAGATCCTCGCTTCCAGGGGAGAAGCGGGATTCAATTTCCGAGAAAATGCTCTGGATTTTTTCCAGAGCGAGTTTAAAAGTCGAAGGTGAGCAGAAAACGCTGACCTCACAGAGCGTATCGAAAACGGCCAGGGTGGAGGTCTGCCACCTGTCTTTCAGCCGGCACTGGATATTCAAGAAAAGAAAAGCGAAAAACAGAAGGGAAAACTTTTTAGCCAATGGATGTATCGACAGCAGGAGAGCCCTCAATTTGCAGCAGAAGGCGGTTGGGAGCGCAGATGATGCGCTCCCCGGCCAGAGAGGCAGGAGAGGAATAGCAGCAGACTTGATTCCGGCAGGAAGATTCCACAATCCAGGCTTTTCCGTCTTTCACCCTGAGCGTTACAGGCCCTCTCCGGGCAGCATAGGTGTGCGTGATGTTTTCTGCGAGGGGAATCCGGTCGACTCTCTGTCCATTCTTATACACAGAGAGATATTTTCCGCCCAGATGACTTCTTTGTCTTTTTTTCAGGGAAGCAACCGTCAACCAGGCTGAGACCGCATGATTTTCGGTCATTTCTTTCCAGAGCGGGAGAAGTTTCGACGACCGGATATCCAGAATTTGACCATTCCTGACCAGAGTGAAGGAAGGACGTGCGCGGCCGCGCAGGGAAGAGGAGGAGATGGTCAGCGCTGCCCGAGAGGGCTCAGCTGCTGGCTTCCAGGCCTTTCGGACAAGGCTTCGCTTGACAGCTTCTTCCCTGGGATGCCTGTTGACAAAAGCGAAAGTCGTCTCCGGCAACGCCTGGTATTTCTGGATCCCTTCCAGAAGCTGTCCGATGAAAAGGTGTGGCTCGTCTCCCACGAGAAAGAGCTCGATATCGCTTGCGGATGTTCTTGAAGCCAGAAGGAGGGGAGTCAGCAGCGGCGTGGTCAGAACGGTCTTGAAAAAATGTCGTCTGTCCATGGTCACCTCCCGGAATCTACGGATTCATCGACCCAAATTTTTATTCAATCCGCAAAAAAAGTCAAATCAATTAAGGCATGTGTAAGCATCTTTTTTTCCGTGAAGGCTAATATTTTTTTTGGATGGGTCCTGTCATGGGGTGTCCCCCGTCCGTCCTCGCTCCACCCATCCCCCCGTGGGGAACCCCTTCCGCTGCGGGCGTTGCGGAGGACACCCCATGCCACCCATCCTATTTTAAAAGGAAATGGCCTTTACCCCAGAAAAAAAGATGCTTCCAAGGCATGTTTCCCATTTATCACGCCAAATCATTTTCCGCAAGAGAGGACCGAATCGGGCGGGTTTGCCCTTTTTGGTGTTGACATGGTTTTTTATATATTGTAAACCTGATTGGGTCTCTTCCATTTTGTGTGGGTCATTTAATGACGAAAATACACGCAAATGGCATCGCTCCCTTCAGGTTTTTAACGCCATTCCCGTGTATTTACCCCCCACTATATGGAAAGGAATCATCTGATTTTTCAGGTCCGTTTCTCATGAGAGTCTGGAGCTGCGCACAGACGAACATCGAGCATGCAGCCTCATCGCCGCTTGTTTTCGTCTTTTTCCAAGCCCGCCGCATCATATATTGAGCATGGCGTATTTCTATTTACGGCTCGAATGATGCCGGGCATCTCATTTGAAAGGTAGGGAAAAAATGCTGCAAAAAACAACAATGAATCTCGGTTATCCGATCGGAAACACGACCGTTCAACTGACCGCACTTGTTGTCCTCAGGGTTCTCATCGGCTGGCATTTCCTCTATGAGGGCATTGTCAAAGTGATCAATCCCTACTGGTCTTCTGCCGGATATCTTCTGGAGACTAAGGGAATATTTTCTGGGATGGCCACATCGATTGTGGCCAATCCCGGCCTTCTCGGGGCTGTTGATTTCCTGAACAAGTGGGGGCTGGTCCTCATCGGTCTGGGGTTGATCGCCGGATTTTTGACGCGGACAGCCACCGTTGCCGGGATGGTTCTCCTCTTCCTTTACTATATCTTCCACCCCCCGTTGCTCGGCTATACCTATGAGACTCCTGTGGAGGGCAGCTATCTCATCGTCAACAAAAATTTGATCGAGATGTGCGCCCTCTTCGTTTTGATTGTTTTTCCGACAGGCCGAATCATCGGCCTGGACAGGCTGATGGTCTTTGCCCGGAGGAAACCGTGAAAATCATGAAAATCTCTCGGAGGGAGGATATAAAATGAGCCAGGAAAACCAAAAACATGACCCTGAACAGACGCCGGCTCAGATGGAGAGGACAGAAGGCTTTCAGCGCCGGGATATTCTCAAGGCGTTAGCCACGCTTCCCGTGCTCGGACCCTTTTTCTACTTTCTGTTCAGGAAGAAGTGGCTGGATGACATGAGACGGAAAGAAATACTCGCCGAGCTGGGCATCAGCGGTAAGGCGCCGGAGGTGCTGCCCAGAACCACCCTGAAAAAAGCCGGAGAGCTCATCCGGCTGGGCATCATCGGTTTTGGCAGTCGGGGCGAAGCCCTGGCTCATGCCGCTGGTTTTGCCCATCCGGACTGGATTGAAAGGAAGAAGAAAGACGCCAGGGAGAATAAGCTTGACAGGGAGCTCGAAACTTTTCTTGATCAGGAGGATTTGAATGTCGTCCTCACCGGCATCTGTGATGTCTTCGATGTCCGGGCAGAGCGGGGGATTGCCGCTTCCAAGAATGACATCAGGCCCGGTGGAGGCTCCGGATTGTTGAGCGGAGCCAGGCGCTACCGCCATTACCGGGAAATGCTGGAGAGCGGGGATGTCGATGCGGTGATCATCGCCACTCCCGACCACTGGCATGCCCGGATGACCGTTGATGCGGCGATCTCCGGAAAACACGTCTACTGCGAGAAATGCATGACAAGAACGATCGAGGAGACCTTAGAAATGGTCGATGCCGTGAAGAACAGAGGAATTGTCTTCCAGCTGGGACATCAGGGCCGTCAGCAGGAAAGCTACATCAAAGCTCAACAGATAGTGGAGAAAAACATTCTGGGGAAAATTTCCCTGGTCGAAACGACCACCAATCGCAATTCACCCAACGGCGCCTGGGTCTATGATATCCATCCCGAAGGAAATCCCCAGACCATCGACTGGGGGCAGTTCCAGGGACCCGCGCCGCATCGGGTGCCATTCAGCCTGGAAAGATTTTTCCGCTGGCGATGCTGGTTTGACTACGGAACCGGGCTTTCCGGCGACCTGCTCTCCCATGAGTATGACGCGGCCAATCAGATTCTGGAACTCGGGATTCCCAAATCCGCAGTCGCCTCGGGCGGAATCTATTTTTTCCAGGACGGCCGGGATGTGCCCGACGTCTTCCAGGCCGTGCTCGAGTATCCTGACCGGGACCTGACCCTGGTCTACAGTGCCACTCTGGCCAACGGCAGAGGCCGGGGAAAGGTGTTCATGGGACACGATGCCTCCATGGAAGTTGGCTACAGCCTGACGGTTACTGCGGACTGGGAGTCAACCCGTTACAGAGAGAAAATCCTGAACAACATCATCAACACCGAGCTGCCGTTGTTCACCTACCGGCCGGGCCTGAAGGGGATTGACACCGTCACTTCTGCGACCGAAAGGTACTTTGCCACCAGAGGCCTGATGTATACCGAAAGGGGCGGACGGCCGGTCAACACCACCCATCTCCACGTCAAGGAATGGCTGGACTGCATCCGGAACGGCGGGCAACCGAGCTGCAACATCGACCGCGGCTTCGAAGAGGCCATCACCTGCCACATGGCAACGCTTTCTTATTTAGAAGGCCGCAGGGTGGAATGGGACCCGGTGCGTAGAAAAGTGGTTTGATTCAATGAAAACTCATCCCTTCATCGCGCAAGAAAAAAATCGGGTCATGGAGTCGTGAACAAAAAGAGGTGAACATGAATGTCAAATTCCGTCTCGGCCTGATGATGTTTTTGCAGTATGCTATCTGGGGGGCCTGGGCGCCCGTCCTGTCCGATTATCTGATCAACACCCTTGGCTTTTCTGGCTATCAGGTCGGTATCATCTACTTCCTGCTCCCGCTGGCGACGGTCATCGCGCCGTTCATTGGCGGACAGGTGGCTGACCGCTACTTTTCCTCCCAGAAGGTGGTGGGCTTCCTCCAGTTGAGCGGCGGAGCACTGCTCATCCTGATTTCCAATATCAGCGAATACCGAACCATGATGTGGCTGATGCTCCTTTACTGTTTACTTTATGCGCCGACACTGGCCCTGACCAATTCCATCGCTTTCATCAACCTCAAAAAGCCGGACAAGGAATTTGGCCTCATCAGGGTCTGGGGAACGATCGGATGGATTGTGGCCGGCTATGCGCTAACGGCCTGGAGGGTGACCTCAAAGTCAATGCCGGCGATTGTCTTTCAGGGTGACACCCTGCTCCTGGCTGGCCTCTTCTCCATCATCATGGGGATACAGGCGTTTGGCCTGCCTCACACGCCACCCAGAAAAGCAGCCGAGAAGCCCTGGGCTTTCCTGGAGGCGATCAGGATGATGAAAGATAAGAATTTCGCCGTGTTCATCGTCATCGCCTTTGTGGTGGCCACGGAATTGATGTTCTATTACGTCCTGACCGCACCGTTTTTGACATCGGAGAAAATCGGCGTTTCCAATACCATCCTGCCCTGGGTGATGACTATCGCCCAGGTGGCGGAGATTTTCGTCATGTGGTTTCTCCTGCCCTATTTCATCACCAAAATCGGCATCAGGAATATCCTGGTCATCGGTGTGCTGGCCTGGCCGGCCCGGTACATTATTTTCGCCATCGGCAAGCCAGTCTGGCTGGTTATTTCCTCCCTGTCGCTCCACGGCTTCTGTTTTGTGTTTTTCTTCGCCGCGGCTTTCATCTACGTGGACATGGTGGCACCGAGGGATATCCGGCATTCCGCCCAGAGCCTGATCACCCTGGTCACCTACGGGGTGGGAAACGCCATCGGCAGCCTTTTTGCGGGCTGGGTTCATGATTATTTCACCACAGAAGCCGGAACAAACTGGACGGGCGTTTTCCTGGTGCCCTGCGTGTTGACCATTCTCTGCGCCTTCGCTTTTCTGCTGTTTTTCAGGCCGGAGAGAGCGTCTGTTCAAAGCCAGGAATAAAAATCGGTCAAACCCGGGAAAATAACCGGGCCGGACAGAATCGAAAAGGCTCAAAAAGGAGAGTTCGAATGATAAAAAAGAGGCTGGGTGTGGGGATCATCGGCGCGGGATTTATCAGCAGGTTCCATATCCGTTCCTGGGTCGGCGTCCGTGATGCGGATATCCTGGGTGTCTATTCCCGGACAGAGGAGAGAGCCAGAGAGGCGGCAGCCCTGGCCAGGGAGTTGCAGGTCGGCGAGGCCAGGGTCTATAAATCCGTCACCGACATGGTGGCCGACCCGTCCATCGATGCCCTGTGGCTCTGTGCGCCGAATTTCTGCCGGATTGAAAATATGGAGGAGATCGTCGATGCTCTCGAGGCCGGAAAGGGAGAACTCATCGGAATAACCTGTGAGAAGCCCCTCGGCCGGAATGTCCGGGAAGCGCGGAAAATGCTGGAGCTGGCCCGGAAAGCAAAGCTGCTCGACGGTTACCTGGAGAACCAGGTTTTTGCGCCGGCCGTAGTCAGAGGCAAGGAGATTGTCTGGGCCCGGGGAGCGGCGATCTCCGGAAGGCCCTACCTGGCCCGGGCGGCCGAGGAACACAGCGGGCCGCACATGCCCTGGTTCTGGGAAGGGGAGCTCCAGGGAGGAGGTGTGCTCAACGACATGATGTGCCATTCGGTGGAGGAGGCCCGGTTCATGCTCACTCCTCCCGGCGCGGCAAGGGAAACCCTCACTCCTCTCAACATCACGGCTTATGCCTCCTGCTTGAAATGGCAGGACCCTCATTACGCCAGGATTCTCGCCGAAAACTCCGGAGGCCGGACAGACTACCTCCGAAGGCCGGCTGAAGATTTTGCCCGCTCCCTGGTCGAATACAGGGATGAGAAAGGAAACATCCTGGTGGTGGAGACCACCACATCCTGGTGCTACGTGGGAGCCGGGCTGCGCCTGACCATGGAGCTGCTCGGCCCGGAATACTCGCTGGCCATCAACACGCTGGATTCCGGACTCAAGGTTTTCTTCAGCCGGAATGTGAAGGGCAAAGCCGGAGAGGACCTGGTGGAAAAGCAGAATGCGGAGATGGGTCTGATGCCCGTGGTCAGCGATGAAAGCCATGAATACGGGTATATCGCCGAAAACCGCCACATGGTTCAATCCTTCCTGGCCGGAAAGCGGCCCGAGGAAAACTTCAGCGATGGCTTGAACGTGACCGAGCTTCTCATGACGGCCTACATGAGCGCTGAGCAGGAGCGAACAGTGGAATTCCCGCCCGCTGGCCTGGAATCCTATGTGCCGGCAGTGGCCCGCGGGGAGTGGAACCCGAGGAAAAAATAATGAAAATGGAATTCGGGAGTGACCATGAAAAACCTGATTTTTTTGTTTCTGGCCTGTTCGCCTTTTGTCTGGATGTCCTGCGGGAGGCAAGTCCAGACTGAAAGCGCTGAACCCAAGACTCTGGAATCGGTGAAGGATGAGGTAGCCCGCACCGATTACGAAGAGGTGAGGATCAAAAAGATTCCCATCGCCCTCCAGTGCTGGACGTTCCGGAAATTCTCCTTCTATGAAACCCTGGAGAAAGCCGGGGAACTCGGCATCCATTATCTCCAGCCCTATCCCGGTCAGGTCCTCAGCAAGGAAAATCCTGACCTGAAGTTCGACCACAACCTCGGCGATGATATTCTTCAGGAGGTGAGAGGAAAGCTCGAGGAGTCCGGCCTTTCGCTGGTCAGCTACGGAGTGGTCGGTTTTGAAAACAGTGAAGAAAGCATGCGAAAGGTTTTCGATTTCGCCCGAAAAATGGGCATCAGGACCATTATCACCGAACCCCAGTTCGACGATTTTTCGCTCATTGAACAGATGGTCAAGGAGTACAGCATCGCCATCGCCATCCACAACCATCCCCAGCCTTCCAAGTATTACCATCCGGAGACCGTCCTGCGCTATGTTGAAGGAAAAGACGGGCGGATCGGAGCCTGTGCGGACAACGGTCACTGGATGCGCGCCGGAATCAAACCTGTGGAAGGCTTGCGGCTGCTCGAAGGCCGCATCAGAGATGTCCATCTCAAGGACCGGAACCAGTTCGGGACAGAGGGCGCTTATGACGTACCTTTCGGGCAGGGAGCGGCCAGCATCCATGCCATTCTGGCCGAGCTGACCCTCCAGGATTACAGGGGATATCTTGCCATCGAGCATGAAAACCCCGATGACGCCGACAACCCTTCAGCGCCAGTCAAAAAGGGAATCGAATACATCCAGAGCATTACTTATTATGAGGGTTACGAGGAGATATTGAAGTGGAGCCACGGCCGATACATCAAACATGGTTGGAATCACTACGGCCCTGGCTATTTCGAGCTGGATGAGAAGACGGGTGTCCTGAAGGGACAGGGAGGCATGGGCCTTCTCTGGTACAGCGCAAGAAAGTTCAGGGATTTCATTCTGAAGCTGGACTTCCGGTGTGCTGATGAACACACCAACTCCGGAATTTTTCTCCGGGTTCCCGACGTCCCCACAAGCGACGACTATATCTACCATTCCTTCGAGATTCAGATCAACGACAGCGGAGAGGGCATCCACGGGACAGGCGCCGTCTACGATGCGGAGGGGCCGGCCATAAACGCCTCGAAAAAACCGGGCGAGTGGAACCATTTCAAAATCACCTTCAAAGGGAAGCGCATCACCGTGGAGTTGAATGACCAGGTCGTGGTCGACTGGGAGGCTGAACCCCGGGGCAAGGTCAGGGATTTTCCCAGGGAAGGATATATCGGTCTTCAAAACCATGACAGCCGTTCTCCGATTTACTTCCGGAACATTTTCGTGAAAGAGCTGAAATAGAAAAAAGCAATAAAGCCCCGGCCTTGAAGACTCAAGTAGAGAGCTTCTCCCTGAAAATAACAAGGCGTGAGTTTTTTTCCCGGATTGCATGCAGTGGGGTGTCCGGCTGCCTCCTCGGTTCAGGCTGTTTTGATTATTATCTCAGTCAAGGCAAGAGGGAGCTCACGCTGGATAAGGAATCGCAGACGCGCCGGATTTTTTCGAAGATCATGGCCAGGGCGAAGAGGGAGGCGTGGCCCGGCCTGCCGATCGGTGAATGCATGGGAAAAATTGCCATTTCTCTACTCGGGACCAGGTACGTCGCCGGAACCTTAGAGGGAGAAGGGCCGGAGGTGTGCCGCGTGGACCTTTCCGGCATGGATTGCGTCACCTTTTATGAGAATGTGCTCTGTCTGGCCCGAATTTTAAAGAAAGGACAGACTGCTTTTGACGATTTCATCGCTGAGCTGACCTTTGTCCGCTACCGGGGAGGCTGCCTCATGGACTACACTTCCCGCCTCCATTACACCGCGGATTGGATTTTCGATAATGAAAAAAAGAGGGTAGTGGAGAACATCACCCCCCATAGCGGCGGAGAGAGATTTCCTGTCCGGGTCTTTTTCATGTCCAATAATTCCCGTCTCTATCCCGCCTTGAGGAGCAACCCTCAGTTCATCCCTGTCATAGCCAGGCAGGAAGAGGACATCAGCAAGCGCAGTCACTGGATCATTCCTCGAGAGAACATTGAAAAGGTTCAGACGTATTTGCAGACCGGAGACATCGTGGCCTTCGCCGCGAGCCGTCAGGGCCTGGATTATGGCCATGCCGGACTGGTCTATCGCGGCCAGAGAGGAAAAGTCGGGCTGCTCCACGCCTCTTCAAAGAAGATGAGGGTTATTCTCGACGGAGAACTTGTCCGATGGATCCAGTCGGTGGAAACATGCCCCGGCGTGACGGTTGCCAGACCGGTTGAGGTCAGGACGGTGAGGGAATGGCGTTAAAAATCTGAAGGGAGCGCCGCACATCCGTTGTCACTTTATTTGTTGCGTTCATAATAAGTTCATAAAACAAAGAACCGCATGTCAAATATCAAAGTGGTTTTGACTTCAGGGAAGAGCTGTGCTATAGGTTTTTTTCAAGAACAAAGGATGAGTAAGGAGAGGGAGGCAGGGCAGGGGAGAGGCTCCTCCAGTCCTGGATGAAAATGGAGAAAATCAGGAATAATGAGACGAATCAAATGAAAAAATATCACCGTCGAGTGTTGATTGCCTTCGGCTTCACTCTCTTTGTATTTCTCTTGCAGGCCGGCATTTCTCCTGCAGGAGAAACGTATGATCCGGTGGCTGACCCAGGGTCCGTGGTGGTCTGCGGGCAGGCCCGTTTCACGGTGCTTTTCCCGCAACTCATCCGGATGGAGTGGGCCAGCGACAGCCGATTCGAAGACAATGCTTCTCTTGTTTTCATCAACCGAAAGCTGCCCGTCCCCGAGTATGAAAAGAAACTCACAAATGGCTGGCTGATCGATTTCCCGGCCTCCCCCGTGCAGGCCTCTGCGCTGCTCAATGGATTTCCCGGAAAGCTGGCCCGCTTGAAGCGGATTATTCCATTCTGCAACAGCCTCTGGCCCCGGGAATGGTCGCCGGAGGGTCTGCTGAAGGCTGTTCAGACCGGAAACCGCATCGGGCTCTTCCCGAAGACGGCGCAGGAAGAGCTGAAGGCTTTCGAGCAAATTCTGCCTGATGTCGTCCGTCAGGTGACAGCTTTGAAGGAGGTGAACGAGGAAGTCATCGGCCGCGTCCTTGCCCATCTGACAGGCATGAAACCTTGAGAACAGATTGGTGTTAGACATGATTGTCAAGTAACGGAAAAAATGGCCAGAGAAACAGAAGTCAAGCCCATTTCATCCATTCTTGGGGCTCTGGAAGCCTACGACGGCTGCGAGGTCGACGTGCGGCTCACCAGGGATAGAGTTCCGGTTCTTCATCATGATTCCCGGAATGCCGGCAGGAGATTGATGGAGACAGATTTTGCAAGCCTGAGGAATGTCCCCACTCTCAGGGAGCTCGTTTCGCATCCTCAGATGGTCCGTCTCGTCAACGAGAAAGGCAAGACTCTCTGGATAGAAGCCAAGGAAGATACCACATTCCGGTGGAGAAAGGATCCCGGTCTGTGCAAGGAGATGGCTCAGAGACTCATCGAACTACTCGGAGAATCAGAGATTCGCATGGAGAATCTGCGCATCATATCCTTCTGCGCGGAGATTTTGAAACACATCCAGGGGATTCGGACCCTGCGGATCGTCCCTTATCTTTTCAGCCCTGCTGATGACTTCGTCCCTCATTATAATCACCGGACATTCCTGGACCTGGTGCTTCCCCTCCAGCGCCACATCCTGAAGGCCAGGGCCATGGGAATCAGAGGGCTTCTTTTCTCCAAGCTCTATCTGCGGGGGTTTTTCTCGTTCTTTCAGCCCTCCTGGGAAAAGATCAAATCCTGGGCCAGAGATGATTTCATCCTGGGCACAGAGGCCCAGACTTTTGAGGAGGAAAAGGCGTTCAAGGATTTCGTTGTGATCACGGATTACCGGGGAGAACGGAAAGGAGGCAGGGGAGAGGGAGACGGTCCTTTGATCTGCCACAGGGGGCTCTGACTTCTATCGCTTCCCTTGAAAAAAGGGGTCTTGAAAGAAGATTATAGTCGACATGTTGAGCTGCGGCGGTGTCATGGCTGAACCAAAACCTTTCCGTCCGGTCAAGCTCATCTGCGGCATCATCTCCTCTGAAGAACAATGGTTTTCCCGGGCCGAGGAACACCTGGCACGCCTCTACGGCCCCGTGGACAGAAAAAGCCGCCTCTTTGCTTTCACCTTCACGGATTATTACGAAAATCAGATGGGGAAAAATTTGAAGAGAAGCTTTCTCAGCTTCGCTCCTCTCATTGCTCCGGAGAGGTTGAGTGAAATCAAGCTTCAGACAAATGAACTCGAAAAAAAGCTGCAGAAAGACTCGGGTTCCGCCCTGAGAGTGGTGAACCTTGATCCCGGTTATCTGACCTCATCGGCTCTGGTCATGGCCACGGCCAAGGATTTTGCCCACCGTATTCCTCTTCAGCACGGGATTTATGCCCATCTGGAACTGCTGTTCGGCAAAAATGAAGTGAGGATGTTGGGATGGACCTACCCCGATTACAGGACTGAGGGCGGCCAGAAATTCTTCCTCGAAGTCCGGAGACTCTATCTTTCCCAGATTATGGTTCGTTAAACCGGGATCAGTCCTCGTCCACTTCCAGCGCAGAGATTTCCCGCAGTCTCTCGACGATCTCGGGCAGCTCTTTGAGGACCGTCTGGATATCTTCCTCGGTGTTGAAGCGTCCCAGGGACATGCGGATGCAGGAGCGCGCGACTTCGGGTTTGAGGCCGATGGCACTGAGCACGTGGGAGACATCCTCTGCTCCTTCGCTGCAGGCCGATCCGGTGGAGACATAGATTTCTTTTGTGGCCAGTGCCAGAAGGATGGCCTCAGCCTCAAGCCCCAGGAAGGCAACGTTCAGAGTGCCCTGGATTCTGTTCCGGGGATGGCCGTTGAATTTCACCCTGGCAATTTTCTCCTCGATTCCTTTCCTGAGCTTCTCTGCGAGGGATTCGATCCGCTTCTTCTCTTTATCTCCTCTCTCTCTCATAACCCGGACTGCCTCCCCGAACCCGACGATACCGATGGTGTTTTCCGTGCCTGCTCTCAGTTCCCGCTCCTGATGGCCTCCGTAGATGAGGGGGGAAATTTTCGTGCCCTTGCGGATATACAGTGCGCCGACTCCCTTGGGCCCGTAAATCTTGTGGCTGGAAACAGAGAGAAGGTCCACTCCGAGTGTCTTCACCTCGACTCCGGACTTGCCAAAGGACTGGACGGCGTCGGTATGGAGCAGGACGCCTTTTTCCCTGGCCAACTGGCTGATGGTCTCGATGGGCTGAATGGTTCCGATCTCATTGTTGGCATGCATGACGGAGATGATGGCTGTTCGGGGAGTGATGGCATCCCGGATGAAGTCCACATCCACAGTTCCGTATTCGTCCACCGGCACATAGCTCACTTTTATCCCTTTTCGCTCCAGGTGATGCGCTGTTTCCAGCACGGCCGGGTGTTCGATGGAAGAGATGATGATCTCATTCTTATCCGGGAAAGCATCCAGGACGCCCCGCATGGCGAAATTGTCGGATTCGGTTCCTGAACCGGTGAACACAATTTCTGTCCGGCTGGCTCCCAGGGCCGCGGCGATGATGTGCCGGGCTTCGCTGATCATCTCTTTGACTTCCCTTCCGATGGGATAAAGGGAAGAGGGATTCCCGAAGTGCTGCCTGAGAAACTGGCACATTTTTTCCGCCACCGCAGGGTCCAAAGGGGTTGTGGCGTTGTTGTCAATGTAAATCATCAGCTCATCTCATTGCGGCCTATTCGTTGAGCGGATTCATGACCAGTCCCGACTTGAGTTTGGGAAAAAAGTCCGTGGATTTGTGGGGCATGAGCTCCCCCTTCTCAACCACCTCCCGGATATGGCGAAGGCCGACCGGTTTGAGGAGAAAGATCATCTGAAATTCATTCTGGATGACCATGTCTATCCCTTCCTCAAGATTCCGGATGTAGCTCACGCTGTCTTCCTGCGAAAACGGTCCGGAAGAGAGTTCCTGCAGCCTGTCGATGATCAAGGAATGGAGGATGGCCACATCCAGGCTTTTCCATTCTCTGGATTTTTTTCCGGATATCTCTCTATCCAGAATCTCCTCGTACTTGAGCTGGAGGATGACGAATTTCCTCCATTGGGCAACAAAGGCCGCAAAGATGTGGGTTCCGTTGAGCACTCTCTGCTGGGCTTTTTCCAGAGCCGATTTACTGGATGTGTCCGTCCACTCAAATTCAGAGATGATGAAGTTCGCACGGAAAAGATTCTTGAAGGCCTCCTCGGAGAGCCTGTCCAATCCTTTGACCACCCGGTAGGTGGGGAGGATGACAAGGCCCGGGTCGTCGAGCTGGAATAGGGTCATCATCACGTAGTTGAATGGTTCAGTACCTTTGATGCTCTTTAGCTTTCTGGCCATTTCCTTCTGGTAGTTGAGGGATGTCTCATAGCGGTGGTGGCCGTCGGCGATGATCAGCACTTTGTCGGCCATTGTCTCCTCAATGTCCCGGATGGATTCCTTATCCTTGACGGCCCACAGCCGATGGCGGCAGCCGTCCTCATCCTGGACGTCAGCCACCATCTCAGTCATGGCCAGAGCTTTTTTGATCGCCTGAGAAACCATATGGTCATCATCCTTGTAGAGCAGGAAGATCTGTTCGGTGTTGGTATTGGTAGCCCGGAGAAGGTTCAGGCGGTCGGCCTTGGGCCTGGAGAATGTTTTCTCATGGGGAAGAACCTTTTTCGAGGCGAAACCCTCTAATTTGACTCTGGCGATAAGGCCTGTCCTCTTTTTCTGCTCATTCCTCACCCTGAATTCCTGTTCATAGAGATAGAGGGCTTCTCTGTCTTCCCGCACCAGAATCCCTTCCTTCTCCCATTGGTCAAGATAGGTCCGGGCTCTCTTGTATTTGTTCTTTTCCGGATGTTGAGAATCATGGTCTTTGCCCAGGATGATCCGGACCACGTTGTAAGGATTTCTGCGGTAATACTCCTCCTGAAGGGCAGGAGCTATGCGGTCGTAGGGTTCGGTGATGACCTCCTCGAGTTTGATTTTCCGGCTGTTGTAGCGCAGTCCTCTGAACGGCTGGATTTCTGCCATTTTTTCTCCGTAAAATCCCGGGCTAAAAAGCAAATCTCATCCGAGTTTCTCTTTCAAAATCGAGACCACCTCAAGGCCGGCTCTTTTCTGCCCTTCCCTGGCGGCAGCTCCGATGTGGGGTGTGGCCATCGCACAGGGATGGTCGATCAGGGAGAAGTCTTCTGGCGGCTCTTTTTCAAAGACATCCAGAGCAGCGGCCCTGACTTTTCCGGATTCCAGAGCTCTGAGCAGGGCCTTCTCGTCCACGATTCCTCCTCTGGAGGCGTTGATGAGAACCACTCCTTCTTTCATCTTTTCGAATTCCCTGTCGCTCATCATGTGCCTGGTCTTGTCTGTGAGGGGCAGATGGAGGGTGATGATATCCGACTGAGAGAGGAGTTCGTCCAGAGAGACCTGGCGGGCATCGAGCTCTGTCTGCCACTGGATGATGTCGGTGAAAATGACGCTCATGCCGAAGGCGATGGCCCGTTTGGCAACCTCCTGGCCGATCCGGCCGAAACCGATGATGCCCAGGGTCTTGCCGAAGACCTCTGTTCCGGAGAGAGCCTTTTTTTCCCACTTGTGCTCTTTCATGGAAAGGTTGGCTTTGCCGTGGTTCCGGACTGCGGCCAGCATCAGCCCGAAAGCGTGTTCGGCCACCGAGATAGAGGTGGCGGCGGGCGTGTTGGCCACGGCGACGCCCTTTTCCCTTGTAGCCTGGACATCGATGTTGTCCAGCCCGATTCCTGCACGGACAATCAGTTCCAGGCTTCCGGCGGCCTCGATGACTCTTCGGGTAACCTTGGTCGCACTCCTGACCACAACCGCATGGAATTCAGGGATGGTCTTGACCAGTTCGTCTTCGCTCATGCCTGTTTTCAGGGTTACCTCAAAACCAGGAATGGCCTGGAGCTTTTCCATTGCTTCCTGGTCCAGTGCATCGGCAACGAGTATTTTTTTCATTCCCAATTCTCCTTCAAAACGGCCTCGGCGGCCGCAATCGAACTGCCTCCTCGAAAATCAAACCCCAGCTCGGAGAGGGTCATTTCCAGGGCAGCGAGGGCGGTGATGATGTCAAAGCCTCCCATGTATCCTAAATGGGCGATACGGAAGATTTTTCCTTTGTAGGGTTCCTGACCGCCGGCAATGTAGGCCATGTATTTTCCCTGCATGGTTTTGACCAGCTTCACGCCGTCGACTCCGGCCGGAACCTTGATCGCGGTGAGAATGTTGCCGGGGTTTTTGGAAAGGAGCTCAAGGCCGAGGGCCTCGGCGCCAGCTCTGGTTGCATCACCCAGGATGCGATGGTGTTCAAAGAGCTTTTCCAGACCGAAAGACTGGATGATGTCCAGGGACTTTTTCTGCTGGATGATGAGGGAGACTGCTGGAGTCCAGGGGGTGGTCTGCTTTTCCAGGTTTTTCTTGCAGGCTCTGGCGTCAAAATAGAATTTGGGCAGCGTCGATTTCTCCACGAACTTCCAGGCTTTTGGACTGAAGGCAATGTAGGCCAGGCCGGGGGGAATCATGAAGGATTTCTGCGAGCCAGCCACCATGACATCCACTTTCCACTCATCCATGGGACATGGAGTGGCACCCAGCCCGGAGATGCCATCGACGACAAGGATAGCCTCGGAACGGGCCACCACTTCTCCATAACCCTGGATGTCATAGACAGTTCCCGAAGATGTTTCAGAGAGGGTGGCGAAAACGGCCTTTGTTCCGGGATTGGCTTTCAGCTCTTCGACAAGTTGCTCTTTGGTGAAGGGCTCACCCCATTCCAGTTCGAATTCCCGGACCTGGACACCGTAGGCCCGGCAGATTTTCCCCCATCTTTCGCCGAATTTCCCTCCGTTGATGGTGATCGCCTTGTCTCCAGGGCTGAGGGTGTTGACCGCTGCCGCCTCCATCGCTCCTGTGCCAGAGGAAGTCAGGATGAAGACGTCCTGCTCGGTCTGGAAGATGTATTTCAGTCCTTCTGAGACTTCCATGAATATCTTCGAGAATTCCGGGGTCCGATGGTGAATGATGGGCTCCGCAGCCGCGGAGAGAACGGTTTCTGGGACTGGAGTGGGCCCCGGGGAGAGAAGATAGTATTTTTTAATCATAATGAGTCCTCCTGTTGAGTTTGATGGATGATGGAGTGTTTATGTCCATATGATCTTAGCCACTACTAATGAACGAAGGGAATTGATACAAATCGAAAGTTTAAGTTATCAGAAATCCGAACATCAGTCAATCAGAGCTGAATCAATATTTCCGTCAGCAAAGCTGTCCGTTCGATCAACGATGGGAGAAGCAGGTGTTCATTCTCGGCATGGATCCCATCTCCGTCCGGACCCAGGCCGTCCAGAGTGGGAACGCCCAGGCTGGAGGCGATGGAGGCGTCTGACCCCCCTCCGGTTTTTCCGGTTCCGAGTTTCATGTTCAGAAAGGCGGCGATTTTTTTTACCTCAGAGAAAAGGGCCAGAGAAGCTTCTGTCTTCTCCATGGGGGGAGTCAGGCTTTCCACCGAAACATGAATTCTGGCTCCCCGCTTGACCGGCTTGAGCGCCTTGATGGACTGGAGGAGCGCGTCCTTCTGGCTGTTCTGCCAGAAGCGGATATCCAGAATGGCCCAGGCTTCGGCGGCTACGATATTTGGCTTTTCGCCGCCCTGGATCAGGCCGATGTTGATGGATGTCTCCTTTCTTGCCAGCTTGTTGACCAGGCGGAGCTGATGGATGAGCTCATCGATGGCATTTGTTCCTTTCTCCGGATGCCCTGCGTGAGCCGCTTTACCCCTGGCCATTAACCGGACGACAAGACGGCCTTTCCTCTGGGTTTTCAGGGCCCCACCAGGGAGCGAGGGCTCGAGGCAAAGGACAGAGTCTGACTTTCTGGTCAGGCTTTTGATGACCTCGTAGGAGGCTTCACTCCCGATCTCTTCGGCAGAGTTGATGAAAACAGCAATCTTTTTTTTGGGCTGGATGTTCAGCTCGAAGAGGGCTTTCAGGGAGAAAAGAAGCATAACCAGGCTGGCTTTCATGTCCAGCACGCCAGGACCAAAAACCTTGTCACCGGAGACGTAAAAAGGCATTGTCTGGATTTTCCCCACGGGCCAGACCGTGTCGGCATGGGTGAGGATGAGCAACTGCTCCTTTTTATCCCTGATAGCTGAAGCGGGATATTCGGCAAGATAAAGGTGCCCGATCTCCTTTTGCGGAAGCCGGGTGATCCTGGCCCCGATTTTCTTCAGCTCTTCGACGACGAAGGCCGAGCAGTTATCCACGGCATTTTTATCATGGGAAGGGGATTCTCGACTGACGATTTCCTTGAGAAGATTGATCATCCTGCCTTTGCGCCCTTTGTAATATGAATGGAAATCCATCTTTCTTCCCGGTGGCTGGTGTTTATAACTTTATCACATCAGTTATGGAAATTCACCATATTTCCAAAAAATCCCGTCGGGGTCAGCTCGCAAGGGGTGAAATTCCGGGTTGACAAGGCATGAGGTTTTGGCTAATTTTTAGGCAGTGAGCCGCTGGGTCCTCCTGGGCGAAGTTGCATTCATCATTTCATTCCTCTTTTTCCTGATATTTTCCGTCTACAATCTCATCGAAAAAGAGAGGAAAGCCTTCTGGAGGAGCGGGCTGTTTGTCTTTTTTTTCCCCCTCCTCAACCTTGTGTTCTTCATCGTCACTCCATCATTGCGGATATCCCTTTTCAGGAGTTTTTTTTACATCTTCGCTCTGGCCGTGTTGCTGGTTATGGCTCTTCCTATGAAAAAAAGAGCAACGGAAATCCTCGGCGAGCAGAAGAGAGTGGATGAACGGGACGTCGTTTTCGCCCGTCTCGAATACCAGAAAGGCACCAGCCGTTTTGAAGAATATTACGCGCGCAAACCCAATTTCAGGGAAATCGACGATGACATCCGCCGCTTCCCTGACCTCTTTTCACCCCTTCATGTCCAAAAAGATCCGTTCCTCTTCTCCCTCGCCCAGGCTGAATTCAATTTTCTCAAGCAGCAGCTCCGCCTGGTGAGCGGCGAGCATCTCCCGCCCAAAGGCCATTTTTCTCCCCTGATCAACACCCGGATAATCCGAAACACGCTCCAATACCTGGGAGTCAAGGTCTGGGGAGTCTGTGAAGTTGACCAGGCTTATGTCTATTCCCACGTGGGAAGAGGACCGGAACCCTATGGTCAGGAGGTTCGCTTCGACCACAAGTTCGGAATCGTGTTTGCGCTGGAGATGGAGCTGGACATGGTGGCTGCTGCGCCAAGGGCCCCGGTCATCGTGGAGACGGGAAAGAAATATGTGGAGGCAGCCAAGATCTCCATCATCCTTGCCGATTTTATCCGGCTCATGGGATATCCGGCCCGTGCCCACATCGCAGGAAGCAACTACCAGGCAATTCTTCCTCCGCTCGGCTGGCTGGCCGGGTTGGGAGAGCTGGGAAGGCTGGGCTTCCTCATCACCGAAGAGTTTGGTCCCCGGGCAAGGCTGGGGCTGGTCACCACCTCCCTTCCGCTCATTCCCGATAAACCCAGAAAACTGGGAATCCAGAATTTCTGCCGGAAATGCAAGAAGTGTGCCTTGAACTGTCCCGCTGAAGCCATCCCCAGCGGAAAGCAGACCGTGGAAAACGGGGTGATGAAATGGGTTCTCAAGCGGGAGGAATGCTACCGATGGTGGAGGGTGACCGGGACCGACTGCGCAATCTGCATGTATGTCTGTCCCTTCAGCAAGCCCGACAATGCGTTCCATAATTCCGTCAGAAAACTCGTCCGCTATTCCTTTCCTGCCCAATATGCATCGCTGTGGGGAGACGAATTCTTCTACGGTCGGTACTTGCGGCGAATGAAGCCCCTGCTCAAGAAGTAGAGTCAGAAGGCACTCTTCCTTTCTATTTTACCGGCGTGTTGTATTTCTTCTTCCCCCAGGGCGACCAGAGGCCATAACTCTCTTCGTGGATGCGGCAGGGGCCTTCGGATGTCCAGTGGAATCCGTAATTGTAGCCGAACCAGAGATACCTGTCTCCCCCTCCATTTTCCGTAGTGATGATGTAGCGGGCATCCACATTCCCGATGCCCAGAACTTTCTCTCCCGGCAGAGTCCCTTCTCCCCTGTCCCCTTTGTTGGCGTCAAAAGGAATCCAGCCGTAGGGAGGGAGATAGACCTCGGTCCAGCGGTGGAAGACATCATCGAAGCTGGCGTCGTCGCCGCGTCGGCTCACTGCGCCCACATAACGGATGGGAACACCGAGAGCACGGCAGAGAGCGATCATCGAGTAAGAATACTCCGAGCAGGATGCCGTGCCTCTCCTGAGAACAGTCGGAGCCGGGTTCCAGCCGCCGAGAGGCTTCAGGTTATAGCTGAGATGCTCTCCCAGGAATTCGAAGATGCGGCGGGCAATCCAGTACGGATTTTTTTCGTTCCCGGCGATTTTGCGGGCGAGTTCCTGGATGAAGGTATCCTGGATACAGTATTTGTCTCCGTCCTCTGTGTATTTTTTCCGGATGTCCTCAGGAATGTCCTCCAGGCTTCCCACATTGTCGGGGTAAATGAAGTATTCGACGGCATAAATCCTGGCCTTGACTGTCCATCCCGGTTTGACCACGGCATATGGCTTGAGGTCCTTGAAATGAAAATGGGCGATCTTCTGTCCCCACCTGTCCATGATCATCTCCTGGGGCTCCTGGTTAAACTGGATGGGCTCGACCAGGGCCTGGTTGTCGCGGGCTTCCGGGACGGGAAGATAGATGTCGAGAGTCTTGACTGTGCCGGGTCCGTAGTTTCTGAATTCTTTGATGAAACGGAGGGACATCTGGCGTTCATCCCACTTGGATAGAATGTCGCTGCAGAAGACTTTGATCTTGTAGATCTCATTGTTTTCGTAGTCCACGTTCCAGAGAGCGTCGCCTGCCCAGGCCAGACCGTAGGGGAACGGTCCGTAAGAGCGGAAGGAGGAGAGACAGAGCCCGTCGGACGGGTTGACCAGGTAAATCCGGTCTTCCGCCCGGTCAGTGACCCAAAGGTACTTTCCGTCGAATGCCAGGCCTGCCGGTTCGCGTGCAGGAGCGGGATAGTTTTCCTCCATCATTCCGTCCACCGGAGAGACTTTGATCAGGATATCGCTCCTGTGGTCGATAATCCAGATGCTGGTCCCATCCCAGGCCAGGTCTCTGGGGTGAGAGCTGTTGGATTCCAGGATTAAAACAGCTGTTCCTGTTTCCGGGTTCAGGCGGTACAGGGATTTTTCTCCGGAGTCGATATGCCAGAGGTGGCTTCCGTCCCAGGCCAGGCCTTCAGGATGATGACCAGGCGAGTCGAAGATTTTGAGCACCTTTCCGCTCTCCGGGTCAATCTTGTAAATCTTATTTGTGTAATGATCGGCAACCCAGAGGTTCTGTCCGTCAAAAGTGAGGCCGGTGGGGCATGGGCCGGGCGTTTTGATGACTTTGAGGATGTCGCCAACTTTTGTCCAGGCAAAAGGGGAAAGAAAAAGGATGAGCAAAACGATTGCTCCTGTTTTTCTCATCGGAACCTCCTCTCCATTCTTTTGATTATCCACATTATAAAAAAAAGAGAGCGGACAGGCTACTTTTTTCTTGGGTTTGACACGTTGCCGGAAAATAAGATATGGTGGTTTTCTTCCATTCCCATGTAATTGACCCCACTATCTGGAAGAGAATCGATATGGTTAACTGAAATCTCAAATTTTGAAAGGAGCCTCGCATGGGCACAAGTCGAAGGGAATTCCTCAAGAGCATCGGCCTCGGCGTGGGGAGTCTCAGTCTTATCGGACTTTCTGGCCAGGAAGCTCAGGCCAACATCGAGCAGAAGATTAAATCGCTCAAGAATCTCTCTGCTGCCGAGGTTGCCCGGGACGAGGATTTCTGGTTCCACGTCCAGCAAGCGTTCAACATCGACCGCAGCATCATCAACCTCAACAACGGCGGCGTCCATCCTGCTCCCCAGATCGTCATGGATGCTGTCCACCGCTACATGGATTTTGCCAACGGAGCACCGGTCTACAATTCCTGGAATGTGCTGCGGCCCAGAAAAGAGTTGATCAGAAAGAAGCTGGCCGATACCTTTGGCTGCTCTCCTGAAGAGATTGCCATCACCCGGAATGTGACCGAATCCATGCACATTCCCCTTATGGGCATAGACCTTGAGCCGGGCGATGAACTTCTGACCACCACCCACGATTATCCCTCGATGAAAAACGCCCTTCTTCAGAGAGAGATGAGAGAAGGGCTCAAAGTCAGGATGTTTCCTTTTCGGTATCCGCCGAAGAGCATTGAGGAGCTGGCCGATGCCTTTCAAAAGAATATCACTCCCAGGACAAAAATAATCGAAGTCTGCCATATCACCAACCTGACAGGCCAGATCTTTCCCATCAAGGACATCTGCCAGATGGCCCGGGACCGCGGCATCGAGGTGGCGGTCGACGGGGCTCATGCCTTCGGCCATTTCGACTTCAAACAGAAGGACCTGGACTGCGACATCTACGGAGCCAACCTTCACAAGTGGATGATGGCACCCATCGGAACCGGGTTTCTGTACGTGAAGAAGGAAAAAATCAAAAAAATATGGCCTCTTTTCCCAGCCCCTGACCCTCTGAGCGACGATATCAGGAAGTTCGAGCACATCGGGACTCATCCGGACTGGCTGGAGCTGGCGGTGGGCGACGCTCTGGAGTTTCATCATGGAGTCGGCGCCAAACGGAAGGAAGAAAGGCTCCGCTTTCTGAGGAATTACTGGGCTAGAGAATTAGAGAAGCTCCCTGGAGTGAGGATGTTAACTTCTTATGATCCTGAACAGTCCTGCGGCATCGGAACGTTCACCGTGCAGGATATGGATATGGATAAGCTGAGTCAGGTTCTGTTTAACAAACACAAGATTTATACCATTACGGTCGGGGTTCCTGCGCCTGAGCTGGACGCTCCGGACTCAACGGCCATGCGGGTCACTCCCAGCATTTACACCACGCTCCGGGACCTGAATATGTTCATTGAGGCGGTCTCCCATTATGTGAAGAACGGGTTGCCCGGCTGAGCTCAGGGCGAAACAAAAGTTTGATGAGGAGGCCGGTGAATGTCAGAAATCAGCTTTGATTTAGAAAAAGACCTGGAATCCATCCGCAAGGAATTCCCCATTCTGGCCCGCTGTGTGTACCTCATCAGCAATTCACTGGGAGCAGTCCCCCGGAAAGCCGGGCAAGACCTTCATCGCTTCTATCGGATGTGGGCTGAGGAGGGGGTGAGCGCCTGGGAGAAAGAATGGTGGGACAAACCCCGGCGGGTGGGAAACCAGGTGGCTTCTCTCCTTGGTGCTGGCGAGGATGAGGTGAGCATGATGCCCAGCGCCACCCTCTGTCACTGGGTCGCGCTTTCCACCCTGTTCCTCCATCAGAACACCAGAAGAAACAAGGTTGTCGTCACTGACCATGATTTCCCGTCGATCCTCTATGCAGTCTCGAAGATTGCCGGGTTCATGAACTGGAGGGTGGAAGTTTTATCGAGCGGCGGACGGCCGGGGATAGATGGAGAGGCCTTACTGGAGAAGGTGGACGAGGAGACGCTTTTCGTGGCCACCTCTCATGTCTATTTCAAATCCGGATACGTCCAGGATATCGGCCGAATTGCTTCCCGGGCCCGGGAGACCGGTGCACTGACTCTAATCGATGGCTACCATGCCGCCGGCGTCATCCCTGTTGACGTCAAGGCGCTCGATGTGGATTTTTACGTGGGGGGATGCCTGAAGTGGCTCTGCGGAGGCCCAGGAAACGCCTTTCTCTACGTCAGGCCCGGGCTCGCTGAGCAGCTCCAGCCCCAGCTCACAGGATGGTTTGCCCACCAGGAGCCATTTTCTTTCAGCAAGGAAATGGTCTACAGCAGAAATTCTTACCGCTTCATGTCGGGAACGCCTCCCATCCCTTCTCTCTACGCTGCGCAGGCCGGCCTGGAGTTTATCGGAAAAATAGGAATTCAGCAGATCAGGGAAAAATCATTGAGCCTGACCGGCCTGGTCATCGAAAACGCCAGAGCGAATGGATTTTCTCTTTTCACTCCAGAGAACCAGAGAGAGAGAGGAGGTGCGGTTTCCATCAGCATTCCCCATGCCTATTCGCTCAAACAGGCGCTGCAGAAAAGAGGGGTGAAAGTCGATTTCCGCAAAGGCGACAGCAGAGAGCCTGATGTCATAAGAGTGGGACCCCATTTTTACACAACGAGCGAGGAAATCACCATCCTCTTCGAAACAATCAATGCCATTTATGAATCCGGAGAATACAGGAAGTTCCCCGAGAAGATCGATCGCGTGACCTGACCATCGAAACCTCATTGCGCCAATTTGCAGGCGTGCGAATCATCCCCAGCTTCATGAAACAGCACCAATCCTCATCTCTTGACGGAAATTCGGGGAAGAGCTCTGGTTGCAGGAAAATGGAGTTTCATGTATAGTATAAAAGGAGAAGGGGCCGTCGGATGAGAAAGATATCGCGGAGAGATTTCCTGAGCGATTCCCTGGTGTTGATGAGTTCCACTCTATTCCTCCCCGCCGATTCTCTGTCCCGAGGAACGTTCCTTTTCCAGGAGAGCCAGGAATCCCTGAAAGATTATCCCTCTTACCTCGGACTTGAGGAAAAAGGGGAGCTGTCGCGTCGCGTGGAGAAGCTGTATGAGATGTATGAAGACTGCACGCTCTGCCCCAGGGATTGTCGGGTCAACCGGACTAAAGGTCAGGTCGGAAAGTGTCAGGGGACAAACCGGGTGAAAGTCTCCAGCGCCAATCCGCATTTTGGTGAGGAGCCGCCGCTGGTTGGCCAGAAAGGCTCGGGCACGATTTTCTTTTCCAACTGTGGTCTGAGGTGCGTCTACTGTCAGAATTATCAGATCAGCCTGGAGGGGCAGGGAGTTGAAATTTCAGACCAGCGTCTGGCTGAGGCAATGATCAACCTCCAGAAGATGGGCTGCCACAACATCAACCTCGTCACCCCCACCCATTATCTCCCCAGCATCGTCAGCGCCGTCCAGAAGGCCGTTCCCATGGGACTCCGCATTCCGCTGGTCTACAACACTGGTGGCTATGAGAAACCGGAGGTCCTCCAGCTTATGGACGGTATCGTGGATTTCTACCTTCCGGATTGCAAATACATGGACCCTGCGCACGCAGCCCGATATTCCTCCGAAGCCTACAGTTATCCTCATTATATCCGGCTTTCACTCAAAGAGATGCACCGGCAGGTGGGAGACCTGAGGGTGGACAGGAAAGGAGTCGCCATCAGGGGTTTGATCATTCGCCATCTGGTCCTTCCCAACAGAATTTCCGGAACAGAGAAATTCTGTCAGTTCGTTGCCGAAAATCTGTCCAAGACCACATGTCTCAACATCATGAGGCAGTACAGACCGGAGTACAAGGCGTTCGATTATCCTGAGATTGCCCGCCGCATCACCAGGAGCGAGTACGCTGAGGCCATCGCCTGGGCAAAAAAATATGGCCTTACGTCTTTCGTCACTTAGAAAAAAATATCCGCAGCCGAGGGGTCGGCACGATTCGATCAAGGTCACGCTGACTTTGCCCCGGCGAGGCAAAGCCGCTCGGTTCAATCTTGCGGGGGTCAGACTGTGTTTCTCCGGCGAGTCTCCAGATGCCGCTTTCCAGAACGCAGTTCGATCCTGAGGGTGGAGCGCAAAGAGAAGTCGATAAGACTGTTGATTTGATTCCGGTTTTCGCTTAAATTACTCAGTAGAAATGGTTCGATATCAGGGAGTGTTCAGGTGAGGTTCAATCGGCACTGGCTCTGTTTGCTTCTTCTGCTCGGCCTCTCTCTTTACAGTCTTCATGGTGAAATTTTTTATCCCTGGAAAGACGTGTACATCGGAGCTCTGGACGCCCGAGCCTGGAACGGGGTCGTTTTTGCCCTCCAGGGAGAGAGCGTGTTTGCCTTCCGCGTCAAGGTGGAAAAAGAGGGAGAAATCGCCGACGGAGAGGACATCGTCTATCTTGTTTCTGAGGTGGGTCCCCACTCTCCTGATGGAACATACGCAAGGCTTAATCTGGATTTGAGCCTTCCCTTCAAAATGGCCGAGAATACCCCGCTTCTCATCAAGCCTCCATCAAGGTCGGATACGCTGACTCTGGAGTGGGCCCGCCTGGACGAGAGGACACTCATCGGGCGAATCAGAGCGCCTGAGGGCATCCGGGTTCACCTCGTTCATTATTTTCCCTGGGATACGAACGGAATCTACGCTGTCATGGATGACGGTCAGGTTAAAGGAGAAAGCTTTGACTCCCGCTTTCATCGCTATCTGCTCTGGACAGATCCCAGAGGAAGCAGCGTCAGTCAGGGAGAAAAGGAGCTGGAACTTTCCTTTACCGTGGGCAAAGACAGGAGCCTCTATTTTGTGGCCGGAGTCGCGGATGATGAGAAGACGGTGAGCAGCCAGATTAACCGCTACAAAAACAGAAAGTTGATCGATTCTCTGCTGAGAGAGGAAGAAAGCCGCTACCAAAAAAAGAGAGTGAGTGTGGAGGGACTGTACCAGGGTGTGGCCGAAGCCGTCACCAATAATCTTTTCTGGATGACGCTCTATCAGCCCGGCCACAGCCGCATCTATCTGCCTGCAGCCCGAAGCCGGATCTTATCCACGCCTGAAGGAAGGCCCGGCCACTGGACGATATTCGGATGGAATTCTTTTTTCAACGCTCTGTCTGCTTCTGTGGAGAGTTCAAAACATGCCGAAGAGATGATCAGAGCTGTCCTGGAAACCCAGTATCCAAACGGGAACATCCCTCACTGGCGGGGCCGCTTCGGCGGAACTCCGGACCATTCGCAGCCTCCCATCGGCTCATATGTGGTTCTCAAAATTTTCCAGAAGTTCGGAAACCTGGAGCTGTTGAGGTATGCCTATCCGTACCTTGTCAAGTGGCATGCCTACTGGAAGGCCGAGAGCTCCAGCGGTCAAGCCCGCCGGGATGGGAACGGGGATGGTCTTCTCGAATGGGGAACAGATCCCGAGTATCTCACCAAGACGGTCCCGCCCTGGGAAGAAAATGTCGAGGGAAGAAGACGAGCCCTCTGGGAGTCGGGGGAGGATGGGCTGCCGAACTGGGATGAGGCGGCCTTTAACCAGGAGACCGGAACTTTGACCATGAACTGTTTGAGCCTGAACAGCCTCTATGCCCTTGATGCCTGGTGTTTGGCTCAGATTGCCGATGTTCTTGACCGCAGAGCGGACTACGAAATTTACCTCGCCGAATACCAACAAATGAAGGAGTTGATTAACAGGCATCTATGGGATGAAAAAGAAGGTTTCTACTTTGACCGGCACTGGGATGGGAGATTTTCCTCCAGAAAGGCGGCTTCGAACTTTTATCCGCTGCTGGCCGGGATTCCGGACAAAACCATGGCTTTGCGGATGATCAGACGCCTTCTCAACCCGGAGGAGTTCTGGGGAGACTTCGTCGTTCCCACCATTTCGCGGGACGACCCGGCCTTCAACAGCCAGAAACAGTGGAGAGGGACGATTATGCCTCCTGTCAATTACCTGGTCTTTCAGGGATTGAAGGCCTACCGCTTCGATGCCGTGGCCGGCGAGCTGGCCAGGCGGAGCTCTGAACTCTTTCTGCGCACCTTCGAAAACTATCAGATCTGCCCTGAAAATTTCGACTCCCTGACCGGGGAGGCGGGCGGGCTGAGATATCAGAGCTGGGGCCCTCTTTTCGCCCTGATCGCCCTTGAAGAATATCTGGATTTCACTCCCTGGGAGGGATTCAGGTTCGGGATGATCAATCCCGAAAAAAAGGGCAAGCTTTCCATGTTATTCATCCAGGGCCGCCATTACGAGGTGGAAATTTCCTCTTCCCGAATCAGGCTGAAGGAGGAAGGGAAAGAGATCCTCAGAACCAACGGAAGCGCTGTGTTCCGCCGTTTCCTCTATTCAGAAAACGAAATCTCCTTTGAAGTGAAATGTTTTGAGAAAAGAGATATCGGAATTCAGTTCCTGGTCGAGGGAAAATACCAGATTCTGGTCGACGGCGTGGTCCGCGCCGTGGTCAAAGGTAAGTCCTGCAAAATCAGAGTTCCGGAGGACGAGCATTCAGTCATGATCCAGCTGCTGGAAAGATTGGAATAACAGCCTGGCCTCATCAACCCTTCCACTCTTTTCTCTCCTGATAAGCTTTTTTCAGCGTGTCTCCCCTGATCCCCTGACGCAGTGCCTCCAGGGCCAGGACTTCCTCGGGAGGGATGTTGCCCAGGTTGACATTGAGCCCCTGGCGGAGAATCAGGAACTGCTGCTGGCTTTTCAGGGGCGCTTCCCATATCAACGAGTCGGGGTCTTCAATCCCGGCCAGGATGTGGTCGATTTCCTCTTCCTTGATATTCCCCTCGGAATCATAAATCCCCACCCCTTTCCCCGCCTCGCGGGCCTCCATGATGACCTTGAACGCTCCGTTTTCCAGGTCTTCACGGACGAGATTATGGATCAGAGAGATGGGGACCACCTCTCTGGGGTCCTTTTTTCCCACCTCGCTGATGACCTTGAAGCCCATCCCCACAGAACGTTTGATGGCGGCAGCTCTTGTCTTTCTGTCCATCTCGATCGTTCCGTCCGAGACCTCAACCGCTGAAAAGCCCAGCTCTCTGGCTTTGTCCAGGTATTTCTCGAGGACTCCCTGCCACACCGCCACTTCCAGGAAGGTTCCGCCGGGCATGACATCGACATGGGCCCGGCTGAGCATTTCGGTTTTTTTCTTCAAAAGTTCTTTCTCGTAGAAAGCCGAGGTGCCGAAGGTGAGCTTGATGACATCGATGTACTCGCCGCAAACCTTGATCAGGTCACCCACGTGGACCGGACCTATTCCCTTATCGATAACCATGGTCAGTCCTGCTTTTCTGGGCTTGGCCGTCCGCCCTCCTGATGGCATCTTGATGATTTCTTCCCAGGCTTTGCTCATTTTATTCTCCTTTTTTCATTCCAGGATGTCTCCCCAGCATTCCATGGGATTGGAGAGGACAGAGGCCGTGAGCTTTACCGTCCCATGCTCGAGGAGCGCGTTGACCTGATTGAGCCGCCGGCCGGCCATCTCTTTCTCGTCAAGTCCCGGGATAGGAATCCGGTCATAGAGAACCACGGTCTCCGCAATTTTCTGGGAGATGTTATCAAACAGGGCTCTGGCCGCTTTCCTCCGGTCATGGATGGGATTGATGAGGAAGCCCTGGCGGCCTTCCTCGATCCGGGGGAAGAGAATGGTTACGGCTTCAGGATCAGAAATCTCCTCAAAACTGGTTCTGTGGGATGAGAAGTCGAGAGCCGCTTTCTTCTGCCATTCATCGGTTCCTTCCTGAGTTTCCATCAGGGATAAATACTGGGGGAAGTGGTGGGTCAGAGTGCCCAGCCTCACGTTATCCACCAGGGATCCCATGAACCAGGTAATGGCGCCGTTTTCCTTCCTGAAGTGAACGGTTTCCGTTGAAAAAAGCTGGAGTCCCCTGGCCAGTCCGCTGAGGAGATAGACCGTTTTCCCGCTGCCGGCCCCGCCGGTCACCACGTACATGTGATTTCTCTTTTCATGGTAAAGAGCACACGCATGAAGATTATAAATGGAGTGCTTCTTCTCCAGCAGATAAAGAGTATACCGGTAAAGGAATCCCTGGTTTCCCCAGAGACTGAACCTCAAATCAGATGCCTCTTCCGACAACCGGAGGAAAGGGCCACTGAAGCGGGCTTTTTCTCCAGAAAAGGCAAAGCAAGGCTCTTCTCGTGTCTCCTCCACTGAAATGTAGCCATCGAGGTCAGTGGAGTAGAGAATCCTTTCCACGTCCTTGAAATCGGTAAGGAGCGACTTCACTTCAACGGAGGGAGGAAGGACAGGAAGGAGGTTTTCATTGTTGGATTCCAGGCCGATTCTCGCCTTGAGGATTTCAACGGCTGTCTTGAACACGCACAACTCCTCACCTCTCTTCAGGGCATATATGATACATGATACGAATCCGCTCCTCAACCATTCATGGGAACTTGAAAGCATCTTTTCTCGTGATGGTTTTTTTAAGGTGAGAATGGGTCCTGTCGCGGGGTGTCCCCATGCCACCCATCCGTCTTTCATAGAAAAGGTCATCACGAGGAAGGGTAATTCGTGCAACTGGAAAAAGAGGAAAGAAATCTTTATTCGCTGAGGGTCAGTTGTGGAGCTGACTGGTTATTTGTTCTTTGAATTTGTAGGCCGCATTTTTTCCGTTGATGGCAGCCTGCAGGTTGGGGTCAAAGGCAAGGGCGGTGTTGAAATAGTCAATGGCCCGCTGGAAGTCTTTGTCGCTCTTTGTTTTGACGTATTCAAAGAGGTAGAGAGAGCCCATGTTGCTCCAGGCGAGGGCAAAATTGTTGTCGAACTCGATGGCGCGCTTGTAGTTTTCGAGGGCGAGCGGAAAGTTGCCGCTTTTCTGGTGGGCGACACCCAGGTAATTGAAGTACTCGGGGTTCCGGTCGTCCATTTTTATGCACTTCTGCAGGATATCGATGGCTTCCTCTTGCCTGTTGGCCACCACCAGCATGATTCCCAGCTTGGACATGAGCCCCAGGTTTTTGGGATTGTTCCTCATTCCCTTCCGGAGGATTTCCACCGTGCTTTCGTGCTGGCCCATCACATAATAAATGCTGGCCAGATGATTGTACGCCAGGACGAAGTCCGGCCGTTTCTCGATGACTTCGATCAAATCGTTGATGGCTTCTCTGATTTTCCCTTCCCTGTATTTGAGCACCGCTTCGTACATCGTGTTCTGCAGCGGTTTGAGGGTTTTCAGGTCGTTCTCGACTGAGAAGGCCACTTTTTTGGGAGTCTTCCCGTCAGAAATGTAGCCCAGGCTCCGCAGCCTGTTCATTTCCCCCACGTCGATCGTTGAAAACCTCTCGGCCTTTTCCTTTCCCCGGAGTTTCTGGATGAGTTTTTCCAGGTCTTTTTCCAGCTCTTTGGTGTTCGTGCTTCCTGCCAGGTTGTTGTCCTCGAAAATATCGGCCCTGATGTCATAGACTTCCCTGATGGGCTGGTCGATGTATTTCAGGGATTCTCTGATGAATCCCGTCAACGGTGCCCAGCCCCGGTTCAGATACGGAGTGAGGGATTCAAAGTAGATTTCCCTGTTTTTTCTTTTTTGGCCTTTGACGATGGGGAGCAGAGATTCGCCCTGGAGATGGGCAGGAATCTTATCGCCGAGCACCTCGCAGAGGGTGGGGAAGATGTCGATGTGGCAGACATTCTCTTCAATGGTTTCCGCTTTCATTCCGGGGATCCTGATGATGAGAGGAATGCGGATGGTGTTGTTATAGGCAAAATAGGAATGGGTCCTCTCTCCTTTTTCTCCCAGGGCTTCGCCGTGATCGGAAGTCAGCACGATCACCGTGTTCTCCATCATGCCTTTCTCCTGGAGAAAATCGAAGAGACGGCCGAGCTGAGCATCCACATAGGCGACTTCACCCGAGTAAGGGTCATGCCTGTATTCCTGGTCAAAGGGAGGAGGGGGGATGTAAGGCTCGTGGGGGTCAAAAAGATGAATCCAGGCAAACCACTTCTGGCTCTGGCCGGAGATCCATTCCATGGCAGGGGCGATGACTTTCTCGGCGGGTCTTTCGATAAAGTAGATTTCCAGCAGGTTCTGGCTTCCGTAGTGATCGTCGTAGATGTCAAACCCCTGGTCGAGGCCGAACCGCGAGTCGAGGGGAAAGGACCCTATAAACGCCCCCGTTGCGTATTTCCTTTCTTTCAAGTACTCAGCCAGGGTGAGAAACCTCTGGTCCAGGACAAATCCCGGGTTATCGCTGATTCCGTGGTAAATCGGCGTTGTTCCCGTGAGGATGTTGACATGGGAGGGGAGAGTGACCGGGTTATGAGCAAAAGCCCACTGAAACACCCAGGCATCAGCGGCGATTTGGTCCATGTTGGGAGTTTTGACGTATTTATCCGAATACACGCTCACCCGGTCGTACCTGAGGGTGTCGATGGTGACCAGGAGGATGTTGATGTCTTTTTTCGGCAGGGAAGAGGAGTAGGCCAGGGATATTCCCGCCAGAAGAACGAGCAGAGTCCTGAAGAATTTCATGAAACCTTTCATTTGGATTTTTAGACGAAAGAGAAAGAAAATTCTTCCCTGGCCTTAGAATTGGCGGTTCTGTTTCTGAATGGGCAAAGGCGAGAGGATGCCATCTTGAGATCAGGCAATGATTGACGGTCAGGCTCCCTGTCAAGTGGCTTAAAAATCTAACCCTGGTCCTTTACTTGTCCTGAAAAACAAGATGGTATTTAGAAGCAAATACCTCCAGATGTTTTTCAGGACAGGAGGGCATTTTTTCTTTTCGCATGCCAAGGCCGAATTCCAGGATTCTATTTCCAGGCGGTGTGAATGGCGGCAATTCCCGCAAAGAGCCTTCGGCACAAAACCCGGGAAAACCCGGCCTCGCGGATAATGGCTGAGAATTCATCCGGGCCGTAGAAGCGCGGGATGGTGGCTGAAAGATACCGGTATCCGGATCGGGAGCCGGAGAGGAAAACTCCCACCGGCCGGACGGCGGTCCGGACGTAGAAATGAAAAAGCCTCCTCGTGAGCTTCGATGAAGGCTGGCTGGTCTCCAGGTTGACAAAGCGGCCCCCGGGTCTGAGAACACGCCAGAATTCCAGGAGATGGCTGATCAGAATTCGTTTGTTGATGTTGATGTTCCGGGTGGCAAAGGAGATGGTGATGAGGTCAACCGTCTCATCCGGAAAAGGCAGGGATTCCGCTTCAGCCATGACCGGGAAAAGGGAGACCCTCCCCTTTTTTTTCAGTAGCCTGGCCAGCATGGGCAGACAGAAATCGACCGCGACAACTCTCACATTATTTTTTGCCAGGCGGGAGAGGTTGAGGGCCATCTCGCCGGTGCCGCTGCAGGCGTCCAGCCAGAGAAGGCCATCGGCCCTGGCTGCTTCCCGCGCAGCCTTTTTCCGCCACAGGATGTCCAGGCCCAGGGTTAATACATGATTGACCAGCTCATAGGTGCCGGCGACTTCAGAAAAGATTCTCCGGATTCCTTTTCTCATTTCCTGACGGGAATTCGGGGGGAAAGCGCCTGTTTCAAATTGAGTAGACCGCATATCTTTTTTTTGCTAAACTTCATTTTCCTCATTTAACCTGGATTATTAAAGGGATGTCAAACATTATCATCAAGGAAAGGAGGAACATGAAGCCGAAAGCCGCATTTCTGGTTATTCTGTTGGGGGCATGTGTTCTGCTCTTTTCTGCCTCCGGTCCTGCCCGAGTCGGGCCGACCTACGCCATTGTCGGCTGCACGGTCGTCCCGGTCTCCGCCCCCCCTTTGGAGAACGGTGTCATCATTGTCCGCAGCGGGCTGATTGAATCCCTGGGTCCTGCCGAAAAGGTGGCTGTTCCCGAGGATGCCGAGGTCATCGAGGCCAAGGGACTCTTCGCGTATCCCGGCCTGATCGATGCTCTCTCCAGTCATTTTCTTGAAGTGCCCAAGGAGGAGAGGCCGGCTGAGAGAATCCAGAGGGCAGCAATGGCAGAACCCGTGGAAAAGGACTGGGCAGAGCAGGTAGCCATCATGGCCTTCAAGCTGTTAAAGCCCAAGAAAGCGGACGTGGAAAACCTGCACAGGGCCGGGATCACCACGGTGCTGGTGGCGCCGGAGAGGAGCATCTACGCCGGTCAGAGCGTGCTGTTGAACGTCAACGGCGAAGAGATAAGGCCCATGGTCATCCGCAATCCCGTGGCCCTCCATGTCCATTTCGCCACGGAACGGAGAATCTACCCCTCCAGCCTGATGGGAACCATGGCCTTTCTCAGGCAGTCTTTTATGGATGCCGAACACTACTCGCTCCACAAAACGCAGTTTTTAAGGTCTTCTTTGGGCGTCAAAAGGCCCGAATACGACCCTTACCTGGAGGCCCTCCTGCCGTATGTGGTGGAGAAAAAACCGGTGTTTTTCCATTGTGCCAACCAGGAAGACATCAAACGCGCCATCCGGCTCATCAAGGAGTTCCGTCTCACCGCCGTTCTCAGCGGGGCAAATGAAGCCTGGAGGGTCGCTTCCCTGGTCAAGGAAGCGAATGTCCCTCTCCTCATCACCCTGGATTTCAGACCGCCCTCGACCAGCATTTATGCCCGCCAGGATGAAGAAACGAAAAAGAAAGCCGAAGAAGAGGTCTATCCGGCCAATGCTGCCCGTCTCCACCAGGAGGGAATCTCCTTCGGGCTGGTCTCCCTGGGCCTCCGAAACGCATCAGCCATTCCGTCCGGCATCCAGAAGGCCTTGAAAGCCGGGCTGCCCGGGGAACAAGCCCTGAAGGCAATGACAATCATCCCTGCTCGCCTGTTAGGAGTGAGCGGGTTTCTGGGGAGCCTTGAGCCGGGAAAAGCGGCCAACATCGTTCTGACCGATGGCGAGATTTTCGCAGAGAAGACAAAGGTCAAAAGAGTGTTTGTTGACGGGCTCTCATTCGACGTCAAAGAACCTCCCAGGGGGACTGAAGCGGCCACGGTGAATGTCTCCGGAAAATGGAAAGCGACGGTTTCAGGGCCGATGGGCGAGATGGAAATGACCGTCGATCTGGTGCAGGAGGGGAATGCCGTCAGCGGATTGATTTTTTCTGATTTCGGCCGATGGGAAATCAGCGACGGGATGCTGAGCGGCAAATCTCTCTCTTTCCTGCTCTCTGTGGTCATCATGGGAGAAACAATGGAGATGTCATTTATCGGGACAGCGGAAAAGGATACCCTGGAAGGAACAATCTCGTTTGAAGGCGGGTCGGCCCGGCTGAGGGCCACCCGGATCCCTGATCAAGAACTGTGAAGGAGGCGTGATGATGAAAAGAACAAAGATCAGACTCACACTCGGCGTATGCCTTCTTTTGATTTTCTCCGGCTTCTCTTCCGGGCAGGACCTTTTGATCAAAAACGGAACAGTGCTGACCGTGACCGGGGGAACGATGGAAAGCGGGGATATCCTGATCAGGGGAGGAGTTATCCAGAAAATCGGAAAAAACCTCCCGGTCCCGGCGGGAATAAAAGTCATCGATGCAAGCGGAAAATACGTCATGCCGGGAATCATCGATTCCCATACCCACATCGCGCTCACCGGCACCAACGAGAGCTCGGAGGCGATCACCCCCGAGGTCAGGATGCGGGATGTGGTGGATGCCGAAGACCCGTCCATCTACACGGCTCTCTCCGGCGGTGTGACCATGGTCCACACCATGCACGGCAGCGGGAACCCGATCGGAGGCGAGAATATCGTCCTCAAGATGAAATGGGGAAAAACCGCTGAGGAAATGCTCGTTCCAGAGGCTTACAGGACACTCAAGTTCGCCCTGGGTGAAAATCCCAAACAGGCGAATGTCTTCGCACTCGGAACACCCCGTTATCCCCAGACCCGGATGGGCGTCAACGCCATCATCCGCCGGGAATTTTTAAAGGCTAAAAATTACATGGAGCAGTGGGAGAGGCATGAAAAGCTGATAAAATCCAAAAAGGCACCGAGGAACCTCATCCCGCCCCGCAGGGACCTCCGCATGGAGCAGCTGGCGGACATGCTCAGAGGAAAAATGCTGGCCCGCTGTCATACCTACCGGGCCGACGAGACTCTGGAGTTCATCAAGCTTTCCAAAGAGCTCGGGTTCAAAATCGCCTGTTTCGAGCACGCCTCAGAAGCCTTCAAGATCACCAGGGAGCTGGCTGAAGAAGGCATCGGCATCTCCATCTTTCTCGACAACTGGGCGTATAAAGTGGAAGCCTCCGAAGGGATTGCCTATAACGCGGCATACTGCACACAGAAGGGCGTGCTGGTCTCCATCAACTCCGACAGCGGGGAAAGGATCAGGCGCCTGTTCAACGACGCGGGCAAAGCCATAAAGTACGGCGGCCTCTCTGAGGAAGATTGCCTGAAGCTCATCACCATCAACCCGGCCATCCAGCTCGGGGTGGAGAAGATCGCCGGAAGCCTGGAAGAGGGAAAGCACGGCGATATCGCCATCTTCAGTGAACACCCGCTCTCCGCCTACACTCTCTGTGAGATGACCATCATCGAGGGCAACGTTTATTTTGACCGGACCCAACACCTGAAAGAACGCGAGGAAATGGAGAAGAAAAAAACCGAAAAAGAGAAAAAGGGAGGGATAAAATGACCAGGAAAATCCTGACTCTCGTCCTGGCTCTCATGTTCTGCGCTGCCTTTAGCTGGGCAGCTGAGAAGGCACCACGGATGATTGCCATAAAAGGCGCAACCATCATCCCTGTCGTCGGAGAGGATATTCCCTCTGGAACAATCCTCGTCAAAAACGGAAAAATTGAAGCTGTGGGAAAGGATATTCCCATTCCTCCTGAGGCAGAGGTCATCGATGGCAGGGGCCTTTTCGCTTATCCCGGCCTGATCGACAGCTCCTGTTATCTGGGCCTTTCTGAAATCGGGGCAGTGCGGGCCACAGTCGACTCCAGCGAGACAGGCTCCTTCAACCCCCAGGTCAGAGCCGTGGAGGCGCTCCGGCCGGACTCCATGCACATCCCCATAGCCAGATCAAATGGCATCACGGCGGCCGTCGTTACGCCTTCCGGCGGGGTCATTTCCGGACAGGCCGGCCTGATCAAGCTCTCTGGCTGGACACCCGGGGAAATGGTGGTGAAGAATCCTGTGGCCATGCTCATTCAATTCCCCTCGCTGCCGCGATTCAGAAGAGGGGAGGCCCAGGCTCCGGAAGATATTTCCAAACGAATCAGCGAGCTGAAGCAGATGCTGAACGAGGCCCGCTATTATCAAAAGCGGAAACAGACGGCGCAGAAAAACCTTCTCCTCCCGCTCCCGGGATTCGATGAACGGCTGGAGTTCCTTCTTCCCGTGGTCAACGGCCAGCTCCCGGTGATGATTGCCGTCCATACGGACGGGGATATCAGGGCGGCCATCCGGTTTGTCGAGGAGGAAGAACTCAAGGCCGTCTTCTTCGGAGTCAGCGACGGATGGAAGGTGGCCGAGGAGATCAAAAAATCCGGAATCCCCGTTGTTTTTGGCTCTCTGAATGCCATGCCTACCCGGTGGGAGGATGGCTATGATGCCATCTACAGGAATCCCTCGGTCCTGGCCAGGGCAGGGGTCAAGTTCGCTTTTTCTTCCCAGAGTGCAAGCCTGGCCAAGGACCTGCCCTACCATGCGGCAAAAGCAGCCGCCTTCGGACTGGACCGGAGAGAGGCTCTCAAGGGAGTGACCATCTATCCGGCCGAGATATTCGGATTGGCGGACATGATGGGAAGCCTGGAGAAGGGCAAAACCGCCAACATCGTCCTGGCCGACGGCGACATTCTCGAGCTTCGGACCCGTATCGAGAAGGTCTTTATCGACGGAGAGGAAATCGACCTTTCCAACAGGTACACCGAACTCCTCGAGAAACACAAGAAGAGGGATTAAGCCAGGGGAACATCTCTCCTGGAATGTCCCTTTTTCAGAATAGAAAAGGAGGCGCCATGAGAAGAACGGCTGTGTATTTTCGCATTTTTTTGATCACGGCTATCGTCTTTTTCTCCGGGGTCCACAGCGCGGGTCAACCAGGAGAGGAAACTCTTTATGATGTTCTGATCAAAAACGCCAGAGTGTTTGACGGTTCTCTTGAACCTGCTTTTAAAGCCGACGTGGCGGTCAGGGAGGGAGTTATCGTCAAAGTAGAAAAATCGATTACCGGCCCGGCAAAAAAGGTGATCAACGCCAAGGGGCTCTATGTCATTCCTGGATTCATCGACCTCCACACCCATGTCGACGGCGGGATGTATTTCCCCGAGAACAGAGCCTGCCTGAACTACCTCAGGCAGGGAGTGACCACGGTCGTTGTCGGCCAGTGCGGCTCGAGTGCCTGGCCGATCTTCGAGAAGGCCGAAGACCTGATGAAGCGCTGGTCAGAGGAGGGGGTCGGCCCGAATGCCGCCCTCCTGGTCGGGCATGGAACGGTCAGAGAAATTGTCCTGGGCATGGAAGACCGGGAACCGACGCCCGAAGAGCTGGAGGAAATGAAGTCTCTGGTCCGGGAGGCCATGGAGCAGGGAGCCCACGGGCTTTCCACCGGCCTCGTCTATCTTCCTGGAAGCTTCGCCAGGACGGATGAGGTCGTGGAACTGGCCGGGGTTATTGCGCCTTACGGCGGGATCTACCATACCCATATCCGGGATGAGAGGAACCGGCTGGTCGAGGCCATCAAGGAGGCGATTGAAATCTCCGAACGTTCGGCCGCGCCGGTCCATATCTCCCACTTCAAGGTCATGGAAAAGCCGAACTGGGGGCTGGTGAAAGAAGCCTGCGCGGTTATCGAGGACGCCCGGGCAAGAGGCCTGAAAGTCACCGCCGACCAGTATCCCTACCAGTTCTCCAGCGGCTATCCCTACATGAGCCTGATTCCCCGCTCGGCATGGGCGGGAAGAGAGGAGAGCAACAGTGAGCGGCTCTCTTCGGCGGACATCGAGGAGATTTTTGACCATCTCCGGGATGAGCACCTGCTGAGTCTTTACAAAAAAGTCACGCCCCATATTCCGCTCTCCGAGCATCATCTCCAGTTCCTGGAGGCATTGCCCAGAAAAAGTCTGGTCCGGCTCGTCGGTCAGAGTTTGATCCACATGAGCAATTTCCGCGGCCCGGGGAACGCGAGGGAAAGGATGCTCTTTTTGGAACGGATGAAAAACCCGCAGGAGGCCGAGAAAATCCGAGTTCAGGTCCGTTCTTTCGTCGTGGACAGAGTCGGCCCGGAAAACTTCATGGTGGCCATCAGTGCGGAAAAAAACCTGGAGGGCAAGTCCCTGCTGCAGGCGGCAGCCATAAAGAGGAAATCCGTCGAGGACACCGCCATTGAGCTGGAACTCCAGGGAGCGAGATGCATTCCCTTCCGGATGTCCGAACAGGACATCGAATACATCATGAACAAGGATTATGTGGGCACAGGAAGCGATGGCACAGCGCCTTTTTACGGCATCGGCCTGACCCACATCCGATCCTATTCGACCTTCCTCCATAAAATCAAGAAGTACGCCCTGGAGAGGAAAGCGGTCTCCCTTCCCCATGTCATCCGTTCCCAGACCTCCCTCGCTGCTCAAATCATGAACTGGGAAGATAGAGGCTGGATCAGGGAGGGCTGCAAAGCGGACATCGGTGTTCTGGACCTGAATAACATCAAAACCGAAACCTCTATTTCTAATCCTCATGTGTACAGCCAGGGAGTGGAATATCTGCTGGTCAACGGCGAGATTGTGCTGGACAAGGGAGAATGGACGGGAAAGCTTCCCGGCCAGGTGATCAGGCTGAAAAAATGACGTTTCTTTGAGGCTGGCTATCCAGCGAAGAGGAAGCTCTTTTCCTTCTGCAGCGGGTTTTTCAGCAGGTAAAAGAGAGCGATCAAGGTGCCCACTCCTCCCAGAAAAAGAAAAGGCGAATGGATTCCGAACCGGTCCGAAAGAACGCCGGCGATGATGACCACCGAGGCGCCGGAGAGCATCTGGACGTTGGCGGCCAGGCTGAAGGCCTGCGCCTGGGCCGGGGCTGGAACATTGTCCCCGACAAAAGACTGAAATCCGGGATAGATGAGAAAAAGGAAAGTCCCGAAGAGAATCAGGCTGACCACCGCCAGCTTGACGAATGGAGCCAGGCCCAGCAGGTAACTGAACGCAGTTGCGCCCACAAAAGCCACCAGGGAGACTTTCGAGCGGCCGAACCTGCGGCTCAAGAACCCGAACAGATAGGTGATGACCGTTCCGATGCCGATCCAGAGGGCCAGATAAAGCCCCGTCTGCCCCAGAGGGACCTGAAACCGGTGATTGAGCAGGGAGGGAGCGAAGAAAATGGTGATTCCCCAGCAGGCTCCGCCAAAGGCAAAGCCGGGAATATAGCGGCGGATACGCTTCAGGGTTTTTATCCAGGAATGGAAGTCCGGAATGTAGGGCTCTTTGACCGCGGAGGAGATTTTTCTGACGGTCAAAAAGCTCACCGTCCCCAGAAAAAACCCCGCCAGCGCCCAGACATATAGAGGTGTTTTCCAGTCCATGGTCTGGGCCAGGTAGCCGGAAGAGATGAAGGCTGCCAGAACTCCCAGGTTTCCCGAACCGCTCTGGATTCCCATGGAGCGGTCGAGACCCTGGCTGGCATGAGTTTTCGAAACCCACGCGACACCCAATGTGTGGTAGAAGCTGTTGAATACTCTCATTACAAGATAGACAATAAGGAAAGAGGCAAAAGCCGACGTCAGGGTCATCGAAAAAAGAGCGAGACAGATGCCCACATAGCTGACAAAGAGGATCGTTTTGTATTCAAAGCGGTGGGAGGCATTGGCGATAATGATCTGAAAGAGGAAGGTGACGAGCAACCCCAGGTTGGAGAGGAGGCCGATGTGGAAGTACTTTTTGATGATGAGCTGCTGGCTGTAGAGAAGGGGGAAAACCATGGGAACGGTCACCGTGGCCGCGTCGTTGAGAGCATGGAAAAGCGAGGCAGAAAAGAGGATTTTCTTTCTCATTCTTAAGGGAAAAGGGATTTATAACCCACGACCTCTGAATTGTCAATTGCCAGGCCTGCTGGAAAAGGAGTTGCGTCTCCGATGCAAATTCTGTAAGTTATAAAAAAGCTGCAATGGCAAGGAGGCAGGATGAAAGACAAGTTCTCAAGAAGAGATTTTCTCAAAGCCGGAATCGGAGCCGGAGCGGCCGCTGTATTGAGCGGAGGGAAGAACTTTATCGAAGGAGCCCAGGAACAGGGGAGAGTGGTGGTAGTGGCCAGCAGCAACGGGCTGAGAGCCACGGCAAAAGCCATGGAGCTTCTCCGCCAGGGAAAGGACCCCCTGGATGCGGTCATCACGGGAGTCAACATCGTCGAAGACGACCCCAATGACAGGTCCGTGGGATACGGAGGCCTCCCCAACGAGGAGGGGGTTGTGGAGCTGGATGCCTCGGTCATGCACGGTCCGACCCATAATGCCGGGGCGGTGGCCTGCCTGAGAAACATCAAGAATCCCTCCAGGGTGGCCAGACTGGTCATGGAAAGGACCGACCATTGCCTTCTCGTCGGAGAAGGAGCCCTGAAGTTTGCCAGAGCTCACGGGTTCAAGGAGGAAGACCTGCTGACAGAGCGAGCCAGGGAAATATGGCTTCGCCGCAAAGAAACTCTCTCGGAGAGAGATTTCTGGTTTTCTCCCCGCAAGGAAGTGGCGGGAGAATTCGCCCCTTTTTTCGAGAACAACGGGACGATCAACTGCTGCGCCATCGATGCCCGGGGCAACCTTGTCGGAGCGACCACCACAAGCGGATTCTTCTTCAAGATTCCTGGCCGGGTGGGAGACTCACCGATCATCGGGGCTGGCCTTTATGTGGATAACGAGGTCGGTGCCGCGGGGTCAACCGGAAGGGGCGAAGCCAACATTCTCAACTGCGGGAGCTATTCTGTGGTCCATTTTATGAGCGCCGGCCTGTCGCCTGAGGAGGCCTGCCTCAGGAGCCTAAAAAAAATCGCCCATAAATCCAAACACTTTCCGCACCTTGTGGATGAAGAGGGACGGCCCAGCTTCGGCCTGAATTTTTACGCCATCAATAAAAAAGGGGAATACGGGGCAGCCTCGATGTGGAGCGGTGCCCGTTTCGCCGTCCATGATGGAAAAGAGAATACGTTAAAACCCTGTGCGTATCTTTTTCAAAGGAAAAGGTAAAAAAACCAGGCTGCCAGGTTCATCCTTCCAGGTCTTCCAGGGCCTGGGCGGAATAGCCTTTTTTCCTGAGTTTCTCTGCGAGATTTTGAGCGGCCTCCATGCTGCGGACGCTGATTTTCACCCGGTAAAACGTTTGAGCCGGTGTCTTGACCTTTGAGATATAGACATTGTTGTATCGTCTCAGCAGTTGATTCCGGAGCTTCAGAGCGTTTGTTCTGACTTCAAAGGCAGCGACTTGAACCGAGAATTTCTGAGAGGATTTTTTCGGCGAAAATTTCTTCAGAACCCGGATTTCGACCGGTGCGACCCCCATTTCAGCCACTCCCAGCCGCCTGGCTGCCGCGTAGGAGAGGTCGATGATTCTGTCCTTGATGAAGGGCCCGCGGTCGTTGATGCGGACGATCACGGATTTGCCGCTGTTGAGGTTGATCACCCGGACGTACGTCCCGAAGGGAAGTGTTTTGTGAGCGGCGGTCATGGCGTGCATGTCGTAAACCTCTCTGTTCGAGGTGAGCCTCCCGTGGAATTCGTCTCCGTACCAGGAAGCAAGCCCTCTCTGCACGTTTCCTTTTGGAAAATATGTCTTTGTGGCACAGGAGGTCAGGAGGAGGGAGAAAAGGATGGCCAGGAGGGCGGCCTGCTTTGGGAAGTGAGGAGAGAAAAAACAGACTTTCTGGCTAAAAGGCAATTTTCTCTTTACTCT
>CAYZDV010000002.1:0-59227 GCA_964477275.1 uncultured Eubacteriales bacterium
TATCCCCTCGGCTCCCCCGATCTGTTTCCCGGGGGAAAACAGATCAGCGAGGACGTACGGGGGACACCCCATGACAGGACCCATCCTAAAAAAATATCAGCCTCCACGGAAAAAAAGATGCTTACTTTCCTTTAGCTTGTCTTGAGAGGGAGGAATATGTTTAAATAAAACAGGAGAAAAAGATGAGGTGGGAAAGATTCACGCTCATGACCCAGGAAGCCTTTCAGCTTGCCCAGAGCAGGGCCGAGGAACTGGGCAACCAGGAGCTGAAGCCTGAGCATCTTCTCTGGGCCTTTCTCAGTCAAGACGGGAACATCGTGAACGCCGTCCTGTCCGAGATGGGCGTCAGTGCCGGAAAAATTATGGAGGAAGCGAACGCCGCTCTGGGAAGGCTTCCCAAAATTCAAGGAGCCGGAGAGGTCTACATTTCCCCCTCCTTGCGTCAGGTTCTGAACAGTGCCCGGAAGGAAGCGGACAAGCTCAAGGATGAGTACATCTCGCCCGAACACATCTTCCTGGCCATGTTAAAGGATGGCTTCAGCGAGGCTGGCCGAATCCTGGGTCAGAACGGGATGACCGAAGAGTTGGTGCTCAAGGCCCTCATGGCTATCAGAGGAACCCATCGGGTCACCGACCCCCAGCCCGAGGGAAAATACCAGGTCCTCGAACGCTACGCACGGGACATCACAGACCTGGCGAGAAAGGGAAAGCTGGACCCGGTCATCGGGAGGGAGGACGAGATCCGCAGGGTCATTCAGGTCCTCTCCCGGAGGACAAAAAACAACCCGGTGCTGATCGGTGAGGCGGGTGTCGGTAAAACGGCTATCGTTGAAGGGCTGGCCCAGCGGGTTGCCAACGGCGATGTCCCCCAGTCTTTGAAGAATAAACGGCTTATCGCTCTGGATATCGGCGCTCTGGTCGCCGGCACCAAATTCCGAGGGGAATTCGAGGACAGGTTGAAAGCGATTCTGAAGGAAATCAAGGAGGCCAAGGGCGAGCTCATCCTCTTCATCGACGAGCTCCACACCATAATCGGTGCCGGCGCTGCCGAAGGCGCCGTCGACGCCTCGAACATGCTCAAGCCGCCGCTGTCGAGAGGCGAGCTGCGCTGTGTAGGAGCCACCACGATCAACGAATACAGGAAATACATCGAGAAAGATGCGGCGCTGGAGAGGAGGTTTCAGCAGGTCTTTGTCGATGAGCCCTCTGTCGAGGAAACCATCTCCATTCTGAGAGGGCTGAAGGAGAAGTACGAGGTCCACCATGGGGTGGCGATCAAGGACTCTGCCCTGGTGGCGGCAGCCACGCTGTCCAACCGCTACATCACCGGCCGATACCTTCCGGATAAGGCCATCGACCTGATCGATGAAGCCGCCTCCCGCATCCGGATTGAGATCGACAGCATGCCGGAGGAGATCGACGAGCTGGAGCGGAAAATCATCCAGCTCGAAATCGAGAAGCAGGCCCTGAAGAAAGAAAAAGAAAAAAGCGCCAGGGAAAAGCTGGAAAAACTCAACAAAGAGCTGGCCGACCTCAAAGAAAAATCGAACGCACTCAAGGCCCGATGGAAAAGGGAGAAAGAGTTGATCGATGCCATGAACAGACTGAAAGAGCAGATGGATGCGCTCCGGGTCGAGGAGCAGAATGCGGAAAGAGCGGGCGACCTGGAGAAAGTGGCCGAGATTCGCTACGGCAAGATCATCGAAGTCGAAAAGAGGATGAAGGAAACAGCCGAGAAGCTGGCCGAGGTCCAGAAATCAGGCAAGATGCTGAAGGAGGAGGTGGATGAGGAGGATGTGGCCGAGGTCGTATCGCGGTGGACGGGCATTCCTGTCTCCAGGATGCTTGAGGGAGAAGTGGAAAAACTGGTCAAGATGGAGACCACTCTTACCAGGAGAGTCGTCGGCCAGGACCATGCTCTTCACTCCATTTCCGACACCATCCGCCGGGCAAGGGCCGGGATCCAGGATGCGACCCGTCCCCTGGGCTCCTTTATCTTCATGGGTCCGACAGGGGTCGGCAAGACCGAGCTCGCCCGAGCACTGGCTGAGTTCCTTTTCGACGATGAGAAGGCTCTGGTCCGCCAGGATATGTCCGAATACATGGAAAAGCACGCCGTTTCCCGCTTGATCGGCGCTCCTCCTGGCTATGTGGGCTACGAGGAAGGAGGCCAGCTCACCGAGGCCATCAAGCGCCGGCCCTATTCGGTCATTCTTCTCGATGAAATCGAGAAAGCCCATGCCGATGTGTTTAACATCCTGCTCCAGATTCTGGATGATGGCCGGCTGACTGACGGAAAGGGGCGAACCGTTGACTTCAGGAACACCATCATCATCATGACTTCCAACCTGGGCAGCGAGGTGATCAAAGACCTCAGCCACGACTTTGACCGGATGGAGAAAGAGGTGATGGCCATCATGGAAAGGCACTTCCGACCAGAGTTTCTCAACCGGGTGGATGAGGTCATCATTTTCAAGCCCCTCAAACCAGAGGTCATCCTCAAGATTGTGGATATTCAGCTCGAAGAGTTGAGAAAGAGGCTCAGGGAGAAAAAGATCGACATCGAACTGAGCGAGGCAGCGAAGAAACTGCTGACAGAGCGGGGCTATGACCCGGTTTACGGGGCGCGGCCCCTGAAGAGGACCATCCAGCGGGACATCCAGAATCCTCTGGCCCAGAAGATGCTGGAGGGCGTGTTCAGAGAAGGAGACAGGATTTTTGTGAATGTGGATGAGAAAAAGGAGTTTATCCTTCAAAAAAATAAACAATTCTAACGGAGAAGCATATGCAAGAAGAAGTCAAGAAAGCTCTGGACGAGATCAGGCCTCATCTCAAAGCCGACGGCGGGGATGTGGAGCTGGTCGAGGTCACCGAGGACGGAGTGGTCAAGGTGCGGCTTTTGGGAGCTTGCGAGGGATGCCCGATGAGGGAGATGACGCTGACCCAGGGCATCGCCAATTTCATCCGGAAGAAAGTGCCCCAGATCAAAGAGGTCAAGGCCGTCTGAGCCCTCAGAGTGTCGTCCTCTGAGACGGAAAAAATTCGACGGCGATTCCGTTTGACAAAAAAACCAAAAATGAGTAAACAAAGGAGAATCAAGAAGGAGGTTTCAATAAGAAGGTCGGCATGAAAAAAAGGAAAACCATTCTCACGGTTTTGCTTTCTGTGTGCCTCTTGAGTTCGATGGCGCTGGCCAATGGCCTGAACCTGAACAGCCTGGGCACCAAAGCCCTGACTATGGGCGGGGCCTTTGTCGGGCTGGCCGATGATTTCAGCGCCATCTACTGGAATCCGGCCGGAATCGCTCAGTTCGACAGGAAATACATCGGCTTTTACGGGACTGACATCATCCCCTCCGGCTCTTACACCATGACCGTTGTCGACCCTGTGTTTGGCCCGATCACCGTGGTCAATGCCGAAACTCAGTTTACCCACTACCTTTCCGGCATGGCAGCCTATTACCATCCCCTGAGCGATCGGCTCGTCTTTGGGCTGGGGGTGTACATCCCCTCCGGCCTCGGAGCCAGCTGGAATGGCGCTGATTTTGCGAATATATCCATGGGCGAGACCTATGACTGGATGAGCAAGGTGGGGATCATCACCTTTGCTCCCGCTCTGGCCGTCAAGGTTAACGAGAAGCTTTACCTCGGCGCGGCTCTGAACGTCAATTATGGCATGTTCGACATCGCCATGCACGCTGGCGCAGTCGCAAATCCCGCCCCGCCCCCAGATGAGGTCGACCTCGGCCAGTATGAGGAGAGCATGACCGGCTGGGGCTACGGAGCGACCTTTGGCGTCCTGTTGAGACTCAGCGAGATGTTCAGCCTCGGCGCCACTTTTCGAACGCAGAGCACAGTCAAATTCAGCGGAGAAGCCAGCATTTCCAACCTCAGCTTCCTCGGATGGAGCGATACCTCAAAGGTTGAACGGGAAGTCACATGGCCGGTATGGCTGGCCGGAGGGGCGGCCTTCAAGCCCATGGAAAACCTGACCCTGACGGCTGACGTCCAGTGGACACAGTGGTCGAAGATCGATGTCATGGAGACAACCTTTGTCGACCCGGTCTGGGCAGCGATGATGGAAGCCAGCGGCGATGATGAGCGGCCCCTTCACTGGAAGGATGCGCTGCAGATCAGGTTCGGTGCAGAATACCGGACGAAATCCATCGTGCTCCGGGGCGGGTACTACTGGGATCCCTCTCAAGCTCCCGACCGGACCATGAACGTTCTGCTCCCCAGCTATGACTTCCACGTGGCCACCCTCGGATTCGGCTATAGCCTCAATGGTATCCATCTGGATTTCGGAATCGAATACCTGATGGGAAAGGAGAGAACGGTTCCGCTGGAAAGAGTCCTCACCGACCCGGAATGGGAATCGGCCATGCCCGGTGACTACACGATGAAAATCATCGTTCCCACTCTTTCCATAGGCTACAGGTTTTAACGCCGGTTTTTTCGATTCAGCCAACGCCCTGAGAAAGCGGGCCTTTTCGGGAAGAAAGGGTCCAGACACGCTTCAAAGAGGTTGAACATGAAGATAAGAAAAGCGGTTATTCCCGCTGCCGGTTTTGGGACGCGTTTTCTTCCTGCCACCAAAGCCCAGCCCAAAGAGATGCTGACTGTCTTCGACAAGCCACTCATTCAGTATTCCGTGGAGGAAGCTGTTCACGCGGGAATCGAGCACATCTGCGTGGTCACCAGCCGGGGCAAATCGGCCATGGAGGACCATTTCGATGCCAGTCCCGAGCTCGAACAGTTCCTCGAAGAGAAGGGCAAACTCGACCTTCTGGAGGAAGTCCGAGCGATTTCCAGCCTGGCCGAGTTCTTTTATGTCCGCCAGAAAAGAGCCCTGGGTTTGGGACATGCGATCCTGATGGCCGAAAGGTTTATCGGAGAGGAGCCGTTTGCCGTCCTCCTCCCCGACGATATCTACGACTCCGCCACGCCCTGTATCAAGCAGCTCGTTGATGCCTACCAGGAGCGGAAGGCGCCGGTCATCGTCATCGGCCGAGTGGGCGAGGAAGGGACCAGGCTCTATGGAATCATCAAGCCCAGGCAGGTCTCAGAGCACTTGTTTCAGGTCGAGGACCTGGTGGAGAAGCCCGGTCCGGAAAAAGCCTTATCCGACCTGGCCAGCCTCGGCCGCTATGTTTTTAATCCCGATATCTTCGAGGCCATCAGGAAAACAAAGCCTGATCACAGGGGCGAAATCCAGCTTCCCGATGCCATCCGCCACCTGTTGAAGGAGAACAAGCCGGTCTACGGAGTCCTCTTTGAGGGAAAACGCTATGATGCCGGCGACAAAATGGGCTACATCGAAGCCACTCTCTCAATGGCCCTGAAGAGGCCCGGCTTCAGCCAGAAGGTGAAGGATCTTTTGAAGAATATTTAAAAAAGGGGCCTGTTAAAAAAGGGGCCTGTCCCCTTTTTCCTTTTTCGTGCCAGGTTTGACTAATACAAACGAAATGAATAATGTTACATTTCCTGTCATTCCTGCGCAGGCGGGAATCCAGGGTTTCCTGCTCCCTGCCTACGCAGGGACAGGCTTTGCGGGAATGACAGTTCCAGGATTCAGGATTATTGTAAAGCCGTTATTGAGACGCAACACTAGCTTATTTTAGGGGAGTTATGGGAATGGCGAGGGACGGAATCGAACCGCCGACGCAGGGATTTTCAGTCCCTCGCTCTACCGACTGAGCTACCTCGCCATCTTCGGAGACAGGCTTTTCAGCCGAACATCAGTATAATTTCACCCCCGGAGAATGTCAATTATTAACTTTTCCGTAAAAAAGTAAAAAATTAAAAAAGGATCTTCAGTCTCTCGCTCTACCGGCTGAGCTGCCTCGCCATTCTCCCTTCTCACAAAAAAGAAATGACTTTGCTCAAATTGAAATAAGGCCATAGCTTATGATATTATTTTCAAGCTGGAGGAAAAGCCTGATGCGAGAAGAAGAGATTAAGGCACTTCTTTTGAAGAAAAACAGGGAATTCAGAGAAGCCAACCGGCTGCATCAGCAGTATGAGAAGAAACTGGAAAAACTGAAGAGCAAGAATTTCCTGACCGAAGCGGAGAAGATGGAGGAGAAGGAGCTGAAAAAAAAGAAACTCGCCCTGAAAGACAGGATGTATTACATGATGACAGAGTACAATAAATCCCTTTGATCCTGCCATCCCCGGGAAATGAAAGAGAAAAAAAGACTCCGGATTGCTTTTGTCGGCACCGAATCGCTGCGGGCGAAAGAGCTGCGGAGCGTCCTGGACAGGAAGCACTTCCCGCTCGAGAGCGTTGATTTCTACGATCCGAGCGTTGAGGAGGAATACAGCAAGCTGACCTCGTTCCGGGACGAGCCCAGGGTCATCCATCGTCCCGATAAAAAATCTCTGGAGGGAGTGGACCTCGTCTTCCTGATCGCGGATCAGAAAGTGAATCGGGAACTTGCCGCCCTGGCCCCCAGACAGGGATTCCTGGCCATCGACCTCAGCGAAACCTTCAACCTGGATGAGGAGGTCCCGGTCGTTGTGTCCGGTGTCAATGACGGGATTCTGAGCGGGAAAAGACCCGTTCTGATCGCCAACCCTCATCCGGCGACCATTGTCCTCTCTCACATGTTCCACATAGTCAGGGCCGCCTTCGGCCTGAAAAAAGCCGTTTCCATGGCCCTTCAGCCCGTCTCTGCCTACGAGAAGTCCGGCATCGAGGAGCTGGCCAGCCAGAGCTATTCCCTGCTCAGCAGCTCTTTGTTGACCAAAAAAGTGTTCAGGGAGCAGATCGCCTTCAACCTGCTTTCCCAGACTGAGAAAACCGATGCAGATGGGTTCACGGCTGTTGAGAAGCAGATTTCCTCAGAAATCTGCCGGGTTCTCGACCGTCAGGATTTTCCATTTTCCCTTTCCGTCATCCAGGCCCCGGTTTTTTTCGCCTATTCCTTCCTGACCTATCTCGAGCTTGAGAAAAAGACCGATGTCCAGGGCCTGAAAGACCTTTTTAGGGTTCATCCCCTGTTCAAAGTTTCCCTTTCCGGCCGGTCGAGCCCGGTCTCGGTGGCCAGGAAGGAGGAGATTTTCCTCGGCCAGGTCAAGAAGATAGACGCCATTCCCAACAGCTTCTGGGTCTGGATGGTGGCCGACAATCTGACCCGCGGCTCAGCCCTGAACGCCTTTGAAATTGCAGAACGGATTTTTTTAAGCCCCCAGCGTGAAGAATGAGACAGATAGTCCAGCTTCTCAAGCTCACCCTCAGCGAGAAAAAAAGGCTCGCTCTTTCTCTGGGTTTCAGCTTGTTCGCGGCGTTTTTCACCTTCCTTTTCGTCGATCTCGTTCATCCGATCATCGACCAGATGTTTCTCGGAAAAGACCCGCAGGCGACAGCCGGAAAGCCCGGGTTCCTGACCTCTGTTTTTCAGAAACTCCAGGCTGCCGAAGGGCACTTCCTGTGGCTCATCCCCCTGTTGCTGGTGATCGTCATTCTCGGAAAGGGCCTGTTCACTTTTCTCTCCACGTTTTTCATGAAGACCATCGGCCACCGGGTGGTGAAAAAGCTGCGCGACGACCTCTTCCGGCACGTCATCCACGAGTCTTCCGATTTCTTTGACCACCGGTCGACAGGCGAGCTGATGTCCCGCCTGACCAATGACGTGGACAAAATCCAGCAGGCGGTCTCGGGAAGTATGGGCGATTTCATCATCTCTTTGTTTATGATTGTCGCCCTGCTCGGCAAGATTGTTATCACCGACTGGAAACTGGCCCTTCTTTCTTTCCTCATCGCTCCCCTGGCCGTTATCCCCCTGGTGCTCTTCAGCCTTCAGCAGAAGAAAAGGGGGATGCAGGGCCAGAGGAAGATGGCCCACATCTACACCCTTCTCCACGAGACAATCACCGGACAAAAGATCGTCAAGGCCTTTACCATGGAAATGTTCGAGATCAAAAAATTTCTGCAGGCCACTTTTGACTATTTCAAGACGAGCCTCAAGCTGGCTCTGACCGCAAGCCTGTCTTCCCCCTTCATGGAATTCGTCGGCGGCATTCTCGGCGCCTTCATTCTGGTGGTGGGAACGACCCGGATCGTGCGCGGGGAGCTGAGCCCGGGCGCTTTCAGCTCCTTTCTCATGGCCATCTTCATGATGTATACGCCGATCAACCGCCTCAGCCGGGCCAACAACGTCATTCATCAGGCAGTAGCCAGCCACGAGAGAATCCAGGAAATCCTCCGCCGGCAGCCCCAGATTGTCGACCATCCCCGTGCTTGCCATCTGCCCAGGGTCAGGGGCCTGGTGAAGTTTGAGTACGTCTCCTTCAGCTATAACGAGATGATGCCTGTTCTCCACGGCCTGAATTTTGAAGTCCAGCCGGCCGAGAAAGTGGCCCTGGTCGGCCTGAGCGGGGCCGGAAAGACGACCGTTGTCAACCTTCTCCTCCGTTTTTACGAGCCGACCTCGGGCCGGATCACCATCGACGGCATGGATATCCGGGAGGTCACTCTTTCCTCCCTTCGCTCCCAGATCGGTTTGGTCACCCAGGAGCTCATCCTCTTCAACGATACCGTGCGCAACAACATCGCCTATGGCCTGGAGGATGTCTCCCTGGAGGAGGTCATCCGGGCGGCCAGGGCAGCCAAAGCCCATCAGTTCATCGAAGAGCTTCCTCAGGGCTATGATTCGAACATCGGAGAGAAAGGAACCCTTCTCTCCAGCGGCCAGAGGCAGAGGCTGGCCATTGCCAGAGCCCTGCTCAAGGACCCGCCGATTCTCGTCCTCGACGAAGCCACTTCGGCTCTGGATTCGGAGTCAGAACGCCTGATCCAGCGTGCCCTGGATAACCTCATGAAAAACAGGACCACCTTCGCCATCGCCCACCGCCTCTCCACGGTGAGGAAGGCGGACAAGATTTTTGTCATCGACAGGGGGCGGATTGTCGAAAGCGGCACCCACCAGAAACTGATGAGGAAAAACGGAATATACAAGAAGCTCTACGACCTGCAGTTTCTGGAAGAAGCGGGGAGTGAGCCGTGATCCAGAGCATGACCGGTTTCGCCGAGAAAAGGTTTGACTTCAGGACTCTCTCCGCCAAGTTCAGCATCCGCAGCCTCAACCACCGCTTTCTGGATTGGAATTACAGGGGAGCCCAGGTCGGTCGGCTGGAAAACCGGCTGCGGGCCATCCTCCAGAAAAAAGTCCACAGGGGAAGGATCGAGGTTTTCCTTGAGCTGGATTATCCGGATGCGCGGCGCTGGGAGCTGTGCATCAACCAGGACGTGCTGGCCAAGATTGTTCGCGCCCTGCAGAGGCTCTCCTCGCAGATGAAGACGGGCTTCAGCCTGACAGCGGAAAGCCTGTTCAGCATCCCTCATCTCGTTGAGCTGAGGAGGAAAGAGTTAAACGCCGGGGAGACGGCATTCCTGGAAAAAAGCTTTGAGAAAACCCTGGATGAAATGATCAGGATGAGAAAGAGGGAAGGAACCGGGGTCGAGAAAGAGCTGCGTAAATCTCTGGGCAGGATAAAGAGGGTGATGAAGAGGCTGGAGAAGATCGCCATCAGACAGCCCCAGCTTGTCCGGGAGAAATTGATAAACCGATTGAAGGACTTCAGCCAGGAGATTCCTCTTTCAGAGGAGAAGCTGGCCGAGGAAGCCGCCTTCTTCGCTCAAAGATCCGATATCACCGAAGAGATGGCCAGGCTGAAATCCCATCTGGATTATGCTCTGGAGCTTCTTTCGCCGGAGAAAGAGGAGCCGGTGGGCAGGAAGCTGGATTTTGTCGCCCAGGAAATGTTCAGGGAGGCGAATACCGTCAATTCCAAGGCTCAAAATATTGAGCTCATCAAGGACATCCTGACTGTCAAAGCCGAGGTGGAGAGCATTCGCCAGCAGGTGCAGAACATTGAGTAGCGAAGGACTATAATACGCCGGACTGGAGGCCATGCATGCTATTCGTTATCACCGGACCGTCAGGCAGCGGAAAGACGACTCTCGTCCAGCGGGTGTTGAAAAAAGTAGAAAACCTCCACTTCTCCGTATCCCACACCACGCGGAAGAAGCGGAATTCGGAGAAGGAAGGCAGGGATTACCACTTTGTTTCCGAGCCTGAGTTCAAGCAGATGATCAGGGAAGAGAAGCTGGTGGAATGGACGCGCTTCCACGGGAACTACTACGGTACCTCCCGGAAAGAGGTTGAGCAGAAAGGAGGCAGGGGCGACCTTCTGCTGGACATCGATGTCCGCGGCGCTCAGCAGATCAAATCCAGGATCAAGAAGGCGGTCTTCATCTTCATTCTCCCTCCCCTCTTTGAGGAGCTGAAGAGAAGGCTCAAGCTGAGGGAGGAAAGTCCGGAGATGATCGCCGAGAGGCTGGAGCTGGCCAGAAAGGACATCCGGGCCTATCCCCAGTTTGATTACATCATCATCAACGATGACCTGGACAGGGCTGTCCGCGACCTGGAGGCCATCATCCGCAGCGCAGGGTGCAGGCTGGAGGCCCGAAAGAAGGAGATCATTCCCATCCTCCAGAGTTTTTCCCGGGAGAAATGAGAGGTGAAAATGGCGTTGATTGCACTGGGCGTCAGTTCGTCGGTGAGCATCTACAAGGCCTGCGAGGTCGTCAGGGAGCTTCAGGAGAGGAAATGGGAAGTCCAGGTCATCATGACCAGGAACGCCACCCGGCTCGTTTCTCCTCTCCTCTTCAGCGCCCTCTGCGGCCGGAAGGCCATCGTCGACCCTTTTGAAGAGGAATATTCGGAGAAAATCGCCCACGTGGCGCTGGCTGAAGAGGCCTCCCTGCTTTTGGTGGCTCCGGCCACGGCCAACGTCATCGGGAAATTTGCGGCGGGTGTCGCCGATGACTTTCTTTCCACCTTTTTTCTGGCCGTGGAGAGTCCGGTGCTCATCGCACCGGCCATGAACCAGGCTATGTACCTCCATCATCAGACCCAGCAGAACATCCGCAAGCTGAAGAGCCTCGGCGTCCGGTTCGTCGAGCCGGAAAAAGGATACCTGGCCTGCGGAGATACCGGCTGGGGAAGGCTGGCTTCGCCGGCGAGGATTGTCGAGGAGGCGGTCCGGCTGATCAAGAAGAGCCAGAGCCTGAAAGGGAAGACGCTTCTCATTACGGCTGGCCCGACCCGCGAACACTTGGACCCGGTCCGTTTCCTGACCAACCGCTCCTCCGGAAAGATGGGCTACTGCCTTGCCGAGGAAGCGCTCCGGCGCGGGGCAGAGGTTGTGCTCGTCTCAGGCCCGACCCAGCTCTTCCCGCCTCAAAAGGCCGTTTTCAGGCCGGTGGAGACCGCAGCCGAGATGAAGGATGAAGTCCTGAAACACTTCCCCGGAGCCGATATCGTCATCATGGCTGCCGCTGTTTCGGATTTCCGCTTTGCCGATATTTCGGCCCGGAAAATAAGCAAAGAAAGCCTCGGAAAGACAGTGGCCGTCGCGGCCACAGAGGATATTCTCCACACGTTAGGCCAGAGAAAAAGGTCAAAGTTTCTCGTCGGCTTTGCCGCCGAGACCGAGGACATTGTCCCCAGGGCTCTTCAGAAATTGAAGAAGAAAAACCTCGACCTCATCGTCGCCAACAACGTTCTGGACAGAGAAATCGGGTTTGAGTCGGATTCAAACCGGGTTCATCTGGTCTTCCCGGACGGGAAAGCCATCGAGACAGAGACGATGAGCAAAACCGAGATCAGCCAGGTCATCCTGGACAGGATAGAGGAAGCCGTTGGAAAGAAGCCGGGAAAAACTTCTCCATAACCTCGAAGAGAGGCTGAGATTTTTTTCAGAACTCGGGGTGGAGTTTGTTTCCTCCCCCTCTGCCTCCAGAGAAGAGGTTTTTCATTCCCTGAAAGAGGAGATCCTTCGCTGCCGCAAATGCGGCCTTTCTCAGGGCAGAAAACAGGCTGTGCCCGGCGAGGGGAATCCTGAAGCGGAGCTGATGTTCGTCGGTGAAGCGCCGGGCCGCGATGAGGACCTTCAGGGACGTCCCTTTGTGGGAAAGGCCGGTCAGCTCCTGACGAGAATCATCAATGCCATGGGTTTCGAGAGGAAAGAGGTCTACATCACCAACGTGGTCAAATGCCGTCCGCCCGAAAACAGGACTCCTCAGGCCGGAGAGGTCGAGAAATGCCAGGGTTATCTCCTGAGGCAAGTGGAATTCATCAGGCCCCGGGTCGTGGTCACCCTGGGAAAAGTGGCCACCGACTTTTTTATCCGCAGCCATCTGGGGATGACCGCTCTCAGAGGAAACTTTCATCCCTGCGGGCCGGTCCAGGTCATGCCCACTTTTCATCCTTCCTATCTCATCCGCAATGAAGGGAACCGGGAGCTGAAAAGGATGGTCTGGGAAGACATGAAAAAGGTCATGGCCCTCCTGGGCAAGAAATGACTTTGTGCGCCGAAGTCGTCCTTTCCCTGCCCGTCAACAAGGCCTTTGCTTATATCGTTCCTGAATCCTGCCGGGAAAGGGCCAGGGTCGGCTCCAGAGTCCTTGTCCCCTTCGGAAAGCGGACGTTAACCGGGTTTATTATCGGCATCAAAAAGAGACGGTTCTTTCCAGGGCTTGACCTCAAGCAGGTCATCGAGGTCCTGGATGAAGAGCCGGTTTTTTCCCGCCGCTTCCTCTCTTTCACCCGCAGCCTCAGCGATGAGTTCTTTTCCTCATGGGGAGAGCTCCTCCAGTCCTCACTCCCGCCGACCTACATCCTGAAGAGTCAGATAACAGTCAGGCTTGCCGAGGGAGGCCGGGCCGCGCTCGAGGAGGAGCATCCTACCGGAAAAGAAAAAGAGCTTCTGCAATGGCTCGGGCGCAGGCCCTACGCCCTATCCTTTCTCAGGAAAAAACTGAAGGTCAAAAGCTTTCACTCCTTCCTCGCCCGGCTTGAGAAAAAAGGCTGGGTACAAACGCAAAGGGAAGTCAGAACGGCCAGGAGGAGAAAAACATCTCAAACAGCGACTCGAGTGCCCACCCAGCTGGAGATGGATTTTTCCCTGGACAGCTCCTCACGCCGGGCCGCGGAAAAGATGACGTCCGCAGCCGGGAGAGAGCGTTTTTCTCCTTTTTTCCTTTTCGGGCCTCCGGCGAAGAGGGAATCCGTCTATTTTGAGCTGATCCGGAAAACGCTCGAGGCCAAGAGGAGAATCCTCTTCCTGGTGCCCGAGATTACCCTGACAGAGGACCTCGTCGCCGAGTTCGAAAAACGGCTCGGCGGGAGGGCTGCGCTTCTTCACAGCCGCCTTCCGGAGCGGAAAAGGGAGCGGGAATGGATAAAGATCAGAGAGAAAAAGGCGGAAGTGGTGGTCGGCCCCCGCTCGGCACTCCTCTCTCCCCTCGAGAACCTGGGGCTGGTCATCGTCGATGAGGAGCAGGACGGGTCGTATTTCCAGGCGGAAAGCCCCAGCTATGATGCGCGGCGCGGAGCCTGGCTGAGGGCGAAGAAAGAGCATTGCCTCCTGGTTTACGGTTCAGAATTTCCCTCAGTCAGCTCATTCTTCAGGGCAAAAAAAGGAGGGCGCCTGGTCAGCTTGGAGAGTGAGCAGAAAAAGAAAAAGGTCGAAATCCTCGACGACCGGAGAGCGAGGGGGATTCTTTCCGGAAGGCTTAAAGACAAGATCGCAGAACGGCTGAAAAAGAAAGAGCCGCTTGTTGTCTTTTTGAACCGGAAGGGATACGCCTCTTCTCTCTTCTGCTCCCGGTGCCGCTTCATCCCCCGTTGTGTGCGGTGCGACATCGCCCTCGCCTATCATCGGAAAAAAGAGGAGCTGGTCTGTCATTACTGCCATTACTCCCTCCCCCGAATGGCCAGCTGCCCGGACTGCGGCAGCCGTCTGATAAAGGAAAGAGGAGTCGGGGTGGAGGCCGTCGAAGAAGAGCTGAGGAAAGTTTTCCCTCAGGCCAGGGTCTCCTGCCTGACCGCTGATTCGCGCCGGAATGAGCAGGAGAAGGTTGTCGGCCGCTTTGAGAAAGGCCAGGTGGATGTCCTGGTCGGAACCCAGCTCCTGGCTCATCAGGCCGGCCTGCCTGAAGTGTCGCTGGTCGCGGTCCTCTTTCCAGAAACGATTCTCACTCTCTCTGATTACAGGGCCAGCGAACGGACCTATCAGACCATAAGCCAGATGATGAGGTTCATCGGGAGCGGGCCGGAAGCGGAAATGGTCATCCAGACCGGCCTGCCCGACCATTTCAGCATCCGGCTGGCGGCCGCGGCCGATTATCCGGCCTTTTTTGCCCGGGAGCTCGAGTTCCGCCGCCTGATGAATTATCCGCCCTTTTCCGCCATGGCGGAGATTCTCTTCCAGGGCGAAAATTTAAGGAGAGTGGCCAGCCAGTCGAGGGAGTTTCTGGGCCGGTTGAGAGAGTGCTGCGGGGAGATCGAGACACTGGGCGCGTCTCTCGCTCCGGTGGCCCGGCTGAGAGGGATGAGCAGGATTCAGGTCATCCTCAGAGCGCGGAGCAGGAGAGAACTGGAAAAAGCCCTCAAAAAATTGTGGCCTGCGGTCAGGACGAGAAAGTCGGTGCGCTTTTACGATTGAGGCAGAAGCTCTGGGTTTACCTTCTCAGTCGTTGACCCAGTCTGCAAAGTGGATGGTGATGGTGCCTGAGGCCTGGACAGGGTGGCCGGCCATGTCCTCCCCGTAAAAAGTGACAGTGGCTTGCATATTGATGCTGTTTTCCGTGCCTTTTAAAGCTGCAAGGGGTGGGGCATTCTTCGCTGTGGACATGACCAGAATGAACTGGACATCCACCGACTGGTTGATTCCGATCACGGTGTGCATGTAGCCGGTGAAGGGAGCCGGCGGCACAACTTCAGGTGGATCGACACTGAAATAAATGACTTCATAGCGGTTGACGATGATTCTGTTCATGTAGGATGAGCCGGGTCCCAGGGACTCGGGTTCCTTGAGCCTCGCCTCCAGGGTGGCTGTGCCCACATCGTCATAGACGTTTCCGGTGGCATCGTCCTGGACGTCCGACTCCATAAAGTCCGCTTTTCTGCCGTCCGCAGTCTGTCCGGTAATCTTCAGGATGGTGAGGATGCTGTTGGATTTCTGACTGTCGCTGAGGATGTTGTCGCAGGATACGAGAAAGATAAGGCAGGGAAGGATGGCCAGTATTTTCAAAGCGGTTTTCATTCTTTTCATTTTCGCACCCTATGATTGGATTATTCGGGGAGTGATGAAGATGAGCAGCTCCCTGTTCTGCCGCGTTCGGGCGAAATTCTTGAACAGGCTTCCCAGAATGGGGATTTGATGGAGAAGGGGGACTCTTTCGCGTGTGATGGAATCCTCTGTCCTGTAGATTCCTCCGATGACCGCTGTTCCTCCATCGGGAACCATGACCGTGGTATCCGCGCTCTGGGTGGTGATGGGCGGGATGCCGTTGACCAGGTTGGCGAAGTCGGCGGCGTTGTTCCGGATTTCAATGTTCATGATGATTGTCCCCTCGGCCGTGATCTGAGGGGTGACCCTGAGCTCGAGGGCCGCGTTCACGAACCGGGTGGAGGTCGTGAAGTTGGCCACCGTCTGGACCGGAATCTGCCGGCCCTGGACGATCTCGGCCTGTTTGTTGTTCTGAGTGGTGATCGAGGGGCAGGAGATGATGCGGCCCTGGCCGGAAGTCTCCAGAGCGGAAATGGCCATATCGATCCGGATCGTATCCATGACGTTTCCGAAGGAAAGGCCGAGGGCGGTGTTGAAGGCCGGGGCAGGAAGGTTGATGGCATAACCGCCCAGCGGCCCGCCGATTCCTTTGGTCACGATTCCCTGAGGAATCAGCGCGCCGTCCGCCAAGATCTTGTTCGGGAACTGGAGCGAAGTCTGGTTGCCGTAGAAGGGGTCCATGATGCCCCGGAATCCCCATTGAATACCCAGGTTGCGCACAAAGTTGGAGGTGGCTTCCACTATCCGGGCTTCGATGGAGACCTGGGGCGTCGGCGTGTCGAAGACCGCGATCAGCTGCTCGATGAGATTGATTCTGTCTTTCACATCGGAGATGATGAGGGTGTTGGTCCGCTCGTCGGTGATCATTTCTCCCCTGGTCGAGAGTTTGTCAACGAGAAGCCGCTGGACATCGGCCGCTCTGGAGTAGGAAAGCTCAAAGGTCCGGTGAATCTGGGGGCCGACAAGCTCCAGGCTTTCCCTCAGTTTCCGCTGCTCCTCTTCCTCCCGGGTCAGAGCTCCGATGGAAGCGATGCGGAGCACGTTGCCCTCGATGGTTCGGCCCATCCTGTTCTGTTTGAGGATGATGTCGAGAGCCTGGTCCCAGGGGACATATCTCAGGTCGCAGGTCACGGTTCCCCTGACATCGGGGTCAAAGACGACATTCAGGTCGGCAAAATCGGCAAGATAAAGGATGACATCCCGGAGGTCTGCGTCCTTGAAGCGGAGGCTGATGATTTCTCCCGTGTATCTTTCCTCAACCCTGGCGATGGTTCTCGGCTCGAACCTGACTTCCCGGGGGGCTTCCTCGACAGGGGGAAGCGGCCGCACGGGTTCGACGGGAACTGGCTCCACCACCGCAGGCGGTGCGATTTCGGGGACGACTTCCGGCACAGGAACAGCGATTTCCGGGACGGGCCGGACCACGGCTTCCTTGGTGAAGGAGACATCGACTTCGGCCGTGTCTCTCTGCAGGTTATAGAAGCGCGGCTCCTGAAGGTCAAAGACCAGTCGGGCGATGGTATAAGGGCTTGTCCTCTGAAATTGCCCTGTCCTCACCCTGTAGATGCCCAGCCTCTGGACGGGGTAGACATAGGTCGGGTCGGGGTAGAGAGTATCGAAGAAATCCACCACCAGACGGAGGGGGCTTTCGAGGGCGAAGACCTGAGAGACGGCATCATCGCTCAATTTGGCCGTGACGCGAATTCTCTCTTCGCTCTCCGAGATGGCAACCCCGCGGAAGTAGATATTCTTCTTGGGAATCTGCCTCAGTTTCGTTTCTGTCTCTGAGGTCATGATGTATCCGTCCAGGCTTCTCTGGATTCTGTTCAGCTCAATCACGGTCTGGCCCTGGGAATAGTAAAATCGGTAGGGGACTTTCTCCCTGAGGCTGATGAGGAGACGGCCGGTTGTGGCACCGGTTTTTTCAATCTTGATGTCCTGGACAAATAGCGTTTCCTGAAGGTCGACCTCTGCTTCGACCCCGGTGTTGAAGCGCTCGAGGAGGATGACCATGGTCGCCGGATGATCCAGCGAGTAGAATGTATCGGAAATGACGATGGGGCCGCTGCTGGTCAGGATGACGTAAGTGTTGAGTTCGCCGGATTGCACGGTGACCTTGGTGATGGTGATAAGGGGTTGGGCACCACCAGGATATGCGCACAGGAGTGCAAGCGAAAAAACCAAAGGAACAATCAGGATAAATTTTTTCCTTTTCATCTTCATTTTATTCTTATCTCCTCTGCTTTTATTTCTTTGACGATATCTTTTGGCTTATAGAGAGGAACGCCTCTTTCACTTGTCTTGCGGAGGACCACTTTTGAGTCATCAATGGAGAGGACGAACCCGTCGGAAAACTTGTGGCCGACTTTGACAAAGAGCGGAAATTCCTGGGGACCGGTGATGATCGCCGTGAATCTTCCTCTGGCCTGGACGATTCCGATCAGCTCAATGTTGTCGATGGAAAGCTGTGGTCCCTCTTTCGGTTCGCCTGTCATTTTCTTTTCCTGCTGAGCGAGCAGGTCTCTGAAGGGGTCCTTCCTTCCCGCCGGGCTGTAGGAGGGGGCGGTCTGGTCGGGCAATCTGGCGCTGATTTCCTCCTGAGGGGTCTGCTCCTCTTCCTGTTTTTCCTCCTGGGGAAGAAGGGGCTGGTGAAAGACAAAGAAAAGACCGATCAGGAATACAACTGACATTGTTTTTTTCATATTGGCTACCTTTTTCGAGGAGATGTCTTTTTCTTGGCTGCCTCATCTGGAGGTGATTCACGGAAGATATAGGTCTTGGCCGTGAACGATGCGTTGATGGTCGAAGCGTCGGTCTGTCTGGCGAGGGCTCTGATGGAGAAATCTTCGACGTTAAAGAGGCGCGAGAAGTTGCTCAGCCGGTCGAAGAAGATGGCCAGGTTGTGGTAGTTTCCTGTGATTTTCATCGGGATCGGCCATTCGAAATAAAATTCCTTGTTGACTTCTCCTTGAGGAGTAAACTCGTCGATATTGAGACGGGAGTTTACGGCCAGCTCGTGCATTTTCCTCAGGATGTCCCAGATCTCTTTCCTCTGGGGGATGATGGCTTCCAGGTGGCTCAGTGTTTGATTCAGCTCGACCAGCTCGGCCTCGATCTTGTCCAGCTCCTTCTTTTTTTGCTGCAGCAACCTCACCTCACTTTCAACTTTTTCCCTTTCCAGCTTCAGGTTGTTCAACTCTTCGTTTTTAGGCTTGAACCAGACAAAATAGAGAAGGGCGGCGATGATCGCCATTAAAACCAGGTGTCCATACCATGGCCAGTCTTTCATTTTTTCACCCCCGTCTGAGCCTTCACAGAAGAAGCCTTGAGATCCTCAGAGACAGAAAATTGGGCAGTCATCGAAAATTCCAGGTATTGGTCTCCCCGCATTTCTCTCTGTGTGGAAGAGATAAGGTTGACATTTTGGAAGTAAGGGCTGTTTGACAGAGCTTCTGTATAATCCGCGATCAGGGTGTTGGACATGGCCCGGCCTTTGATTTGAAGGGTGCCCCGGCTGTAGCTGACCTCAGTCAGCCAGACCCAGTAGGGGACATGCCTGCTCAGCTCATCCATGATGGTGACAGGGATTCCCTGATAGGACTTGAGCTCGTTGATGAGATCGATCTTTCTCAGGATGAGGGCTTGCTGGTCCTTGACCTGCTGCAGTTTCATGTCCACGTCTTTGAGCTTGGCTTTTTCATCCTGGACCGCGCTGAGGAGGTTTCTTTCCTTTCTGGTGGAGCTGAGCTGGAGAAAGCCGAGGGCGATCACGACCACGATAAAAAGCCCGAGGATAGAGGTCATGGGGACCGGTTTTCTTTCTCTGGGGGCCTCAACTGCTGCTGGCACAGCAGCCAGCGTGGGTTCAGCCTTTAGTAGGTTTATGTGTATCATGGCTCAATCTTCCATTTTTCGAGTTGCCAGACCCGTGGCCACTCCGAAGAGCGAGGCCATTTCCTGAAAGTAGATAGGGTCTAGTTTTTTTTCATTATAATAGACGCTGCGGAAAGGGTTGAAAACCTCAATCTCCGTGCCGAACTTCTGCTGGAAGAACTTGGGCAGATCCTTCAGCTTGGCCAGCCCTCCGCTGAGGAAGATCCTTTCTATCTTCCGGCTTCCTTCCTCTCCCGCCTCGTAGAAAGTGAAGGTTTTTTCGATTTCCTCCAGAAGGTTTTCAATGTTGGTGTTGAGGACGGTTTCCACCTGTTCGGCGGGGATATCTTTGGCGGGGATTCCTTTCAGCACCTTTTCGGCATCATCGATGCTGAGGCCCAGCTCTTTGCGGATGTTCTCCGTGAAGAACGAGCCGCCGATCGAAAGGTCTCTGTAGAGCTGGGATTTTTCCTTCTGGGTGATGATGATGTTGGTGGTGTTGGCGCCGAGATTGATGAGGGCGACGGTTTTGTCCCTGAAGTCGTCAGGATAGTTGATTTCCAACGCGTTTTGAAGAGCGAAGGCGTCGACCTCGATGGCCACCAGGTTTTTACGAGCTTGATTGACGACATTGCTGTAATTGCTCACCTTGTCTTTCTTTGCGGCGACGAGGAGAATATCCACGTTCTTCTCTTCCGAGTAAAGAGAGGGTTTCAGGATGGCATAGTCCACAGCCGTTTCTTCGTAAGGATAGGGAATGTTGTGCCTGGCTTCCCAGATGATGGATTCGGCCAGCTCTTCGGTTTCCATGGAAGGGAGGGATATTTTTTTGATGATCACCGAGCTTCCCGAAAGAGAAATGACCACATTCTTATTGGTAATGTGGTTTCCGTCGAAGACCATCTTGATGGTTTCGTAGACTGCCGTGGGGTCCATGATGGTTCCTTCGACGATGGCGTCATGGGGCAGGAATTCGAGACCGATCTTGGTCACTTCGTAGAATTCGCCTCCGCCTTTTTTTCGTGTTTTGAATTCGACCGCTTTGATCGAGTAGGAACCGATGTCCAGCCCGACGATTGACTTGACTTTCCCCAGACCAAACATGTCTTTTCTCCCTGCAGGTTATCCGTTCAAACCCGGCTGCATTTTTTTATTTTTTCCTTGAGTTTTTTCTCAACCTCGACCGGGACCAGGTCTTTCAGACAGCCTCCCAACAGGAAGATTTCCTTGACCAGATTGGAGCTGAGAAAGGAGTAGCTGAGACTGGGCATCATGAAGAAGGTCTCGATTTCCGGGTCGAGTTTTCTGTTCATCAGCGCCATCTGAAATTCGTACTCGAAGTCCGAAATGGCCCTCAACCCTCTGATGACGACTTTGGCTTTGTTCTTTCTGGCAAACTCCACCAGAAGGCCGCCAAAAGATTTGACCTCGGTATTTTTATGGCCGGCAAAGACCTCCTGAATCATTCTGACTCTCTCTTTTGTGGAAAAGAGAAGCTTTTTCTTGGGGTTCTCCAGAACGGCGATGACGATGCTGTCAAATATATTGAGCCCTCTCTTGATGATGTCCACGTGTCCGTTGGTGATGGGGTCAAAAGAACCGGGATAAACCGCTTTTCTGACCGGGGATTGGAAGCTCTCGCTCATTTTGTTAAGTTACTATTATCAAAAAAATTATAGTTTGTCAATTCAAAACATGACAAAAATTGACCTGGCGGAAAAGCCATTTTTGCGCGATCCAGAGAAAAATTTTGACAAATTTTGGCCACAAAATCCGGCCCCGAATTGATGACGAATCCTGTCACGACGTTTTCTCTCATCTGCAAAATAATCTGTGGAGAAATCTCCCGTTCATTTTTCTGTCGCCCGTCTTATATCCTTGCAAAGATTAAATTTGCAGTCAATCACCAGATAGGAGGATTTCAAAGGGTGATTTTTAACAAAATTTCGTCACCTGCAGCGGTGGGGAGTCTCATCTCTGTCGATGAGGGGAGTTTCCGGAAAAAATTGCGAGCTTTCTCTTTCTTTTTGGGCTGGATCTGACTAAAATAAAAAAAGGCAAACTGACAATGGCATGAAAAGAAAGTTTGCCTCATTTTCGCTTTCCACCGCGGATTATTATCCGGTCGAAGAGCGGAGAGTCAGAGGGTCAAAGAGATGAAATTGCGTTTCCGCTTGAGGCGTGTCATTGGAGGGGTGGTCATCTTGACCCTCGGCCTCGCTTTGTTCTCCCGGGAGGAAGACGAGTATGCCCGGAAAAGGGAGGCCATGGTTCGCGGGCAGCTTGCCGCAAGGGACATCACCGACTCCAGAGTCCTCGAGGCCATGCGCCAGGTCCCCCGGCACCTTTTTGTCAGCCCCAGCCTGCGGAGCCAGGCTTATATCGACTCTCCCCTTCCCATCGATGAAGGCCAGACGATTTCCCAGCCTTATATCGTCGCTCTGATGACCCAGCACCTGAGTGTGAAGCCAGGAGAGAAGGTTCTGGAGATTGGCACCGGCTCCGGGTACCAGGCGGCAGTGTTCACCTTTCTCACCGATGAGGTGTATTCGGTGGAGATCAGAGAAAAGCTGGCCAGAAAGGCCGAAGAGACTTTGACCAGCCTGGGTTACGACCGGGTGCGTGTCAAATGGGGGGATGGCTATTTCGGATGGGAGGAGCATGCTCCCTTTGATGCCATCATGGTCACCTGCGCCGCCAATCACGTCCCTCCCCCTCTTATCCAGCAGCTCAAGGAGGGCGGGCGGATGATTATCCCTCTCGGCAACCCTCTTCTTTTTCAGACTCTGACCCTCATTACCAAAAAACGGGGGAAACCCTACGTGAAGCACGTCTTAGATGTGCGTTTTGTCCCCATGGTGGGCGAAATCCAGAAAAAGAAGGGCCAGTAGATAGCCTCCGCAGGCCAGCAGTAACACAAGGCTGTAGCCTCCCCAGAAGGCGATCATCAGCGCGGAAACCGAGTTCACCACAGAGGAAAAAGCGTTCGTCGCCCAGGCCCAGGGAATCAGCCTTTTGCTCTTCTCTTCCAGAAGCCGGATTCCTGTCGGGAAGGGAAATCCCATCACGAAGCCCAGGGGAAACGTCACCAGAAAGGTGAGAACCATCTTGAGAGGAAGGCTGCGGGTGATGAGGGTTTCAGAGAAATGGGGGAAGATGAGGAGATGAAGGCCGATGAGGGCCGCACAGAGAAAAAGACTCCACCTCAAGTTCCTTCTCCTCTTCTGACCCAGGATGGCCTTGGAGAAGAAGCTTCCCAGCCCCGAGGAGAAGAGAAGGGAGAAGATGACGAGGGATGTGGAATAGAGGGGATGGCCGAGAAAGAGAATGAATTTCTGGATGAGGGTGATCTCGACAAAGATGAAGGCCATGCCGATCAGGCCAAAGTAGAGAAAGGTCTTTGAGGCCAGGCCCTTTACCACCCGAAGTCGGCCCCGGAAAAGGAGAAGAGGCAGAAGAACCAAGACAAAAGCGATGATGATGGACTGAAGGAAGAGAAGCGGGACCAGGAACTCGCCCTGAAGAAAAGGCAGCCATTTCTGGCCGAGTGTCCGGTGGGTAGCCTTCAGTCTGTTGAGCTTGAAGAAGTTGAAGAAAAAGGGGCTGTCGTCCGTGGCCGGCCTGATCTGGAAAAGGTACCCGCGGTAAAGCTCTTTTCTCTGCGGCTCGGAGAGGAGCCTCAGGACGAGTTCATAATAGAGAGGATTGTCGAAGACGTTGTAGATGTTGGCTTCTTCGGGCCGGATTCCCGGATAATAGACAAGGTCAAACAGGCAGCGCTCGCTAAACTGGTGAAGTTTCTGGATGTCGGATGCCAGAAAGGGGCTTTTTTTGATGAAAAAGTGAATGGTTCCCCAGCTTCTGATGGCGGCTATTCGCAGGGAGGGGTCAAGCCCGCTTTTTTTTAGGGCTTCGACCCAGGTGGCCGCTGCTCTCAGCTCCTGGCGGGGCGGAGGAAGGAGGTAGAGGCTCATGCTGATCAATCCATCAGGCGATAAGAGGTTCAGCAGATGGAGGAAGGATTCGACCGTGAAGAGATAATTTTCGCCCAGGCCGTAGATTCCTGTTCCCGAAGCACCGAAGACGTCGGTGAGGGAAAAGACGATGAGGTCGTAAGAACCCTCTCCCTCTATGACGACGGCCCGGCTGTGGCCGGAGACGGCCTCAATTCTTTCCTTCAGATAGAGATTTCCGGAGGCTGCGGCCAGTTCATCACGCATTAGCTTCACGATCAGCGGGTTTCCTTCGAGGGCTTTGATGCGAGTGGCGCCGAAGTTCAATGCGGCCAGGACATCCAGACCGCCTTTTGGCTGGATGATGAGGGTCCGCGGCTGTTTGACAAAGGAGTAGGCCAGAGAGGAAGGAAGAGAGGCGAGAAACTCCAGGGACGATTCCCCGATATTTTCGAAATGGGTCACCGCCGAGAGATCGCCGCCGTCAATGGACAGACCGGTCTGCGGAGGGAGGTCTTTCTGGTAGAGGAGGCTTAATCCCGGTGCGTATCTCAAGGCCGGCGATTCGAGAATGTCGATCCGGGAAATGGCGTTCCAGCTTGTGGCCAGATGCCTGGCCTGGGGATACTTCATGGCGAGAGGAAGGGCCTTGACCGGTGAAATTCTGAAGCTCAGCCAGGCAGGTGCCCAGATAAAAAGCCCGATTTCGAGAGCCATGAAAGAGACAAGGACAAGCCGAAAAAGGAGAGATCTTTTGAGGCTGAAAAGAAGAGAGGCAAGCAGAGCCAGAAACGAAATCATCAGGATGACTCCCCGGTCTCCTCTGGGAAGGAAGACGACCAGAGCGGCCAGAGTGCCGGCACCGGCACCGACAAGATCCGAGAAGTAAATCGTGTTCACGGCCTGCGGCGTGCTGGAAATGGCGAAGGAGATGGTGAGGCCGGCAAAAAAGAAAGGAATGCTGAGAATGAGATAATACAGAAAGATGTATCCGATCTGGCGCTTATCCCAGGCCAGCCAGGCAAAGTCGAAGGGAATGGCGTTACAGAGCAAAAAACAAAGGAGGATGGTCAGGGAATAGAGAAAAGAGCTCGAGGACAGGAATGTCTCCCGATCGATGAAACCCAGAGATTTGAAAAGGCTCAGACAGGAGCCGCTGGCGCCGTAGCCCATGAAGGCCATGCTGACCACAAGGAAGGCAAAATGATAATGCTGGGAGATCGAGAAATAGCGGGTGAGGGATATCTCCAGGCAGAGGGTGGCCGCGGAGATGAGGAAGATTCCAGCCAGAATGCGTCTGTTCATCGGCCTGCGGGGTTACATTAAAAAAGATTTCAGAAGCTGTCAAATGGTGGAGCGCTCACGTCAGGCGAGGAATGATTCACAGGAAATTGCGCATGAAGCTTGAGCGGGCATGGTTTCTCTCCGGAGGGGAGAAGAGCGAAAGTTGAATGGGAGCCCGTTTGCCTCGCTGGAAAAACGAGTGTCCGACGGGCCATCAGCCCCTCACCGCTATCATGGGAAAAAACAGCGTCTCTCCAGAAGTTGCTTTTCCGCGGCGCTTGTGTTAATTTTTTTTAAGAATGATCAAATTCGGGACGTCGGGCTGGCGAGGCATCATGGGGGAAGAGTTCACGTTCCAGAATGTGCGCATCGTTGTCCATGCGATTGCCAACTACCTGAAGAAAAGATTCGGCGCTGGAAAAATCTCGGTGGTGGTCAATTATGACACCCGCTTCCTGTCGGAAAGGTACGCCTTTGAAGCGGCGAAGGTTCTCTCTCGCAACCAGATTCATGTCTATTTGACAGACAGGGACGCCCCTTCGCAGGCCCAGTCCTATCAGGTGATAAAGAGAGAGGCTCAAGGTGGAATCAACTTCACTGCTTCCTTCAACCCTCCTGAATACAACGGGCTCAAATTCAACACCGAAAGCGGCGCTCCCGCCCTTCCGGAAGTGACGGATAAAATCGAAGAGGAGATCGTCGCGTTGATGAAAGAGCCTGCCGTCTGTCCCTATTACCCGAAAACGGAGAACGTGGAAAAAATCGACCTTCAGGACGATTATCTCTCATTCATCCAGGAGAAAATCGATTTCGAGATGATCCGCAAATCCGGAATCAGGATCGCCGTGGATTCGCTCTACGGCACGAGCCGCGAGTATTTAGACGCGATTCTGGAAGAGAATCAGATCCCCGTCGAGGAGATTCACGGCTACATCGACCCCTATTTTGGCGGGATCACGCCCTCCTGCACCGAGGAAAACCTGGGCGAGCTGAAGGCTCTGGTCAGGAAAAAAAAACACCAGCTGGGCATCGCCACCGATGCCGACGGAGACCGCTTCGGCGTGGTCGATGAAAAGGGAAACTTCATCATCCAGAACATCATCATCTCTCTCCTCCTGAATTATTTGGTTTCGGTGAAAAAGTGGAGGGGAGGAGTGGCCCGTTCCGTGGCCACCACCCATCTGGTGGACAGGATTGCCAGGAAGTTCGGCCTCCACCTCTACAAAACACCGGTCGGCTTCAAGTATCTGGCCGACCTTTTTCTCAGGAAGAGAATTATTTTCGGGGGAGAAGAGAGTGCCTGTGTGGCCATCAAGGACCATCTGCCGGAAAAAGACGGGATTTTCGCCGGCCTCCTGGTGGCCGAGATGATGGCGGCCTGCGGAAAGACGCTCTCCCGTCTCATCGATGATCTCTTCCAGGAATACGGGAAGAGAGTCGGGATGCAGAAGAACATCTCTTTGACAGCAGACAGAGAGAAGAAACTCAGAAGACTGATCAAATCCCCCCCTTCCCGGCTGGGAGACAGAAATATCATCAACATCGAGACCATTGACGGTGTCAAGTTCGATTTTGCCGACGACGACTGGGTCCTTCTCCGTTTCTCCGGCACCGAGCCCATCATCCGCTGTTACGCAGAATCCGAATCGAAGAAAAAAGTGGAGAGCCTCATCCGCTCAGGGCTGGAGCTGTTGCCTTGATGGAAAAGAAAGAGAAGAGCCGTCTCTCCTTCCGGAGGGTCTTCCTTACGGCCGCCCTCGGGCTGTTCATCTCCATTCTGCTCATGGCCTCTTTCTTCGGCAAGAAGGGCTTGATCGAAATATTCCGGGCCCAGAAGCAGCAGAAAGCCCTGATCCAGGACCTGGAGCATCTCGAGGAGAAAATGGATAAACTGAAGAGAGAGATCGAGGAGCTGAAGACAAATCCCAAAGCGGTCGAGACGAAAGCGAGAGAGAAGCTCTGGCTGGTCAAACCGGATGAGGTCGTCATCATCAAGAAAAACAAAGAGAATTAAGGTTCTTATCGTTTCATTTCGAGCATGTCCCGCATATCCCAGAATGAAAGCATCCTCCAGTTGCTGGAGGGCCTGAATCCTCTTCAGAGACAGGCAGTGACCCATGGCCCAGGTCCTCTTCTGATCATCGCCGGAGCCGGAACCGGTAAAACGAAAGTCATCACTCACCGCATCGCATACCTGATCGCCTCGAAAGCGGCCAGGCCCGAAGAGATTCTGGCAGTAACCTTTACCGAGAAAGCGGCCAATGAGATGGAGGAGAGAGTCGACCTCCAGATCCCTTACAGCTATTCCTTTGTCGAGATCAGCACTTTCAACTCCTTCGGAGAAAGGGTGCTGAGGAACTACGGGATCGAGCTGGGCTATCCGCCCGATTTCAAGCTTCTCGACGATGTCGAGCAGGCGATATTTTTCAGGGAGCATCTTTTTGATTTTCCCCTCCGTCACTACCGGCCTCTGAGCTCTCCCACCAGGCACATCCAGGAACTCCTGGATGTCATCAGGCGGCTGAAACAGGAGGATATTCGTCCTGAGGAGTACCTCAAGCACGCTGCGGCGCTCGAGACGAAGGCGTCAGGAAAAGCGGAGAAGGAAGAGGCACTGAAGCATCTGGAGGTGGCCCGGCTGTATCAAAAGTATCAGGAGCTGCTCAGGAGCAGGGGGAGGATTGATTTCGAAGACCAGGTGCTGCTGGTGGTCGAGCTTCTCCGAAGGAGGCCGTCAATCCTCAAGGTTTTCCAGGAAAAATACAGGTACATCCTGGTCGATGAGTTCCAGGATACAAACTACGTCCAGTTCGAGCTCCTCAAGCTTCTGGCTGCACGCCACAGAAACCTGACCGTCTGCGGCGACGATGATCAGAGCATTTTCCGCTTCAGGGGAGCCTCCATGAGCAACATCTACAGCTTCCGCAAAATCTACCCGGATTATAAAAAGGTTGTCCTCAACATCAACTACCGCTCCAGGCAGGATATCCTGGATTCAGCCAGCCAGCTCATCCGCAAGAACAACCCGAACCGCCTGGAGTACGAGGAAGAGATCGACAAGAAGCTCGAGTCGACCATCAGGAGCGACGGGAAATGCATCCATCTCCTCTCCTTCGAGACCCTCAGCCAGGAAGCCGACAGTGTGGCCCGGATGATCAAGGCAAAAGTTCAGGAAGGCTTCAGGTATGGGGATATCGCCATCCTGGTCCGCAGAAATGCCGATGCTGAGCCCTACCTGCGGGCTCTGAACATGGAGGAGATTCCCCATCGGTTTTCAGGTAGCCGCGGCCTTTACTCCCGGGAAGAGGTCAAAATCCTGGTTTCTTTCATCAGGGCCTTGACAGATTTTGAGGACAGTAAAAGCCTCTTCTCCCTGGCCCTCTCCGGGATTTATCAGGCTGATCCTTACGACCTGACGCTGATTACCAACTTTGCCCATAAAAGGCACCTGCCCCTGCACTGGGTCTTCAGGAAGATCCATGAAGGGGAAAGCCCGGTGGAAATCTCCAGGGCGTCCGCAGTCAAGGTGAAGGCAATTTTTAAGGATTTGCTCTATTTTGTGAAGCTGGCCGGCTCGGAAAACGCGGGCAGGGTGATTTATGCTTTTCTGGAGAGGACGGGCTACCTGAAATCATTGGTCGAGCGCAAAAATATCGAAGCGGAGTTGAAGATCAAGAACATCCGCCTCTTCTTCGACAAGGTGAAGAACTTCTCCGAGCTGACCGATGACGACTCCATTCATTCCTTTGCCCGGCATCTCGACCTTCTCCAGCAGGTGGGGGACAACCCGGCGACCGCCGAGGCTGAACTGGAAGAGGATGCGGTCAATGTTCTCACCGTCCACAAAGCCAAGGGCCTGGAGTTTGACGCGGTCTTCATGGTCAGCCTGATCAGCGACCGCTTCCCCGGACGCGAGCGAAAGGAGAAGATTCCCGTTCCTGAACAGATTCTCAAGGATAAAGTTCCCATTGGAGCGAAATACGGCCTGGCGGAGAGGGAGCGGATTTCTCTCCAGGAGGAAAGGCGTCTTTTCTACGTCGGGATGACCCGGGCCAGGAAACATCTCTACCTCACCTGGGCCAGGGATTACGGCCTGAAGCGCCTGAAGAAGGTCAGCCCGTTCGTGCTCGAAGCCTTCGACCTTCCCAAGGCACCGCCGGATGTTCAGCCCACCTCTGCCCTGGAGGAGATCAGGAGGTATGCCAGAAAGGCGCCGCCGCCGAGAGTCGTCTCCGAACCGACAGAGAAGGGAATTCTGACCCTGAGCTTCTCTCAGGTGGATGATTATCTGACCTGCCCTCTCCGGTATAAATACCGCCATCTCATCCGGATTCCGGTCCTCCCTCATCACAACCTGGTCTTCGGCCGCGTTATTCACAGCACCGTGCATTGTTATCTCCAGAGGAAAATGGCAGGGGAGGAGCTGAGCGAAGAGGATCTCATCCGGGAATACGAAAGCCGATGGGTCAACGAGGGCTTTCTCAGCCGGGAGCACGAGGAGATGAGAAAGGAGGCAGGCCGAAAAGCTCTCCGCCTCTTCCATCGCCGGGAAAAGGCATCGGGAACAGAACCCCGATTCCTGGAGAAAAATTTCAAATGGCAGCAGGACAGAGTCCGCTTCATCGGCCGGTGGGACAGGGTGGACTGCACCGATGAAGGCGGGGTCATCATCGACTATAAGGCGACAGAAGTCAAAGACCAGAAAGAAGCAGACAGAAAGGCAAGGGAAAGCCTCCAGATGGACATCTATGCCCTCTCTTTCGTCAGAACCCAGGCTGTTCCGCTGGTCGAGACGCGGCTTTATTTTCTGGAGTCGGATATCATCGGCCGTGCCTCAAAGGACGAGAAGAGCCTGGCCAGAGCTGCGGAGAAAATTCAGGAGGCCGAAGCGGGCATCCTGAGCCAGGATTTCGCAGCCAGGCCTGACTGGCACCACTGCAACCTCTGTGATTTCCGGACCATCTGTCCTTCTTCCTATGCCTACTGAGTTTTTGACCCGGGGAATATCCAGAAAGGCATGATGGCCATCATCCTTTCTCTCTCCAGGAGCTGAAATGCGAACAGGATTTTCTCCCATCCGGCGGGAGTGCCAGTCTTGGTTGCGATCAACCTTCTGCTCATGAGCATGTCCCAGAAAGAGATTTTTTTCGGCCAGACGACAAGGCTTACCTCTTCATCGGCCGGAATGCCGGCCAGCTCCTTGGCCAGGTTGATGGCCCGCGCGAGGCCTCCGATTTCATCGACGAGGCCCAGCTCCTTGGCCTGGCGGCCTGTCCAGACACGGCCCTTACCGATCCGGTCGACTTCTTCCTTGTTCATTTCCCGTCCCGCCGCAACCTTGTTCAAAAACTGGCCGTAGATCCAGAGGATTTCTTTTTTCAGATTCTTTCTTTCCTGAGGCGTGAGGCTTCTGTGGGTGGAGAACATGTCAGCACTCTTCCCGTAGGCCAGTCTTTCAGAGGTGACGCCCAGCTTTTCGTAGAGGCCGGTCATGGTGAACTTGCCGCCGACGACGCCGATGGAGCCGGTGAAAGTCTGGGGTTGGGCGACAATCTTATGGGCAGCCATGGAGACCCAATACCCGCCGGAGCCGGCCACATCCGACATGGAGACGACAAAGGGCTTTTCCTTCTTGGTCAGAACAACCTCTCTCCAGATGATGTCCGAAGCCACGGCCGAGCCTCCCGGGCTGTCGACGCGGAAGACGACAGCGGCAATGGATTTATCTTTGCGGGCTGCTCTGATCCATCCGGCTATGGTCTGGCTTCCCATAGTCTGGGAATAGCTTTCGCCGGTATGGATCAGCCCCTGGCCGTAAAGAAGAGCAACCTTTTTTCCCCTGTAGAGGCCGACTGCGGCCGGTTTGACCTTCAAGTATTCCTGGTGAGTGATTTTATGGAGCGGCTTTCCTTTTTCTTCGAGGAGCTCCGTGAGCTGGTCTTCATAGAGAAGGTCATCGACAAGCCCGGACTCCAGAGCCTTCTCCCCCTGGAAAGCGCCGATGTCAATCAATGCCCTGACCTCCTTCTCGCTTTTTCCGCGGGCCTCGGCCAGGGCCTCGACATAAAGGGAAAAAATGTCGCCGTAAAGGGATTCCATCATTTCCCTGTGGGCCGGCGTGAATCCTTCCTCTGTAAACATGTTGTAGGCTGTCTTGTATTCCTCGGCATGCTCGAACTCGGCCTGGATTCCCAGTTTGTCCAGAGCTTTCTTGAAGAAGGGAATGTGTCCGCCGATTCCGTTAACGCCCATCCAGCCCAGAGGATGGAGGATGATCTTATCGCAGGCTGAAGCCAGATAGTATTCTTTGTCGAATTCAGGAGCTTCCTCGATGTACGCATAGGCTTTTTTCCCGGATTTTCGGAACTCGAGCACAGCTTCTCTGATTTCATTGACTTTGGCCCAGTCGCATTCGAGATAGCCGAGACGAAGGACAAGGCATTTGATCCGGCCGTCCACGCTGGCTTTGCGGACGTTTGTCCAGATATCGAACATGGACAGGGGCTGCCTGCCGACGAAAAGAGCGGTCATCAGGTCAGGAACCGCCTTTTCCTGGATGGCGCCGGAAAGTTTGATCTCCAGAAAGGAACGGGGCTTGACGGCCGGCGGCTTTGCGAACTCATAAAAGAGGAAGGAAACGATCGTCGCCATGGCCAGGATGAAGAAGATCAGGAAGATGATCAGGATGTATTTTCCTCTCTTCATTTTTCCTCCTTGCATGACCGGAGAAAATTCTCTCTGGTTTCCAGTAAACTATAGCAGAAAACCGTATTGATGAATAGCCGTATAGCCGTATAATAGTTGATTATCATTGAACCTGGACTATTCATAAAAGAGGGTAAGACAATGAATGCTTTCTTTCCAGAAAGAAGTTTCGAGGAGTGAACCTTTTTCCAGATTCTTCCGTTGGAATCGGCGAGGGTTTCATGATCAGGTTGAAAATGCCCGGAGAGAGAAAAACCCCTTGATTTTCCGGCCGGAATAGGTCTTTTTCAGGCCGGGCAGAGGGAGAAGCTAACAGAAAACAGAAAAATGGAAACAAGGAGCATGGAAGAGAGTGCGGATATCTCCACGCTTGTGGAACGAATCAAGGAAGGAGACAGAGAAGCGTTCATGACCGTAACCCGGCTTTATCAGAGAAAGGTCTTTCTGCTGGCCTATTCTTTTTTTCGCAACAGGGAAGACGCACTGGATATTGTCCAGGAGACCTTCTTCAAGGTCTACCAGAAGGTCCGCCTCTTCGAGAGGGGAGAGGGTTTCCAGAACTGGCTGCTTCAGATCGCCAAAAATCTGTGCATCGATTATTACAGGAAAAGTCTCAGCAGGGGAAAGGATGAGTGGAGTGAAAAATCCTTCGAAGAGGTGAATGCAGCTGTCGGGGATGAGAGAAATCCTCATGCGGCATCCGATCTGAGAATGATCATTTCCGAATGCATCCAGAAGCTGGCCAAAAAACAGAGAATGGTTTTTGTCATGAAGCATTACAACCAGCTCAATTACGCTGAGATCGCCCAGATCCTGGGAATTTCCCTGGGGACGGCGAAATCTCTGCATTTCAAGGCTGTTCAAAATATAAGGAGCCTGATGGCTCCCTACTTGGGGAGAAGCCATGAGAAACTGCAAAAAGCCAAGAAAAAATTTAGTGGCTTTCCTTTCCGGAGAGCTTCGGGAAAATGAGCGGAAGCTCCTCCAGGCCCATCTGGATGAATGTCCGGCCTGCCAGGACGAACTCAAAGAGCTCAACGCATTCCTTGCCACTGCCGATGTCTTGAAGGAAGATATCCGGGAAGCCGTGGAATCCGTCGACTGGGAAACCCTTCCCTCCAGGATTACAGACTCTGTCTTCAGGAAAGAAGTTCCTCTCCGGTGGGAATCGAGGTTGACCAGAACATCCCGGTTTTTCTTCCAGCCCCGTCTGAGGCCGGTCTACGCGGCTCTTTTCCTTGGTATTATCCTCGGTGCGGTGCTGACGTTTGTTCTCTTCAGGCCGCCGCAGCCGGCTGAAGTCGTGACCGCCGACTACTTTGTGCCTCAGGAGTTCATGCAGAAAGTTGAGCTGGAGATGGCCAGGAGAGAAACGCTCGACTATCTGGAGAAGAGCGAGTTCCTGCTTCTGGACTTCATCCAGACGCCAGCGGAGAAGTCGGCCGAACTCTGGCAGGGCGAGTTTGTCTCCCTTAAAGCGAGAGACCTGCTGGCCAAGAAAAAATACATCAACCCGCAGCTTGATAACTTCCAGATGGCCAAGGCCAAGGCAATCTGTGACCAGATCGAGCTGCTCTTCTACGAGCTTTCTCAAATCAGCGTCCAGCTTTCAGCAGCAGAGATCCACAAGATTCAAAGAATGATCGAAGACAGACAGATTCTGCTGAAGATCAGCCTGGTCAAAAAAGAGCTGGAAAGAACTGGAGTCTAACATGAGAAAAATCATCATCAATTTAGCTGTTCTTCTCATCCTCACTTCTGTCCTTCAGGCCTCCGCTCAAAGCCGGCCCGATGAGAAGCTTTTCCATGAGGCTAAAATTCTCATTTTCGATAAGGACTGGGAGAGCGCCCAGAAAAAGCTGGAGGAGCTGCTGGAGAAATATCCCCGAAGTCCGTTCGCTTCCCAGGCTGTCTTTTACAGATCCAGATGTCTTCAGGAGCAGAGGGGAAAAGAGCTCGAGGCTCTGAAGGCCTATAAGGATTACATCAGAGGAAAGGAGCGCAGCGAGAGCCTGGCCGAGGAAGCGGAGAGAGCCATCATCGATATTGCTTTTGAGCTTTATCGAGCCGGGAAAGGATCCTACCTGAAAGAGATAGAAGACAGGCTCTCCAGCCCCAACAAAGTGATTAAATATTATGCGGCGTTCAAGCTGAGTTATCTGACAGATAAAAAAGTTGCAGGGAAAGGGATTGCGGTTCTGAAGGAGATTCTCCTTAGGGAAAAGGATGACGAGCTCAGAGACAGGGCGAAAATTGCCCTGCTCCGGGTCAATCCTGATGCCCTGAAGGAAGTGGATGTTGAGGAGAGATACGAGAAAAAAACAAAGCTGTTGAAAATCAGGGTCTGGGAGGACGGCGAACCGGTTCTGAAAATCAACATTCCCTGGGCTCTGGCAGAGCTTGTCCTGGGCTCGATGTCGGAGGAAGAGAAAGCCTTGTTGAGAGCCAAAGGCTATGACTGGGAAACCATCACCAGAACTCTGATTGAAGCCGGCGAAATCATTCATGTCGAGGAAAAAGGAAAAGTCATAAAAATCTGGATTGAATGACACAAAGGAGGTTGACCTCAGAGAACTCTTCGCCGAGCTGAAGAAACACGGGCCACTGGTGTTCATCGAGATCAATGACGAAGAGGAGGATGTGACGGTCAGGGTCTGGGTGGAATGAGCAGAACGTGAAATCTCGCGCTCGGGAAGATAAGGAGGGGGCAAACGGCAACAGCCCCATTCTCATGTCCGAATGGCAATGGGAAAATGGCTTCTCTACCTGTTCAGGGCGTCAAAGATCTTCTTCTGGAGGTTTTTCACAAACTCAGTTTTTTCCGATTTCGAGGAGTTGGCCTTCTCAAAAGTGAGGGGCGGCAGAAACTCGATTGTCAGGCGGGGGCGGGTGAATCGTTTCTTCCTCAGGCGATGAGCCAGCCACTTGACCGCTCTGAAGAGGACGATCCTGTCCGCGACATACTGCCAGTAAGTGATCTTGTCGATCATCGGATTTTCCTTTACCACGCAGGGGACGATTTTGGCCACCTTGCCCCGCTTGTAGAGGGCGCTGGCCAGGGTGGGGACGATGGTCTGGTATATGGGAATTTCAACCGTATCCGAGGTTTTTCCTCCGCTGGGAGCAATGGCGAGAGGGATATTGTTTTCCAGGCTTTTGATGCATTCCAGAAACGCCTCTTTGTTGATTTTCCGTTTCCTGAGCCATTCTTCTTCAGTGGCCGGATCGTCGAGGTTGACGACGATGACCTTCAACATGTTCGCCTGGGCGATGACGTATCTGGTGAGAAGTCCGATGAATTTTGCATAAAAGTATCCGGCCAGACGCTTTTTCTTGACTTTCTCCCGATATGAAGGAGTAAAGATGGCCTCCTCCACCTCTTCGCGGAGTTTTGAGGAATATTCCGGGCTGGCAATGATGCCTTCAGCTAAAAAGCGGATGCTGGGTTTTGAAGGAGCGGCCATCCCCAGGTAGACAGGCTCACCTCTTCTTGTCAGGTGGTTGTAGACAAGAATGGTGGGTCCGTCATCAGGGATGTTTTGGAGGCCGACGGATTCCGGCTTGGGGCAGATAGGAACTGTCCTCAAAATGATTCTTAAAGGGCGGTAAGGGAAAGCGATCATCATTACGAGCCCGGTTTTCTTGCGCTAACTTATTCTGATGGGGAGCGGATTCCTATTTTTGATGTTTATCTTTCGATCTTATCCGGTCCCCTCACAAAAGAGCTATAGCACAGCCCGCTCGGGGTGTCAAACAAAAGAAATATCCCAAGCCGGTCAGATCATGCTGAGAAATTCATCCCAGGGCATCCCCTGCAGGGTTTCTGTTGTCGAATGTCCGTAGGCCCGGATGATCATGGCGGCTTTCATGATCTGTTTCGGGTCGTCCGATTCGACGATATCCACCACGTCGAAGCGGCCGGTGGTGGAGAAGCTCTGTTTCCAGATGACACCGGGACAATCGCTCTTGATTCTCGAAGCCACTGTTTCAGCGATTTTCTTGAACTCGTAGGGGTCGCTGAAGGCTTCAGGAGAAATCCGGCTGAGGATAATGTAGGTGGCCATCTCAAACCTCCATTCTGGATTACATCGTATAGTTTATCAGAAACTCCAAAAAAGACATAAAGAGACGGATTTTCGCCCTGGTGCATTTTGTCTCAATCGGGCCCACTGGATGGCACCGCGGGTCAAAATTTTTCGGATCTTTTTTTTCAATGTTCAGGTTTCTCTCTCGACTAAAAATACGGCCCTGTTATGCTGGCTGGACAGGGTTCAGACACAGTCAACCCCTTTTGCTTCTTTTCCCCTCAAACAGCCAGCATTTTTTTTGGCCTTTTTTTGTGTTCCGGGCTTCTCGCAGAAATGGTCAGCCATGAAGGCAAGTTTTTTTAAGAGAGAGAAGAGGATTCAGATTAAATTTCAGGTCGGATAATGAAGATAAAGTAGATAAGGGCTAAGATTCCATAAAACAAGACGAAAATTACCAGGTAATTGACTCTTTTTTTTTCCACCTTGAAGAGCAACATGGAGAGATAGGTCAGAATGATTGAGCCGGGAATGAGCATGAACAAAAAATGGAATAGGATATCTCCCATCTTCCACTGATAGGAGAATTCTATCCAAATGGAGAGGGAGGTGTCAACCGAATCTTTGGGTTCAAATGCCGGGGGAAATTCTGATTGAGGCCTTTGTCAGCGTATTCCTTTTTATCGCTTACGAAGCGAAGACGATTTTAAACTCCGTCCCGTTTTCCCGCCCGACTTCCACAGTCCCATTGAGCTGCTGGATCAGATCCATGACCAGCTTCAATCCCAATGAAGGGGAGCTGCGAAAATCTATCCCTTCAGGAAGCCCTGTCCCCGTATCTCGCACCGTGAGGGTGGACTTCCCTTTTCTGTCTCGACAGATCTCCACGGAGATTTCTCCTTCTCCGCCTGAGGGGAAAGCGTGTTTGAGAGAATTGGAGACGAGCTCGGTGACGATCAGGCCGCAGGGAATGGCTTTTTTCAGGTCGAGGGGGACATCCGTGACATTGACTCTGAGCCTGACATTTTCCGCCCTCTTTCTGTACATGGAAAAAAGATGGGCGGTTAATTTTTTGATGTATTCCGCCAGGTCAACCGAGGCCAGTTCTTGAGATTGATGCTGCATTTCGTAGAGGATGGCCATCGACTTTATCCGGTCATGGATGTCATCAAAGACTTCCTGGGTTTTCCGGTCAGCGATGCCAGCCGCTTTGATTCTGAGCAGGCTGGAGATAATCTGCAGGTTGTTTTTGACGCGGTGATGGATTTCCTTGAGAAGGATGTCTTTCTCCTCGAGCGATTTTCGGATTTGTTCGTCGGCTCGTTTGCGCTCGGTGATATCACGGACATTTCCCAGCACCAGCGTTTGACCTTTGATTTTAACCGGGTATGTTCGGATTTCCACCGCCACTCGAGTGCCGTTTTTTCTGTTCAAGACAAATTCGTCCGGACCCGTGGGCTTCCGCATAGCATTTTTGACGAGAAGGCGCGCTGCCCTCGGAATATCTTTCGGAGAGAGAAGATGCAGCTTTAAAAAGCTCTTTCCGACGAGTTCATCTTTTTTATACCCGGTGAGCTGTTCAGCAGCCCTGTTTCCATCTATAAATCTTCCTTTTACGTCGTTGAGATAATATCCATCAGGAGCGTATTCAAACAGGATTCTGAACCTCTCTTCAGAGTTTCTCAGCGCTTCTTCCGTCTGCCTGCGTTCGGTGATGTCTTCGACATAGATTCGACTTCCCACCGCCACCTTTCCTTTGAGGATCGGAGAGACCATGACTTCGAGATGCCGGACAGAGCCGTCTTTCTTGAGGCCCCTGAAGACATAGGTTGCGGGAACGGCCTTCCCTTTGAGGCGGTTTCTATGAAATCCGGTGACCATCTCCACATCGTCAGGGTGGACGAGCGTCTCGATTGCCTGGTGTCTCATTTGCTCAGGAGGATATCCGTACAGCTCTGCGGCCTTCTGGTTGGCGTAGACGATATTTCCTTCCTTGTCGTCGATCAAAATGGCGATACTGGCGTTCTCGACCAGATCCCGGTAAGTGTCTTCAGGCACCGAAAATCCGTCCTTTTTTTCCTCATCTTCATTTCCTGGAGCCATGGATCCGGGATTCCTGCCCGGCGAATTTTTCATGTCAGCCGGGAGTCCACTTCCCGTTTTCTTTTTGTCTCCCATCTCAGACTCCCTATTATACCCTGAAAACAATTCAGAACAATATCCATAAGAACGAGATCGTGGTTTTCATTTCAGAAGCGGGCTGTTCCCTCAATGCTGTCTCCAGGCCTATCCGGGCTCATTTCGGTCTCCTCGGCTCCGGGGTTTTCGACCTCGAGGCCCGGTGTTTGCCTTTGATTCATTTTTCATCCGCATCCGGATACGAAAGCAGGTTCCTTTTGTTCTCTCAACCTGGATTTGGCCGTGAAGCTGCTCTTTGGCGAGGAGGCACACCAGGTGAAGCCCCAGGGAATCCGCCTTCTGAATGTCCACATTCCGGGGAATGCCGACGCCATTGTCGCTGACGGTCAGTTCAATTTCGGTGTTATTTATGGGACGTGCGGCGATGCGGATTTCCCCTTTTTGCCGGTCCGGGAAAGCATATTTCAGGGAGTTGGTGACCAGCTCGTTGATGATCAGGCCGCAGGGAACAGCCGTGTTGATGTCCAGAGAGACATCCTTGATGTCGATGTCCACGCGGATTTTTTGCGGGCTGATTCCGTATGAGCTGAAGAGGTAAGCGGTCAGGCTCTCCACGTATTCCGCAAAATCGACGCTGGCCAGGTCCCTGGACCGATAGAGCCTTTCGTGGATGAGCGCCATGGATTTGATGCGGTCCTGTGTCGTTTTGAATGTCTCCAGTATCTTTTTATTCTTGATTTGCTGGGCCTGAAGGCTGTGAAGGCTGGAGATGATTTGCATGTTGTTTTTGACCCGGTGATGGATTTCCTGAAGGAGCGTTTCTTTTTCCCTGAGGGAAGCTTTGATCTGTTCCTCCGTGCGTTTGATATCGGTGATGTCGCGGTAGATGCCGTAGCTGGCAACCTGCGCACCGCCAATCACGATGGGTGCGGCCAGAACATGAACATCGATGGGTGTTCCGTCCTTTTTCTGACGCACAGCCTCAAAGGAGAGATTCTCTCCTTTGACCACATTTTTTGTGATGGAACAGGCATTTTCCTTAAGGTTTGCAGGAACGATCAGTTCGTCCACGTTCTGGCCGGCAGCCTCTTCCGGGGTGAAGCCGAACAGCTTCATAAATTCTTTGTTTATCCTCTGGATTCTGCCCTGATTATCTGTCAGGACAATGGCCTCCTGGACATTCTCGAAGAGCTGATTGAGGTGGACTTCACTGGCGTGCAGTTCTTGCTCGGCTCGTTTCATTTCCGTGATATCGATCAAGGCGGCCTGGATAGCGGGCCTGTTCAGGAATGTGATGCGGCTGGCGAACATCTCCATCCACATCACCTCGCCGTCCTTACGGAAGAAGCGGAACTCGTAGTGAGGCGGGACTTTTTTCCCTTCCAGCCTGGCCTTCATGCGTCCCCAGACCAGCTCCTGATCTTCCGGGTGAACGAGGCTTTTGACTTTTTCAGGCGAAAGAGACAGCAGCTCATCGATCGTGAAGCCTGAAATTTTGGCCATTGCGGCATTGGCAAACACGATGCGGAAATCCTTGAGGATGACAATCCCCTGGAGCGATTGTTCGACCTGCTCCCGGTATTTTCTCTCGCTTTTTCTCAGCTCCTTCTCAATGCGTTTCCGCTGCTGGATTTCTGCTCTCAGGATGCGGTTGAGGGTCAGAAGCTCGGCGGTCCGCTTCTCCACTCTCTGTTCCAGCTCATTGCGGGCTTGCCGGAGCGCCTCTTCCATTTTTTTCCGGTCCGTGATATCTCGCGCAACCCCCAGAGCTGCCACCACCCGACCTTCGGAGTCGAATATGGGTGCGGCGTTATTGAGAATATGGAGGTAGGATCCATTCCTCCTTCTATACCTGTATTCCATATTGTCCACTTTCCGGCCCGCCGTCAATCGAGAAAATCGCTTTTTTACCCTCGCCAGGTCTTCCGGATGAACGAGGTCAAAACCGTTCATCTGCTTGATGATGTTTTCCGGATAGCCGAGCGTTTCGACCAGAGCCCTGTTCACGAACAGAAAGTTGCCCGTCAGGTCGACGATAAACATCATGTCGGCGGAGGATTCCACAAACAGCCTGAACTTTCGTTCCGGCTCTTTGATGAGCTGTTCATCATGGAAGCCGTAGATATTGGCGACCTCCATCTCTTTTACGCGCTGACGGAGCCCGGTCAATTCAGCAATGAGCTCTTCTTTGGATTTTTTCTCATCTTTCATCTTCCACTCTCCGCAGGCTTTTTTCTCTCCACCTCCAGGGGACCCTTCTGCTGGACCTGCTTATCCATTCATCGGAAACTCGTGCATTCCCGTTCTTTGCATTTTGAATTTCAGGGCACCTGGAAAGCGAATTTTTTTGTTTGAAAGAGCCGGGTGCAAATATGAACGACGGTCGGGTCGTAAAGAATGTTTTTATTCTTGTTGATTTCACTCAGGCTGATTGTGAGTCCGAGGGCCGGTCGGTAAGGACGGGGGGAGGACATGGCCTCGACCACATCAGCGACGGCGAGAATCTTGGCCTCCAGGAGTATTTTATCGCCCGGCAGGCCCTGAGGATACCCTGAACCGTTGATTCTCTCATGGTGCTGGTAGACAATCTGGGCCACCGGATAGGGAAAGTCGACGGATTTCAAAATATTGTGTCCCACCAGAGGGTGCATCTTGATCATTTGGAATTCAATCTCTGAGAGGAGGGCGGGTTTGATGAGAATCTCGACCGGGATGTTGATCTTTCCCACATCATGGATCAGGCTGGCATAGCGCAGCCCTTCAATCTGCTCTTCGGGAAGGCCCATCTCCCGGGCGATGGCATAGGCCAGGCTGGTCACTCTCCTTTGATGGCCGACTGTGTAAGGGTCTCTGATCTCCAGGGCAGAGACCAGGGCGTTGATCGTCTCCTCGAATGTTTTCCGCAACCTCTCCAGGGTGTTTTTGAGTTTTTCCTCTGCCCGCCTGCGTTGGGTGACATCCCTTATGATTCCGATTTCTTTCACATTTTTATGATTTCCAATGGTGACGGTATTGGCCTCGATGATCCGGATTCCTTTGTCCCTGGAGATGATACGGAACTCGCTCCCGTGAGGGATTGTCTCTCCCTTCTGTTTGGCCTTTTCCCTTTCCATGAGCAGCGGGATGTCTTCCGGGTGGACAATATTCCAGAAATTGAATTCGGCGTTGCACAATTCTTCCTTTCTCAGGCCGGTGAGCCTTTCAAAGGCCGGGTTGACATACTGGAAGCCGTTCAGGGTGCTGATGTAGATGGCGTCGTATGCGTTCTCAGCCAGGCTCCGGTATTTCTCTTCGCTTTCTTTGAGTTTCTCCTCCATCTCATGCTTGTAGAGAGCGATCTCGATGGCGGTGTGAATGTCCCTGTCCTGGAAGGGCTTGATGATATAGCCGAGCGGCTCTGTGACCTTCGCCCGTTCCAGGGTTTTTTTATCGCTATAGGCCGTGAGATAAACGATGGGAGTGTTGAAGCGGCTCTGGATGGCCTCAGCGGCCTCGATGCCGTCCATTTTGCCGCTCAGGACGATGTCCATCAATACCAGGTCGGGAAGCGTTTTTTCCGCTTTTCGGACCGCATCTTCCCCGGAGGAGGCGATCCCACAAACCTCATAGCCCAGTTTTGCGAGGCACAACCGGAGGTCCTCGGACACGATGCGTTCATCCTCGACGATCAAAATCCGGGTTTTATTCATGCTGAGATACCTCTCTGGCGAGATGGGGATTAAAGAATTCCCAATTGAGCCGAAAAACGCTACCTCGTTCCATTTTTTATCTGGAGAATACTGGAAATTTTGGACCTGAGAATCCCTGTTTCAACAGGCTTGACGAGATAATCCTCGCAGTACATTCCTGCGGCCTTGATCTTGGATTCGTCTCCGTTTTTCGCGGTGAGCATGATCACGGGAATATGGTATGTTTTTTCGTTCTCCTTCAGCTTTTTCAACACTTCAAACCCGTCGAGGCCGGGCATCATGATGTCGAGGATAATCAGGTCCGGTTTCTCTTTGAGGGCGGTTCTTATTCCTTTTTTCCCTCTGTTTGACGTGATGACCACGCTGTTGGTGGTGAGCTCCAGGTTTGTTTTCAGGAAATAGGCGAAATCCTCTTCGTCATCGATAATCAGGATTTTCTTTCTCATTTATGGTTCCTCCTGTCGATCGCGCCAGGGGCAGAGCGACTCTAACAGTCGTCCCTGCTCCTGGCCGGCTTTCGATTTCCAAAGAGCCCTTATGATTGTCGACGATCATCTTTGTCATGAACAAACCGAGGCCCGTTCCTTTTTTATCCCTTTTTGTGGAAAAAAATGGTTCGAAGATTTTCGGCAGGTTCTCTTCCGGAATTCCCTCTCCCGTATCCTTGACTTCGATGATACAGAGCGCGCTGTCCGGGCAAGAAGGGGGACGATTCAATTTGTATGTTTTCACCGAAATCCTTCCGCCTTTTGGCATGGCGTCGATGGCATTCATCAGGAGGTTTAAGAGAACCTGGAGCATCTGATTCCTGTCCACATCAACAGAGATGTCTTCTGCTTCGGCCTCGGCCTTGATTTTGATGTTTTTTAAAGGAATCCTGAATTTCAAAAGAGAAAGAGCTTCATCTATCAAATCTTGCGGCCTGATCCTTTCAGGTGTTGCCCCGGACGAAGGTCTGGCAAACTTTAATAAATCCTGAACGATTGCGTTGGCTCTGGTGACCGAGTCTTTCATCTTTTTTATGGCGGTTTTCACATCTTCATCGAGATGGGAAAGTTTCATTTCCAGAAATTCTGCCCCGCTCAGGATGATTCCGAGGGGATTTTTGATCTCATGGGCCACTCCGGCGGAAAATCTTCCCAGAGCTGCCAGCTTTTCGGACTGGATGAGTTCGTGCTGCGTTTTCTTCAGGTCCTCATAGGCGTTTTTGAGCTCATCCATTGTTTTCTTTCGTTCTGACATATCCTGAAACACCAGCACCGCACCGGAAATCCCTCGTTTTTCCAGGATGATCGGAGCGCAGTTGTGAATGATGGGAATTTTCCTTTTGTTTTTGGTCACAAGCGTTGCTTGATTCGTCGGTTCGCGAGAAATTCCATCGCCGAGCAGCTTTGATGCGGAGTCCTCAATCGGCTCGCCTGTTTCTTCATTCGTGATCACGAACACCTCTTTCAAAGGCATGCCCTCAGCCTCATCCTGCGTCCATCCGGTTAAATTTTCTGCTGCGGGGTTCATGAAGATGATGTTTCCCTTTCTGTCGGTGGCGATGACCGCATCGCCGATGCTGTTGAGCGTGGTGGAAAGCCATTCCTCGCTTTCTCTTAACTTCTTCTCTATTCTGTGCTTGTAGAGGGCGATTTCTATAATGGAGTGCAACTCTCTGTCGTCGAAGGGCTTGATGATGTAGCCAAAGGGTTCTGTCACTTTGGCTCGTTCCAGAGTCTTATGGTCGGAATAAGCGGTCAGGTAGATGATGGGAGCATCGAGGAGCGAGCGAATTCTCTGGGCGACCTCCACGCCATCCATCTTCCCTTGAAGGACGATGTCCATCAGCACCAGGTCAGGCTGCGTCTTCTGAGCCTTTGAAATGGCTTCCTCCCCGGAATGGGCTGTTCCGCAGACCTGGTGGCCGAGCCTCTCCAGGCTCATCTTGATGTCTTCGGCGACGATGCGCTCGTCTTCGACGATGAGAATGTGTTTTTTCATCAGAGCTCCCTCTTTTGTGACGACGACACTTCGCTTCCAGATAACGTATTTTTCCGATTGAGTCTGGTCACTGCTTGGGTCTCCTCTGGAGACAGGGCTTTTTCGTTAGCTCTTTGAGAAGGCCAGTTTTTCCTACATCATTCATTTTTCATGTTACTGGGATAAAGTCCATTCGCGGCCATGGGTGGAACAGGCCGGGATTTGCTTGCAGAAAAAGCAATAGGAAGTTTATGGTTCTGGCCAATGTGAGAAACAAATGAAGGATATTGAACGGAATAGAATATCCGGGGAAAAATATTATAAAATTTTATGTATATATAGAGTTGCATTCTCTTCCCCTCCAGAGATGATTAGTCGTTTAGAGAATGAAAAAATTGAAAATACTTTCGTTTTTGTTGAGTATGATGGATAAAATCATTGTGTATAAATTCACGCACACCAGTAGATCTGTCAGACGATGAACGTCTTTTCCGCACACTGACGAAATTCATTTCTCTGAATAAAGTGAAAGACCGGAGGTGCGGAAGCCCGCGAAGAGGGTTTTCAAAAAAATGCAACGTGCCCTCTACAAAAGCATTTCCGTGCATTGACAAAAATTCATCCTCTCTGAATAATAGGGAAACGAAAGGAGAGCCGGAGTGGCCAGACTCTACGAGTACCAGAGCAAGGAGCTGCTGAAGGACGCGGGGATTCGTGTTCCCGAGGGAGAGGTGGCTTCCTCTCCTCAGGAGGCGCGCCGGATCGCGGAGAAGCTGGCCAGGCCGGTAGTCCTCAAGATCCAGGTCTGGTTGACCGGAAGAGCTGGCATGGGCGGGATCCAGTTTGCCGAATCACCCCGTGAAGCGGAACAGGCCGCCGGCCGGATGCTGGGGATGATTGCCGGCCATTTCGTCATCGACAGGGTTCTCGTCGAGGAAAAACTCGCCATCCAGTCCGAGTATTTTGCCGGATTGGTCATCGACGATGCCCGGAAGTGCCCTGTCGTCATTTTCAGCTCTGCCGGAGGGACCGGAATCGAGGACATCGCCCGCCGTCACCCGGAAAAGGTGGTTCGGACGCCGGTCGATGTCTTGACCGGGTTAAGGGATTTTGAGGCCCGAAACCTTCTCCGGCGAGCCGGAATCCGGGGCCGGCATCTTCTTTCCCTGGCCGATGTCCTGACCAGACTGTATGCGGTTGGCCGCCTCTGGGACGCCCGCTCAGCGGAGATCAACCCGCTGGCGGTCACCGAAGATGGCACGGTGTATGCCGCTGACTGCCATCTGGCCATCGATGACTATGCGGTCTTCCGCCATCCGGAGCTGGGAATAGAAGTGGCCAGGGAGTTCGACCGGCCGCCGAGCGAGCTGGAGAAAATCGCCTACCGGGTTGAGGAAAAGGACCACCGGGGAACATTCTATTTCCTGCAGATGGTCGATGAGGTCCCTCCCGGGGAAAAATTCATCGGGTTTCACGGCGCCGGCGGCGGCGGGTCGATGATGTCCATGGATGCCCTGCTGGCCAGAGGGTTCAAGCTGGCCGATTACTGTGACACCAGCGGAAATCCTTCGGCGAGCAAGGTCTACCGGGCGGCCAGGATCATCCTCTCCCAGCCGAACATCATCGGCTATTTTGCCTCAGGCTCAGGCGTGGCCAGCCAGGAACAGTACCACTCCGCCCGGGGCTTGGTCAAGGCTTTCCACGAGGAGAACCTCGGGATTCCGGCCGTCATCCGGCTCGGCGGGAATTTCGAGGAAAAGGCGATGGAGATTCTGGCCGCTTACCTCAAAGACATTCCGGCCCGGGTGGAAGGATACGGCCGGGATGACTCGCCGGAGTTCTGCGCCCGCCGGCTGGAGGAGCTGACCGGGCAGGGAAAAATTGTTCCCCACAAGGTCAGACCTCTCGTCGACCCTGAAGTTTCTCCGGATGCCTATGCGTTCGAGACGCTGACCGGAAGGCTTTTCATCGACCACCGCCGGTGCCCGAGCTGCAGATCCAGAGGATGCATCGAAGCCTGCGCACCGCAGATCCTGAAGCTTATGGAGGGAAAGCCTGTGCTGGCGGTCTCCACTGAGGAAGCCAGGAAGGGCCGGTGCACCGAATGCCTGGCCTGTGAAATCTTCTGCCGGTTTCACGAGCAGGATGCCATCGTCATCCATCTCCCCATTACCGGACTGAAGGAGTACAGGGACAACATCATCGCCAGGCAGAATTCAGAATGAATTTCTTTTTTGGCCGATGACAGGAACAGAGGATTAAATGGCGATACTGGTCAACGAGAAATCCCGGGTGGTCGTCCAGGGGATAACCGGCCGCGAGGGCATGGCGCGCACCAGTCTGATGAAGGACTACGGAACACAGGTGGTGGCCGGGGTGACTCCTGGAAAAGGCGGAGAAGAGGTGTATGGCATTCCTGTCTTCGACTCGGTGGAAGAAGCCTTCGAGGAGACGGGGCCGCTCGATGCGAGCGTCATCTTTGTCCCCGCCTTCCTGGTCAAGGACGCGGCCCTGGAGGCGATCGAGGCGGGAGTGAAACTCCTGGTCCTCGTCCCCGACCGGGTGCCCATCTATGATGTCCTGGAGATTGCCCGCCTGGCTCGGGAGAAAGGAGCCTGTTTTGTCGGGCCCAATACCCTCGGCCTGGTCAGCCCGGGAAAAGCGGTGCTGGGCATGATTGGCGGCCGGGCCGAGCGGGCCAGGGAATGGTTTTGTCCGGGCGATGTCGGAGTCAGCTCGAGAAGCGGCGGCATGACCTCTGCGATCTCGTATTACATGACCACGGCCGGCTTCGGCCAGAGCACCATCATCCATGTCGGCGGGGACGCGGTGGTCGGCCTTTCCCATCCCGAAGTCATGGAGCTCTTCGAGCAGGATGAGGAGACGCGGCTGGCGGTGATGTTCGGGGAAATCGGCACCAGCCAGGAAGAGCGCGTGGCCGACCTCATTGAGGCAGGGAATTTCACCAAGCCCCTGGTGGCCTATATCGGCGGAAAAGCGGCCAAGTCTGGAACCCGCTTCTCCCATGCCGGGGCTATCGTCGAGGGCAGCCGGGGATCCTATGAAAGCAAAGTCGAGCGGCTGAGAGAGGCGGGCGTCCATCTGGCCGAATCGGTCGCCGACATCCCGGGAATTATCAGCCGCCTGAAGGGGAAAAAGGGAGGAACGAGATGAGCGAGCTTCACTGGAAAACAGCCATCACCGACGTCCAGCCGAATAAAATCTGCCTGAGAGGATATCCCATCGACAGATTGATGGGAAAGGTCTCCTTTGCTCAGGCCATCTACCTTGTCCTGAAAGGGGAGTTCCCGTCGACTGAGGTGGGGAAGCTCATCGATGCCATTTTCGTCTCTTCCATCGACCACGGCGCCAGCCCTCCTTCGGTGCTGACCGCCCGGACCGTGGCCTCGACCGGCGCTGAGCTGAACGCCGCCATCGCCGCCGGTGTGCTGGCCATTTCCCGCTACCACGGAGGAGCGATCGAGGAGGGGATGCGCCTTTTCCTCGACATCGCTGGCCGGATGGAAGAGAGAAAGGCTCCGCTGGATGACGTCGCAGCTGAGGTCCTGGAAGAGATGAAGGCAGAAAAAAAGCGGGCGTCTGGTTTCGGCCACCGCATCCACACCAGGGACCCCAGGACCCAGAAGCTCTTCGATATGGCTGAGGAACTGGGTCTGGCCGGAACGCATGTCCGCATTGCCCGGGCTGTGGAAAAGGTGCTGGAGAGACAGGCCGGCAAACCCCTTCCCATTAACGTGGACGGCGCCATCGCTGCCCTGCTCTGCGACCTCGGCCTGCCTTCCGAGGTTGGCAACGCCTTCTTCATCATCGCCCGGGTGCCGGGCCTGGTGGCCCATATCCATGAGGAAAAAATCCGGATGAGGCCGATGAGAAAAATTCATCCTGAGGACTACGCGTATGACGGCCCGCCGGAAAGGGAAGTCAAATGAGAAGAGACGAGATTCTCTCTTTAATGCCCGAGCTGCGGATCATCGGGGACGCCGAGCTCAAGGAAAAAACGATCACTGTCTGGGTCGAAGCCATCAAAAAAGGCGGATGGACCGCAGATGACCTCCAGCGCATGCCGTTCACTTTGCTCATCGAAGGGACAGGGGTGAACATCATCGAGCACACCCGGGCGGTCACCCTCTGTTCGCTGGAGATCCACCGCGTGTTAAAGGAGATGTACGAGGAGAGAATTGACATCAACCGGGATTATCTTCTCTCCGGCGCCCTTCTTCACGATGTGGGAAAGCTGTTCGAGTACAGGAAAGTGAAGGAGAAATTCCTCAAGAGCGGGGAGGGAAAGCTTCTCCGTCATCCGATTTCCGGCGCTGCCTTTGCCTCCCGGCACGGGCTTCCGCCTGAGGTGGTCCACATCATCGCCGCTCATTCCAAGGAAGGCGACGGAGCCCGGGCGACGGTGGAAGCGGTGATCGTCAACCATGCGGATTTCGTCAATTTCGAGGCCCTGAAGCTTTAGACTCTAAAGGAGGGATGCTTGGGCAAGACGTTCTCGGAGAAGATCCTCGGCCGCAAGGCTGGCCGCGAGGTTCGAGCCGGTGAGGTCATCACGGCCTCCCCGGATTTCATTCTCTCCCATGATAATTCCGCGGCTATCATCCAGGAATTCCAGAAGCTGGGCGTGGAGAGAGTGAGCTGCCCCCGGAAGCTGGTCATCATCCTCGACCACGTGGTCCCTGCCTCCACCGAAAAATACGCCCTGAACCACAAGATGATCCGGGAGTTCGTCAAGGTGCAGGAACTCTCCCACTTCTTCGATGTCAGCCACGGAATCTGCCACCAGGTTTTCCCAGAGAATGGATTTGCCCTGCCCGGGAAACTGATCCTGGGTGCTGACTCCCATACCACGACCTATGGCGCGTTTGGCGCCTTCTCAGCCGGCATCGGCCGCTCGGAAGTGGCCGCTCTCTGGGCCACCGATGAGACCTGGTTGAAGGTTCCGGAGACGCTGAGAGTGGTCATCGAAGGCCGGCTTCCTCCGGGAGTCTATGCCAAGGACATTATTCTCAGGGTCATCGGCGACCAGGGTGCAGACAGAGCCAACTACATGGCTGTGGAGTTTGGCGGTGATGTGGTGAAGCAGTTAAGTCTGGCTTCCCGGATGGTGCTCTGCAACATGAGTGCCGAGATGGGCGCCAAGAACGGCTACTGCGAGCCGGACCAAAAGCTTCTCCGCTGGCTCCGGGGACGGGCTCAGGATGAGTTTGAGGTGGTCGTCTCCGACCCGGATGCCACATATGAACAAACGCTCCATTACGATGTCTCTTCTCTGGAGCCGCAGGTGGCCTGCCCTCACAGCGTGGACAATGTCCGGCCGGTCTCCGAAGTCGAGGGAACGGAGTTTGATCAGGCACTGCTCGGCACCTGCACCAACGGCCGGCTCGAGGATCTGGAGGCGGCGGCCAGAATCCTCGGGGGTAAGGCCGTCCGCTCCGGAGTGAGGGTTCTGGTCATTCCGGCCTCCCGGCAGGAATACCTGATGGCTCTGCGGAAAGGAGTCATTGAAGCCCTGGCTGCTGCAGGCTGTCTTATCCTCAACCCGGGCTGCGGACCCTGTCTCGGGGCGCACCAGGGAATTCTGGCTCCCGGCGAGGTGGCCCTGAGCACAGCCAACCGGAATTTCCGCGGCCGGATGGGAAGCCGGGATGCGGAGATCTACCTGGCCTCACCGGCGACAGTGGCGGCCTCGGCCCTGGAGGGAAAAATCACCGACCCGAGGAAATATTCATGAAGAAAGGAAGAGTCTGGAAATACGGCGATAATGTCAACACAGATGTCATCTTCCCGGGCAAATACACATACTCGGTGCTCGAACCGGCGGAGATGGCCCGGCATGCGCTGGAAGACCTGGACCCGGATTTCAGCCGGAACGTCAGGGCCGGCGATGTCGTTGTCGCGGGCCGCAACTTCGGCTGCGGAAGCTCGCGGGAGCAGGCAGCCACCTGCCTCAGGACTTCCGGCATCCAGGCTGTTGTGGCCAAATCCTTTGCCCGGATTTTCTACCGCAACGCCATCAACCAGGGGCTTCCGGCCCTCCAGTCCGAGGAGGCGGCCGAGAAGATCGAAAACGGAGAGGAAATTGCCATCGATTTTGCCCGGGGCGAGATCAAAACAGAAAAAGGACTGTTTCCCTTCAACCCTTTCCCCGATTCGGTCCTGGGCATTCTGGAGGAGGGAGGCCTCATTCCCTACACCATGAAAAAATTGAAGAAGGCGCGGAGGAGGTGTCCATGAAAAGGTACAGAATTGCCGTGCTCCCCGGAGATGGCGTGGGAAAGGATGTCATGGAAGCAGCCATGATCGTGCTGGAGACACTCAAGCTCGATGCGGAATACGTTCAGGGTGATATCGGATGGGAGTTCTGGTGCCGGGAAGGAAATCCCCTTCCCGATCGGACGGTCAAAATGCTCAAGGAGACCGATGTCTGCCTGTTCGCAGCCATCACCTCCAAGCCCAAGGAGGATGCCCTCAGAGAGCTCGACCCGGGGTTGAGGAACAAGGGATATTCCTATTTCAGCCCCATCGTCCGCCTGCGTCAGGAATTCGACCTCTACACCAACCTCCGGCCCTGCAAAGCCTATCCCGGCAACTCGCTCAATTACCGCGATGATATCGACCTCGTCATCTTCCGGGAGAACACCGAGGGGATGTACGCGGGCGTGGAATTCCATCCACTTCCCGAAGAAGTGCGTCAGGGGCTGCTCATCCATCCCAAGATGGCCAGGTTCAGGGATATTCCCGCTGAGGAGGTCGCCCTCTCAACCAGGATCATGACCCGGAAAGCCTGCCAGAGAATTGTCAGGCGAGCCTTCGAATACGCACAAAAGCGGAAGCGCCGCTCCGTGACCCTGGTGGAGAAGCCAAATGTGCTTCGCGAGACAGGGGGGTTCATCCTCGATATCGCCAGAGATATTGCCAGAGAGTTCCCGGATGTGGAATTCCGGGAGGCCAACGTCGATGCCATGGCCATGTGGCTGGTCAAGAATCCGCAGGACTACGATGTCCTGGTGGCTGAAAACCTCTTTGGCGACATCATTTCCGACCTCGCCGCCCAGCTGGTCGGCGGACTCGGCTTTGCCTGCAGCGGCAATATCGGCGACGCGTATGCGGTCTTTGAGCCGACCCACGGCTCGGCTCCCAAGTATACCGGCCTCTACAAGGTGAACCCGACAGCGATGCTCCTGGCCGCCAAGATGATGCTGGAATGGCTGGGAGAAGAGGAGAAGGCGCGCCGCCTGGAAGAGGCTGTCGCCCGGGTCATCCAGGAGGGAAAGGTCCGGACCTACGACATGGGCGGCGGCGCCACCACGCTCGATGTGGCCCGCGAAGTCGCCTCAAAGCTATAAAAAAAATATCAGATGGGCAAGACAATCATCGAGAAAATCATCCAGGAGCACAGCCGGGAAGAGGTCCGGCCGGGAAAGATCGTCTGGATGGACATTGACCTTCGCACGGCCCGGGACTTCGGCGGCCCCAACGTGGTCAAGCACTATGAAAGGGAATATGATGACCTGCCGGTTGCTGACAGGAAGAAGACCTTCTTCACCTTTGACCTCTGCGTCCCGGCCTGCATGCTCAAATACGCCTCGGGCCAGCAAATCTGCCGGCAGTTTGCCAGAAAACAGGAAGTCAGGGTCTTTGATGTGGAAAACGGAATCGGCTCCCATGTCCTGATCGAGGAAGGCCTGGCCAGGCCGGGGACGACCGTTGTCGGGACCGACAGCCACCTCAACATCCTCGGCGCAGTGGGTTCGTTCGGCCAGGGGATGGGCGATGTGGACATCGCCTTTGCTTTCAGGACAGGAAAGACCTGGTTTGAGGTTCCCCGGACCATCCGGGTCAACGTGAAAGGCCGTACCGGCCCCGCAGCAACGGCCAAAGACCTCACCCTTTACCTCCTGAAGCTGCTGGGGACGAAGGTGGCGGCCCTGAAGGCCGTCGAGTTCTACGGCGAGGCAGTGAGGGAGCTCACGCTTTCCGGCCGGATCACTCTCTGCAGCATGGTCACAGAGATGGCCGGCATCGCCGGTTTCATTCCCGAGAGCAGCAGGTCTTTTCTCTCCGACATGGAAATCCTGTGGGCAGAGAAGTTTCTCCATCCTGTGGCCGATTCCGACTGCGCCTATTCGGAACTCCTGGAGGTCGATGTGAGCGGGCTCGGCCCTCAGGTGGCCGTGCCCTTTTCTCCGGATAAGGTGGAGGATGTTTCCGGGCTCAAGAAAATCAAAATCGACACGGGATTCATCGGCTCCTGCACCAACGGCCGCAGCGAAGACCTGGCCCTCGCCGCCCGCATCCTCAAAGGGAAGAAAATCAAGGATGGGGTGACGCTCAAGGTTGTCCCGGCCACCCGGCGGGTTTACCGGGAAATCCTGGAGAAGGGCATCCTGGAGGACCTTTTCCGCAGCGGCGCGGTGATCGGAAACCCGGGCTGCGCCGGCTGTGCCGAGGGCCATATCGGCCTGACGGGCGAGGGTGAGGTTCAAATCAGCACCGGCAACCGGAATTTTGCCGGCAAGCAGGGAAAGGGAATGACCTATCTGGCCAGTCCCGCGGTGGTGGCTGCGTCCTGTCTGGCTGGTCACATCGCCAGTCCCCAAGATGTAGAGAGAGATGATGTATAATGGGGTTGTTCCAAAGCGGTGGGACAAAATGAGAGGAAGTTCCTTTTCAGGATGTCAATGAATTCGCGCCGGAATTTAACCAAATAAACAATAGAGACAGGATGAAAGAATCGCGCATTTCGGGAAGGATCTGGGTGCTGGCCGGCGAAGACGGCCGTCTGATCGAGGATGTCGATACCGACCAGATCTACCACAATGCCTTCCTTCATATTACCGACATCGCTGAGATGGGCCAGTATGCTCTGGGCAACCTGAAGGGATGGGAGGATTTCCCCCGCAAGGCCCGGCCAGGCGACGTTCTCGCTGCCGGCCGGAATTTTGGAGGCGGGTCCTCCCGCCAGCAGGCCGTGGACTGTTTTCGTTCCCTGAGCATCGGCCTGATCCTGGCGCCTTCTTTTGGAGCCATATATTTCCGGAACGCCGTCAACTCCGGCCTGCCCGTTCTCAGATGCGTTGGCCTTGAGGAACTGGTTGCAGACAAGCGCTTTCGGAACGGCGATGATGTTCGAGTCGATCTCCGCTCCGGCAAAGGCCTGAACGTCAGCCGGAATTTCTCTTTTCCGGTGATGCCGATGAGTTCTATTCAGCTCGAGATCTTCGAGGCCGGCGGACTTTTCCATTACGGAAGAAAAATCCAGAAGTAGAGGAGAAAGGATGATTTTTCTGGCCGTGGACACGACCACTTTTTCCGGGTCAGTCGCCCTTCTGAAGGGAACAGAGCTCCTCGGCGAAGTCAACATCGAATCCTCCGTAACCTTTTCGGAGCGCCTTCTTCCGGCCGTGGACTTCCTCCTCAGGGCTCACGGTCTGACCATCGAGGAGATGGAAGGCTATGCCCTTGCCGTGGGTCCGGGTTCCTTCACCGGAATCCGCATCGGGTTGAGCACCGTCAAATCTTTTGCCTATGCTTCGGGAAAGCCGGTGGCCCCGGTCTCCACCCTGAAGGCCCTGGCCTTGAAGTTGAGCCATCCCCGGGGCCGTCTCATCTGCCCCCTGCTGGATGCGAAAAAAGGGGAAATTTTCGCTGCCCTTTTTGAAACAGGACGAGGAGAGTTAAGGGAGGTGGTTCGCCAGGGCGCCTACAAGCCCGACCAGTTCCTTTCCCTCCTTCCTGCCCACCGGATCATTTTCTTCATCGGAAACGGCGGCGAGGCTTACAGGGAGAAAATTGTCTCCTATTTCCAGGACAGGGCCAGGTTTTCTCCCCGCTCGCCCTTCATTGCTCATGAGGTGGGCTTGCTCGGCTACGCGCTTCTGGTGAAGAAAAAGGGTCTGAGCGCGCATCAACTGGAGCCCCTCTATTTTCGAAAATCGCAGGCGGAGAAGAATGATTAAGAAGGCCAAGATTCTTCCCGATTTCTTCACCCTGAGGCGGATGGAAGAAAGAGACCTGTCCGCTGTCCTGGAAATCGAGAACCTCTCCTACCCCAATCCCTGGCGAGAGATGACCTTCAGGGGAGAGATCCAGAACGCTGCCATCTCTTTTCCCTACACCATCGACCATAAGTACCAGCAAAGGGTCATCGGCTACATCATTTTCTGGGTCGTGAAGGACAGGGCCCAGATCAACAATATCGCCATTCACCCGGATTTCAGGCGGATGGGCGTGGCTGAGGCGGTCATGCGCCAGGTGCTGGATTTCATGCCCAGGGCAGGAGTGGAGCTGGCCACGCTGGAGGTCCGGCCTTCCAATGTCGCAGCCCGCTCATTGTACAAGAAGCTCGGTTTCGAGCTTCTCTGGGTCAGGCAAAACTACTACAATAACCCTCGCGAGGATGCCCTTATCCTGGGCAAATATTTCCGCCAACCCACCCGCCCTTCCTGATCATCGTCTTTCTATCGAGGAGTGAGGCAGGTCGCAGCCTGATTTTTCTTTTTCGCTCTCCTCGACCACAAGCATCGATGCAGTCAGGGCTTTCATCGTTTGTGAGCTCATCATGACGTGGTAATAAAAGTGGCGTCTCGAAGAATGAAGAAGATTCCTTCGCTTTACCCGGAGCAGACATGATAATTTAATGATTTTTCTGGCGACTGCATCAGTAAACGACCTTGATCAAGCATAGACCTTTAGCGGGCGCGGTCGGGCTGGCCAGCGAGCGCTTTTTCGCCCTGAAGAGGTCTTCAATCATATTCGGCGGCAATTTTCCCTTCCCGATTTCGAGCAGCGTGCCGACCATGGTGCGGGCCATGTATCTCAGGAAACCGTTGGCCTCCACGGTGTAGACGATTTCATCTCCTCTTTTCTGTATTTCGGAGCGGGTGACTCTGCGGACCGGGTCAAGGAAGCGGTTGGAGGAGAAGGCGGAGAAATCCGCTTTTCGGATGAAAAGGCGAGCCGCCTCCCTCATCCGGTTCACAGTGAGAAATCCGGGATGGTGGAGGGCGTAGCGGAAGAGAAAGGGGCTGATCAGCGGAGAGTTGACGATCCGGTACTGGTAGATTTTGGACCTGGCCATTTTTCTGGCGTGGAAGCCAATGGCTGTTTTCTCCAGAGAAACGATCCTGACATCCGGAGGAAGGAGCGCGTTCAAGGCCCGCTCGAGCTCTTCTTCCGTCAGGCTGATGGTCGCTTTGAAGTTTGCCGCTTGCTCCAGGGCATGGACGCCCGCGTCTGTCCGGCCAGCCCCGATCACATGGATGAGCTTGCCCGTGATCTGCGCCAGACAGTGTTCGAGGACACCCTGGACAGTCCTCTTGTCCGGCTGGCGCTGCCAACCGTGGTAATCGGTCCCGTCGTAACTGAGCGTGGCTTTGAAGTTTGAAAAAAGGGGACAGGCCCCTTTTTTACTGGAAGGCGAACGCAACGGCTTCCTCCGGTGTGTCGGTTTTGATGACGCCCTCGATGTCCCACGCTCCCAGGCCGATGACTTTTTTGCCATAGATGCCGGCATAAGCAATTTCGCAGAGAGTCCCGAAGCGTCCGTCGATGGCGATCAGGACATCGGCGTTCATCACCACCAGCGAGTTCCGGGTGTGACCCAACCCGGTGGCGATGGGGATGTCGACGTGCGGGTTTGCATCGCCGGCGAAGTTTCCGGGCAGGATGCCCACGGTCAGCCCCCCGGCTTCCCTGGTTCCCCTGCAGGCGGCCTCCATGATTCCGCTGAGACCGCCGCAGACAAGAATGGCGCCTTTCTCTGCGATCAGCTGGCCGACTTTATAGGCCAGCTTGAGGAAGCTCTCATCCGTCTGCGAGCCGCCGATCACGCCCACTCTTTTTTTGTTTCTCCAGTCCATTTCGGTTTCTTCCTTTTTTTAAAGGATAATAACCGAACACCGCCATGTTTTCAATGAGAGAGGGGATGTCCCCGAGACAAACATCCTTTCATCCTGACATTCCTGACCGCAGGGAAAAGAAAGGGGGTTCGGGCGGAGAATGGCCCTGATTTGCAATTTGATATATCAAGGCACGTCTTTTCGTCTTTAAGGTGACCCGGACATGCTCTACAAAATCGCCAGCGCCTCGCTCATCGGCATCGACTCCTATCTTGTCGATGTGGAAGTGGATATCTCCCTCGGACTTCCCGGCATTGTGACCGTCGGCCTTCCCGACGCCTCGGTGAGGGAGAGCAAGGAGCGGGTGAGAGCCGCTCTCAAGAACTGCGGCTACGAGTTTCCGTCGCGCAAAATCACCATCAACCTCGCTCCCGCTGACCGGCGCAAGGAGGGCTCGGCTTTTGACCTGCCCATTGCCCTCGGCCTCATGGCGCATCTGGACCTTTTCCCGGCAGAGAGGCTCTCGGATTTTCTGTTTCTGGGAGAGCTGGCTCTGGATGGGAGCCTTAAATCCGGAAAGGGGATTCTTCCTTCAGCCGTCCTTGCCAGGAAACAGGGATTTCAGGGAATCGCCATCCCCAGGGCGAACGAGAAAGAGGCAGCCCTGGTCCAGGATCTCGACGTCTACGGAATGGAAAACCTGGTCCAAGTCGTCCGGCTCCTCAATTCTGATGAAACCATCCACCCCTGCCGCTACTCACTCCAGGAGCTCTTGCCCAAGCCTGTCTATGAAGTGGACTTCCAGGAGATCCGCGGCCAGCAGCATGTCAAACGGGCCCTGGAAGTTGCTGCGGCCGGGTCGCACAACGTGTTGATGATCGGCCCGCCCGGTGCGGGGAAGACGATGCTCGCCAGACGGTTGCCGACCATCCTCCCTCCGATGACCTTTGAGGAAATTCTGGAAGTGACCCAGGTCTACAGTGTCTCAGGGCTTTTGAAGGATAAAGGGGCAATTGGAGAGCGGCCCTTTCGTTCGCCCCATCACACCATCTCGGATGCGGGCCTGATCGGGGGCGGAGTGATTCCCAGACCGGGCGAAGTGAGCCTGGCTCACCACGGCATTCTCTTTCTCGATGAGCTGCCAGAATTCAAAAGGAAAGTCCTGGAGGACCTCCGGCAGCCGGTTGAGGAAGGCAGAGTCACTGTCTCCCGCGCTTCGATCTCCATCACCTTCCCGTCTTCCTTCATGCTGGTTGCGGCCATGAACCCCTGGGAGGATGCCTACGCCTCGTTCTCCTCTTCCGTCTCCTGGCCGGAGGGCCAGAGATTTCGCTACTACTCCAGGATCTCCGGGCCGCTGCTCGACCGCATCGACATCCAGGTCGAAGTGCCACGCGTTGATTTCCGGGACATCGTCTCCAGGGAAGAAGGGGAGCATTCAGCGGACATTCGCAGGAGGGTCAGCAAAGCCAGGGAACGGCAGCTTCAGAGATTCCGGGAGAAGAAAATCTACTGCAACGCCCAGATGGGCACAAAGGAGGTCAAAAAGCACTGCCAGGTGGATGAGGAAGGGAAGAAGCTTCTGGAAATGGCCGTCAACCGGTTCGGGTTCAGTGCCAGGGCTTACTCCAGGGCCCTGAAGGTGGCCCGGACGATTGCCGACCTCAGCGGCGAGGAAAGAATCAGCGCTGTCCACCTCAGCGAGGCCATCCAGTACCGCATGCTGGATAAGTATTTTTGATGGACGGTATCCTGATTTCACCTGATTTTTTCTTCTTGACTTCGTTGCAAAAAACAAGGAATAGATAAGAAAGGAAAATCCGTCATGAGTGGGAGATGGGATTTGAATGACATTTTTTGAGGGCCGAAAGATGAGAAAAAATAATTCTCTATTCATTCGCAGGAGAGAGTTCATTGCCTCTGCATCGGCGCTCGCCCTGGGAGTCGGACTTGGGGATGTAGCGCTTTTTTCGTCGAGCCTCACACCGTGGAGCCAGGAGCTCAGGGAGGAGCTTTCGCCAGAGGAGGTTGAAATTGTCAAAAACTCGGTGATGGCCAGGGACCTTGAGAACTATTTCGGGAAAGGCTACAACTGTGCAGAGTCGCTCTTCATGGTCTCATTGAATTTTTTAGGGAAACCCGGCGAGCTTGTCTGGATTGCCTGCGGATTTGGTGGGGGGATGGGCCATAAGGACCTCTGTGGATTTCTGACAGCCGCTTACATGGCCATCGGTCTTTCCGCGGGGATGCGGGGAAAGGAGAGGAAGGAAGCCAAGGAGCAGTGCACGAATACAATCAAGGAGTACTGGAAGTGGTGGGCCTCCCTGGCCGCCATCCACTGTTCTGAGATTCGCAAAGAGGGAACAAGCGCCAAGGTCTGCCGCCGGATCGGCCAGCTGGCCGCCGCCAGGGTGGAAGAGCTGCTGAAAAAGTGAAAAAGGGGCCTGCCCCCTTTTTAGTCCCGGGGGGAGGAAGGAGACTTGAGATGGTGGGTGTGTGTATCTCCGGGGGCGGAGCCAAAATCGGCTTTGCCGTCGGTGTCCTGGAAACCATGGAAAGCAAGGGCATTGAGCCGGAGCTGGTCTATGGGATTTCGAGCGGGAGTCTTTGCACGGCAGCCCTCTGCTATGGAAGCGTTGGTTTGTTGAAAAGCCAGCTCCTCGATATCCGGAAAAAAGAGGATGTCCTCGATCCTCAATGGTTCAAGACGCTGCTCACCCAGACCATTGGCCTCGGCGAGGCGGACGGGTTCTTCGGCATGAAGACCATGCGGAAGAAGCTGGATCGGCTGCCTGAGGACAAGCCTGTCAGGAAGGGCGTTGTGGGATATGTCGACCTCAGGAGCGGGGAAATCACCTACACTTCAAGCTCGGATGTGCCGAAGAAAGATTTCCTGGATGCCGTCCAGGCCAGCTGTTCCATCCCGCTCGTCATGCAGACTCAGCGGGTGGGAGACGAGGTCCGTGTCGACGGCGGAGTGAGAGACATCCTCCCTTTGAAGCAGCTCATCGATGACCCTCTCAATGTGGATGAGATTCATGTGATCTGCCTGAGCCCTGTTGTTCCCGACCAAAAGCAGATCGGGAAGAAGATCGTTCATGTCGCTCTCCGGACTATCGACCTGCTTTGCAATGAGGTCCTGGTGAACGACCTCAAAATCGCCAAGACTTACAACATGCTTCTCAAAAAGGGATTGGGCGAATTGGTCCCCGGCAAACGGCTGATCAAGTTCTACGAGTACTTCCCGAATCACATCATCTGCGACACCATCGAATTCAACAGGGAAAACATCCGGAAAGGAATCGACCACGGCCTTGAAATCGCCCGTGAAATTCTGAAGGATTATCCTTCGCGCAGTTAAGGAGCGAAAATACAGGAATTCCCGGGAAAGAAAACTCCGGCAACTTACAGCCAGCGCCAGAGGGCGACGATGAGGGTGATGAGAAGGACCAGCACAAGATTCATGTAGGCCATGAAATAGAAGAGCTTTTCATGGCGCGGCCTGGCCTTTTTTTCTCCTGCGGGAATCAGCCGCCCCACCCGGGGCATGGCCAGAATTTTTTCCTCCCCGTGAGGAGCGACGTCTAACATCTCGGTCAGGTCAATGCCTGCATTGTGCCTTCCGAAGTGAACGCCTTTTTGCCAGAGCCGGCTTGGAGTCATGTCGTAAATTGTGCCCTTGTAGGCCGCATAAGCCGGTCGGCCATCGGCCCCGTCGAAAGATCGGAGCTCGTCCGCGGTCAGATCTCCTGTTGATTGGATTTGCGTCTCTCTCTTTTTTCTGAGGCGGGGGCCGATGAAAAAGACGACATAAAGTGCCGAACAGGCCATGATGAGAAAAAGTGAAACCTTGATCAGAAGCAGGATTCCAAAGCGGGTGCTGATGAGGAAAGCGAGAGAGGGAACACGGAAAAAAGAGAGAATGGTTCCGGTCACCGCCATCACCACCAGGGAAATCAGGCCGACCCTCACCTCACCGCGGGGAAGGCCGCTGGCTGCATACGAGGGTTTAAGAACAATATGGACATAGAGGATGGTGCCGAACCAGAAAATGGCGGTGAGGAGATGGAGGTAGCCGGCGATGAGCCGCAGAGCCTTTTTCCAGCCTGCCGGAATGGCCTCTTTTTCCTCTGCATTTTCAGAAAGCGTCAGGAGGTAATCCTTTCCCGCCCTGGTCAGCTCTCCTCCTCCGGACGGGTCAAAATGGCAGGCGGCGCAGGTTTTTCCTGTCTTTTCCGCCATCTCTTCGGTCGCATCTGCCAGGGGCAAAAACAAAAAAAAGAGCGCTGTCAGAAAGAAGACAAATGAAGATTTCATTCAGTTTCCTCTCTCTATTTTTCCGTCCCTGACCACCTGTTTTCCATTTTTGATGACATGGCGGATGGGGTTTACGCCCAGATGGTAGACAAGGCTGGGATAGTTGGGTGCCTCGCAGAGCAGGAGGTCCATCTTTTTTCCGACCTCGAGGCTTCCGACTGTCTCCTGCCGGCCCAGGGCGTATGCGGCGTTGGCCGTTGAGGCGTTGATGGCTTCTTCGATGGACATCTTCATGGTGAACACTGCAAGCTGGATGACAAAGAGCATGGATTC
>CAYZDV010000003.1:0-52490 GCA_964477275.1 uncultured Eubacteriales bacterium
GCCCGAAAGCCTCCCTTTGCCGGGCGTAGGTGGCAGCCTCTCGAAGGGCCCGGTCGGCAAGGCCCACAGCCTGGGCTGCGATGCCGATTCGCGAACCGTCGAGTCCGTCAAAGGCGATCATCGCTCCCTTTCCCTCCTCGCCCAGGAGGTTATCGGCCGGCACCTGGCAGTCTTCGAGGACGAATTCTGTGGTCGGGGAAGAATGGAGGCCCATTTTCTCCTCGATCTTCGAAACCTGGAAACCGGGGAAGCTCTTTTCGACGATGAACGCGCTCAGCTTGTGCAGGTCAGGCGGAACTTCGGTGGTGGCAAAAAGAACAGAAGCGGCGGCCTCGCTGCCGCTGGTGACCCAGGCTTTTGTTCCGTTGAGGAGATAATGGTCCCCGCGCCGGACAGCTTTTGTCTTCATGTTGGTGGCATCCGAGCCAGCGCCAGGCTCGGTCAGCGAAAAGGCGCCGATGATTTCGCCTTTGGCTGCCCTGGGAAGATATCTCCTTTTCTGTTCCTCGCTGCCGTATTTGAGGATGGTGGAACAGAAAAGGGAGCAGTGCACGCTGACGATCACCGCGACAGAAGAAGAGGCCTTCCCGATCTCCTCCAGGGACAGGATAAAGGAGAGAAAATCTGTCTGGGTGCCGCCGTATTCGGAAGGGAGAGTCATTCCCAGGATGCCCAGCTCGCCCATTTTTTTCAAGATTTCCCGGGGGAAGACCCGGCCCTCTTCCAGAGCTCTGGCCTGAGGGAAAATCTCCTTCTGGGCGAAGTCCCTGACCATTTCCTGGAGCAGCTTCTGGTCTTCTGTCAGTTCAAAATTCATTCTTTCCTCGACCTTTTGGATTTCTCTGTCTTCCCTTTACAGGGGGAGAAAGTTCGCCAGTCCTTTCTTCTGAGGCTTCCCTTGCCTTCTGGAAAAGAGGATAGAGCTGTGCGTATGTCGTCCTTAGGTCTTCTATGGTCACCTTGGTCTGGCTGATTAAGGGCATGAAGTTCGAATCTCCGGTCCAGCGCGGTATGATGTGAAGATGAATATGGTCAGCGACTCCTGCGCCGGCGCTGTGCCCGATGTTCATGCCGACGTTAAAACCGTGAGGCCGGTAGATTGTTCTCAGTATCTTCAGGCTGAGCTTGAGGAGGTCTGCCATCTCATCCGTGGTCTTCTTCGCTGCCTTTTCAACGGAGGAGAGATGCCGGTAAGGAGCAATCATCAAGTGGCCGGGCGTGTATGGGTATTTGTTGAGGACGATGAAATTGTTCGCGCTTCTGTAGAGAATGTAGGCTTCACGGTCGTTCTTGATTTTCAGGGCCCGGCAGAATATGCACTCGCTCATTTTGGATATATTCTTTACGTATTCTTCTCTCCAGGGAGTGAACAGATACCGCATTACTTGGCGTTGATCATATTCTTCAAGATTTTGCTGGGCTTGAAGTACAGCACTTTTTTAGGAGGAACCTGCACGGGATCCCCTGTCCGGGGATTCCGACCAGCCCTTGAGTTTCTTTGACGAAAACGGAAGCTTCCGAAGCCTCTCAATTCTATTTCTTCTCCTCTGAGGATCGCTTCCTTGACGGTCTCAAAGAAGAGATTGACAGCGTTTTCAGCTTCTTGTTTGGAGATGTTCAGTTCCTTGGCGACTTTGTTGATTAAATCGGCCTTAATCATCTTTGTTGTCCTCCTTTTTTTTGGCCTTTTTTGTCGTCTGGATTTTTTTGAGCTGGTCTTTGAAAATATCACCCAGGGTGAGCTTGTCATTCTGGCGCTGGATATATTGTTGATACTCCAGCTGTTGAAGTTCCAGCTGAGCCAGCCTGAAGCTGAGAGATATTTTCCTCTCCTTGGGGTTCATCCTCATGATTTTGGCCAGGCGCTCTTCTCCTGCGGAGAAGGCTTCATGCGGGTTTTCAATTTTTTTCTCATCCAGCTCGGAGGGAAATACGATCCCCTCGATTCCAGGGGTGATCTCCACGAAGACGCCAAAATCCATGATGCGGACCACCTTGGTTTTGACCAGGTCGCCGACCTTCTGTCGCTGGAAAAAATCCTCCCAGATATCGCCCTCCAGCTGCTTGATGCCCAGCGACAGCTTTTGTTTCTCGACATCGATGTGGAGAATTACCGCTTCGGCCTCCTCGCCGACCTTCAGACTCTCGGAAGGATGCTTGATCTTTTTCCAGCTGATATCAGAGATGTGGATCAGCCCCTCGACATCTTTATCGACTGCCATGAAGGCGCCGAAATCGGTGATGCTGGTGATATGGCCTTTGATCCGGGATCCGGGGCTGTACTTCTGCTTGAGGACCTCCAGGGGATGAGGGGTGACCTGTTTGAGCCCGAGGGAAATTCTTTTCGAAGAGGGGTTGGCATCGAGGACGGTGACGGTCACTTCCTCTCCGGGAGTCAGGATTTTTTTGGGATGAACAACTTTGCGGGACCAGGTCAGGTCCGAGATATGGACCAGACCTTCAACGCCTTTTTCGAGCTCGACGAATGCGCCAAAATCCGTCAGGCTGACCACCCTTCCCTTGACTTTCTGGCCGACCGGGTATTTCTTGTCCACATCTTGCCAGGGGTCGGGCGTGAGGTGTTTGTACCCCAGGGAGATCCGTTCTTCTTTTTCGGAAAAATCCAGCACAACCACCTCCACCTCTTCTCCAACCTTGAAGATTTCAGAGGGGTGGCTGACTTTTCCCCAGGACATGTCGGAAACATGGAGCAGCCCTTCCACGCCACCCAGGTCGATGAAAGCTCCGAAGCTGGTCAGCGACTTGACCCTCCCTTTGATTTTCTGACCCTGTCTGATCTGGTCGAAGACACGGCGTTTTCGCTTTTCCTTTTCATCCTGGAGATAGAGCTTGCGAGAGAGGACGGCGTTCTCTGTTTTCCTGTCGAATTTGATGACCTTGAACTTGAATTTGTTGCCGATCAGCTCCTCCGGGTTTTTGACAGCTCGGATATCGGCATGAGAGTCGGGAAGGAAAGTGTTGATGCCCACATTCACCATGTAGCCGCTCTTCGTTTTTTCCATCACCGTGCCCAGAATCCAGCCATTTTGACGATAGGCTTTTTCCAGGCTGTCCACAGCCTTGAGGGCCAGAGCTTTTTTATGGGAAAGGATGAGATAGCCTTCCCTGGGGTCGGTCCGTTCCAGGATGGCTTCGACAAGATCCCCCGGACGGATGGTGTTGGCCTCCTGGCTATCGAGAAAATCTTCCCTGGGGATGATTCCTTCGGATTTGAAGCCGATATCGACCAGAATATAGTTCGGCATCACTTTCAGCACTTTGCCCTTGGTGATTTTTCCAGGGACAAGTTCCTTGGTGTTGAATTGGTACTGCTCGAGAAGATTCTCATACTCCTTGGAGGAGATGTCTTCGTCTTTTGGGGCGTTTTTGGTTATCTCTGACATGGCGTGTTTGACTCCCTCGGGGAATGGCGTTGAAGGTGTGCTTTGATTTTGGCCACAGCTTCCTCGATGGCTTCGGGAGGAGTGGAAGCCCCTCCGGAGAGGCCGATCCTTTGTGCTCCGTTGACCATTTCCAATTCGATCTGGTCTGCACTCTCGATGAAGTACGTATTGGGCAGAATCCTTTTCGAAATTTGGTAGAGCTTGTTCGTGTTGGAGCTGTTCTTTCCTCCGACAATGAACAGCGTGTCCACCTGAGAGGCCAGTTCGGAAGTGGACTTTTGCCGCTCCTGGGTAAAACGGCAGATGGTGTTGTAGACCTTGAGTTCTTCTGTTTTTTCGATGAGGACGGCAACGATTTTCTCGAAAAGGTAAAGGTCCTGAGTCGACTGGGCGAGGACAGCCCTCTTTTTTTTGTGAGGAATGCGTCTGGCCCGGTCTTCATTTTCGACGATGATGCCCTGACCCCGGCTGAACCCGATGAGACCCCTGATTTCCGGATGTTCTCTGTTGCCGACAATGATGATCTCCACTTTCTCTTTGGCCAGCATTTCGACCAGTCTTTGGATCTTCTTGACGATCGGGCAGGTGGCATCGACAACTTTGATATTCTTTGTCTCCAGTTGCTTGTACACCTCAGGCGAAACCCCGTGGCTGCGGATGATGACTGTCCCGCCGCTGAGCCGGTCAGGATTTGAAACAGGTTGAATGCCCTGCTTTTTCAAGTCGGCGATGACCTGCGGGTTGTGGATCAGGTCTCCCAGGGTGTAGACATTTCCGGATCTTTTTTGTCGTGTTTCCCTGGTGATATTCAAGGCCCTGCGGACTCCATAGCACAATCCCGAATTCCTGGCGATGATGATTTTCATGGGGCTTGAATGTTCGAATGAGTCAATTATACTATCCCATTGAAGGCTCTTTGTCAATGTTAACTATAAATAAAATTTAAACTTAGCTGGTCCTCTGTCTTTTTTTGAAGGATAAGAAAGACCGGGAATGGACTCAGCCCCCTCAGCCCGTCTTCTCAGCCCATGCTTTCTCGCTGAGGCTGAGTTTATTGCCCTCTCCATGAGCCTGCGGGTATCGATTTATGCGGTGAGCTGCAGACAGGAATTGCTGGCCTTCATTTCGGCGGTTTCAAAAAAGAGCCAACCCCTTCGGCAATGAGCGATGATGGTGAAGGGAGTCCCTCGAGAGCCACGGCCTTCTCGGGATGGATTTCGCCCAGTCGAGAGAGCAGGGTCTCGATGGCTGCCAGATGGCGGGCCACCCTCAGCTTCAACGGGATTCCCTCATCCGGGTAGGGGACGAAGAGTCTTCCCAGCCGAGCGGCCCGGGCGTAGTTCTTATCCTTGCCGTCGATGATCAGCGATTCTGAGGGCTTCCCCTTCAGCCGGCCTTGGGAAGCGTTGGCCGTCTCAAGAAGCACAGCCATGGCCTTGCTGTGGTCGCCCCATTCACGGTGGCTCAACCCTCGCAAGTTCGGCGGGGACGCTTCCAGGCGGATATCAAACCCTTCGGCCTGAAGCTCCATCAGGGCAAGGGCAGCCAGCTCTGCGCTGTTCTCATGGAAAACAATGGCATTGATGACCGGATATTCGGGCGCCGCCTCGTGGAGGTCGATGGCCAGGTCGATTCTTTCTTCTTTGATCATTTCCATGATCGCATGGGCGACCTTTTCGGTCAGAACGCCCTTTTCGTGTCCCGGGTAGCAGCGGTTGAGGTTCCGGCTTTCGCTTCCGGAGAGTTTCTGTCCAGCCGGGTTGACATAAAGAGAGGGGTCGGGCCACTGGTGAACCGGGTTGGTCAGGCGAGTGCCGTAACGGAACCATCTCTTGCCGGCTGCTGTCTCGAGGGCAAAGTACTGGGGAGTTCCTTCATGAGGCTCGCTGTGGGTGAAGCCGCTGCTGTTGGCCCTGGGGATGATGAACACTTTTCCCCGGGAGACCTGAATGTTCTCGATGAGCAGCACCGCACAGATGAAGCCAGCCGGCTCGTTGGGATGTGTCCCGCCCAGGATGAGGATCTTTCCCCCATCTTCCTGTCCCTGGTAGAGATAGACTTCGGTATCTCCGGTGCTGTTTTCCAGCCCGGAGAAATAGGAACTGAGCATTTTTTTCTCTCTCAGGCCCTGGCCGGGGAAGAGAGGCTCGGCTTTCCGCATGCCGAGAAACGGGAAGGAGACGAGAAAGCAGATGAGCAGAACAAGGAGGAAGAGAAGCCCGGAGGTGAGATAATCCTTCTTCTCGCTCATGGCTTATTTGATCAGAGCCAGCCGCAGAAGAAACATGATGAGCACCAGGGCCACGCTGACCTTGTTCCAGAATTTTTCCTCACGGAACAGATACCAGATGAAGTGGGCTGTCAGGTAAAAGACGATGAGATGATAGATGATCGGCATGGCCTGTTCTAAATCCATTTATCCAGGAACGGGCTGAAGTGCAGCACCGCCATTCCTGCCGCCAGCTGAAGGAGAGCGGGGATGATGCACTGGCGGAGAACCTTGAAATAATTGGGCTCACCCACCACCTGGGCGGCGAAAATCCCGGCCAGAGCCGTGGGCGGCATCAAGTCTCCCAGCCCGGCCACGGCTGAGAGGGCTGAGGAGGTCAGGATAGCGTTCCTGTCGAGGAGAGACAGAATGAAGGGAACGCCTAAGATCGAGGCTGAACCGAAAGCGGAGACGGCTCCGAAAAGCGGCATGCTGATAGCGATTCCGAGGTAGAGGAGGAGCGGGGGAAGGGAGAGAAACGAAGTCACCGCCCAGCCTCTGGCCCCGGTTAGGGTCATGACCTGGATGAACATGCCCACTCCGGCGAGAATTGCCAGGATGGGTATGACCTCTTTCAGCGCGGCCTGAGTGACCTTCAGGAAATTGAATGGCTTGCCGCAGAAAATCCCGACCAGGCTGCCGGCCAGAAAAGAGGCGGGAATCCCGATGTCAGGAAGAAGGTGAGGGAGAGTGGTCTGGCCAAGCAGCAAAACGAGAACAAGGGCCAGGGGGATGTAGAGGCGGAAGCCGTACTTTCGGGCATAGGACGGCGGGAGGGCGGCTTTCATCTCTTCAAAGCCGATGACCTGGATGTCCCTGTAGCCCAGCCAGAGGGAGATGATGATGGCCAGGGGGATGACGATGACGAGCAGGGGGAGGGTTAGACCCACATAAGGCATGTCCACGCCACCGCCCATGATCATGACCAGGATGTTGACCGGAGGCGCAATCATCCCCAGGATTCCTCCCATGGCGATCAAGGCGGCAGTTTTGACTCTGGATAATCCCATTTTGATCATGACCGGGGCGACCAGGGCTCCGGTGGTGAGCACGGCGGCGGTCGAGGAACCGGTGATCATGCCCGGAAACATGGTCAGGAACATGGCCGTCAGCAGCAGGGCGAATTTTCTCCTGTGGAACGTCCGCAGCAGGAGCGCGCTGATGGTGTCCAGGATGCCAGAGACCTGGAGCACTTTCATGAAGACCATGGCGGTCGCGATGATGAGAATCGTGTCGAAATAACCGAAGCTGCCCTCGACCAGATGGCGGAGACCGAGCCCTGCCCCTCCCAGGAGGCAACCGGCCAGGGCCGAGAGGGCGAGGGCCGCACCGATGGGAAGCTTGAGGACCATGGCCAGGACGACAAAGATAGCCACCATCAGGAGGAAAACTGCAGCTTCTGGCACCGGATGAAATTCCTTTTAAGAATCGGCCATGAAAACTCGCCTTTATTTGAAGGCCTTCTGGAGAGGCTCCAGGGCATCGGCGGCCTTTTCCACGTCGATGAGAGGGATGTGATTCTCCCCGCAAATCATGGTGAAGAGGCCGTCTGTGTTTGCGGAGCGGACCACGATGGCCATTCTGGCCGAAGGAAGGAAAGCGGTGATAAACTCATCGGAGAGCTGGCCTCTTCTTGCCTCCCCGCCCAGATGGAGACAGAGCAGCGGGATGTTCCTGCCGCGGGCTTCCTCCAGCAGTCCGCTCACCCTTTCCCTTTCCTTGTCCTTGTCCAGACCGGCCGCTCCCAGGCCCTTCAGGCTGACGCCGATGACCAGGACGAGTGTTTTAATGCTGTCCAGATCCTGGCGTTCGGCAATCTGTTTGAATCGGGCTTCAAGGCCAGCTCTCTTGGCCAGGACCTGAGCCACCCGGACCTCTGCGCTCTGTCCGGCCGAGGTAATGAGCAGGGGCTGTTCGAAGAGAGCGGTCGGCTGAGAAAAAGCTCCGATGCAGAGAAGGAAAAAAAATCCGTAAACCGTGGAAATGAACACTTTTCTCAACATGTGCTCCATTTTTTCAATATCCGGCTCCGTATCCATCCCTTCGAGAGTCAGCTCCTCCAATTATCCGCTTTTGACCCGGTGGGATGAGAATGCCCTGGGCTCCCCCGAAGTAATTATCATAAGCACCCCTGATTTTGACCTCATGTCCCATCTTCTTCAGGCTGTTCACCGTGGTCTCCGGGATGCGCGATTCCAGGACGAGGCTGCGGGCTTTTCCCCGCGAGGAGTAAGAGAAAAATCGCGGGGCCTCGATCGCTTCATCCAGGGACATCCCGAACTCGATGATGTTGAGGATAACCTGGGCCATGGAAGAGAAGATTCTCGTCCCGCCCGGCGAGCCGAGAACTAAGAAAGGACTGTCCTTCTTGAACATGATGAGAGGGGCCATGGAGCTTAAAGGCTGTCTTTTAGGGCGAGCGGCATTGGGAGAATGCGGGTCCCGCGTGAAATCGTCCATTTCATTGTTCAGCAGAAAGCCTGTTCCCTGAGGAATGATTCCCGAGCCGAAAAAGTGATTGATGGTCTGGGTGAGAGCGACGATATTTCCGTCCTCGTCCCTGACGGAGAGATGAGTGGTGTTGCCGCTTTTTTTCTCCTTTTCTTCGAACCGGCCAAAGGGATAGAAGCCGAGGCTGCGGTCTGCTCTGATCCGGGCAGCAACCTGAGCGGCGTATGTTTTGCAGATGAGCTCTTCGACGGGAATGGAGACAAAATCCGGGTCGCCGAGGTAGCGGTCCCGGTCGGCGAAGACGAAACGGAGCGCCTCGCAGAAATGATGGATATAAAGAGGTGAAAGGAAGGCCCATTGTCGCACAGGCCAGTTTTCGATGATATTGAGGAGCTGGATGAGATGAAGCCCTCCCGAACCAGGGGGAGGGAGTGTGTAGAGAACGTAATCCTTGTAAGTTCCTTTTAAAGGCGGAACCTCGCGCGCTTCATAGTTCTCCAGGTCTTCGGGGGTCATCATGCCGCCCTTTTCCCTGACCGCCTGGACGATTGTGCGGGCGATCTTCCCCTTGTAAAAGGCGGCGATTCCACTGGCAGCGATTGTGCGGAAAGTGCTGGCCAGCTCCGGGTTTCGGAACAGCTCTCCGGGCTCATATGGAAAACCCTGGTTGAGATAACAGGCCTGCTCCCCGGCATTCTGAAGGAGCTTTTCGTATTCGTCCTTGCTGATGAGGCTGAAGGTCTGGCTCACCGGGAATCCCTCCTCGGCGATTTCAATCGCTCTCCGGGTGACATCGGCCAGAGATTTTGTGCCGTATTTTTCGAGGGCCAGCGTCCATCCAGCCAGTGCACCGGGGACAGCTACGGCCAGACCCGCTGTCTTGATGTTGCCTTCTTCGTCGAAGATATCCGGCGAGGTCTGCGAAGGGGCCATTTCCCTGAAATTGATGGCCGTTACCTTTCTTTCGGTGGCCAGGGAGATGACCATGAACCCTCCTCCTCCGATGCCGGAGGCGAAGGGCTCGCAGGCATTCAGGGCAAAGGCTGTGGCGATTGCCGCGTCGACAGCGTTGCCGCCGCTTTCGAGCATCCGGAGCCCGGCCTCTGCGGCCAGAGGATGAGCGGCAACAACCATCGCTTTTCGACTGACAAAATCGAACGGCTGATGGCGGTCAGCCGGAGGCTGGGGAATCCGGACCTCCTTTCGGCAGCAAAGTGCAGTGGCTAAAAAAAAAGAAAGGAGAAGAAGCGGAACTGTCTTTCTAAGGAGCATCATTGCCCTCGTCTTCCGGGCGGCCTTCTTCTTCGAGGATTCTGGCGAGTTCCTCCGGGGTGGGAAGGTCGTCGAGGCTGTTCAGGCCGAAGTAATTCAGGAATTTGTCCGTTGTCCTGTAGACCAGCGGGTTGCCCGGGCTCTTTTTCCGGCCGACGATTTTGACGAGCTTTTTCTGGAGAAGAGTCTTCAGAGTGTGGGAGGAGTCCACTCCCCTGAGGGCCGAGATCTCGGCCAGGGTCATCGGCTGATGGTAGGCGATGGCCGAGAGAGTCTCCAGAGCTGCGGAGGAAAGCCGGTTCTTCCTTTCCACCTGAAGGAGACGCTTGACCCAGGGGTCGTGTTCTGGCTTTGTGGAAAAGATGTATCCTCCGGCCGACTGGACGATTTGAATCCCCCTGTCGTTCGTAGCGTAGAAAGCCAGGAGTTCGCTGATCGCTTTTTCGATGTCTTCGGCTGGAAAATCGGCCAGGATGCTTTTGATTTTTTTTAGAGTAAGCGGCTCCAGTGAGATGAAAATCAAGGACTCGATGATTTCTTTCAGGCGGTTGGCCATCAGTGGCTCTTCACCTCAACCTTTCTTCGCAGCCAGACTTTGATCGATTGAAAATGGGCTTCCTGAACGGCGATAACCATCCCGGCTTTGATCAGTTCGAGCAGGCTGAGAAAGGCGACCATCGCTTCCTCGATGGATTCCTGCTGGCTGAAATAGCCCAAAAAGTCGAAGAACTCCTTCTCTTGGAGAAGAGCGAGGATCCCTTTCATTTTTTCTTCTAAGGAATACTCCTTTCCTTTGAGGGTCTTTATGCCCTCTCTCTCCTTCCGCTTCAGAAGGGCAAAGAATGACTCGGCCAGGTCAAAGAGGGAAACCTCGATCCAATCCCATCCTTCGCCAGCCAAGAGAGGAGGAAGAGAAGTTCTTTTCCATCTCAGGATTTCTTTCTCTTCCTTTTCTTTCAGGAGGAAACTGGCCGCCTTCAGGCGCTGGTAATCGACCAGCCGATCGACCAGGACCTGGCGGGGGTCTCTCTCCTCCTCATCGAGAACCTTCTCCCGCGGGAGCAGCATTTGCGATTTGATGCAGATGAGAAGGGCGGCCATGAGCAGGAATTCGGCCTCCCGGTCGAGATTGATCCGCTCCTTGCGCTGGAGATACTCCAGGTATTCTCTGGTGATGGTTGCGATGGGGATGTCATGGATATCAATTTTCTTCTTGCGGATCAGGAAAAGAAGAAGGTCCAGCGGGCCTTGAAAGACCTCCAGCTTGACTTCGTAGTTGGCCGTGGCGTCCATCGAGATTAAGCCCATGTGCTAAAGACCCATCGCCGAGCGGACTTTTTCCATCGTCTTGCGGGCAACCTGCCTCGCTTTCCTGTTGCCGTCTTCCAGGATATCCCAGACAAGCCGGGGATTTTTTTCGAATTTTTGCCTCTTCTCTCTGTAAGGAATGAGAAAGTGAAGGATGTGCTCAATGACCACATTCTTGCAGTCCAGACAGCCGATTCCGGTGCTCCGGCATCCCCTGGCCAGCTCTTTTCTTTTCGCCTCGGGGAGGAATGTCCTGTGGAGGGTGGAAACGGGACAATCCTCCGGCACTCCGGGGTCTGTCCTTCGTTTCCGCCGCGTGTCGGTCTTCATGGTGGCGATCTTCTGCCGGATGACCTCAGGCGGCTCCTTGAGGAAAATGGCATTCCCGTAGGATTTGCTCATCTTCCTCCCGTCTGTTCCGGCGACCCTGGGGACTTCGGAAAGGATGGTCTGGGGTTCGGGGAAGACCTTTCTGTAGAGGCGGTTGAAGCGCCGGGTGACTTCCCGGGCGAACTCGAGATGGTAGGCCTGGTCTTCTCCGACGGGGACAGCGTCTGCCCTGTAGATCAGGATGTCCGCTGTCTGGAGGACCGGATAGCCCAGGAACCCATAGGTGTTGAGGTCTTTATCGGGCATCTCTCTCTGCATCTCCTTGAAGGTCGGGACCCTCTGCAGCCAGGGGAGGGGAATGATCATCGAGAGGAGGAGATGAAGCTCAGCGTGTTCCTTGACTTCGGACTGGAGGAAGATGACGCATTTCTCCGGGTCCAGCCCGACGCTCAGCCAGTCCACGGCCAGTTCGAAGGTGTAGTCCTTGATCGCCTTTGAGTTCTGGTATTCCGAACTGAGGGCATGCCAGGTGACGATGGCGTAGAAGCAGTCGTACTTCTCCTGGAATTTCAGCCAGTTGCTCATCGGACCGGCAAGGTGCCCGAGATGAAGAGGCCCTGTCGGCCTCATTCCGCTGAGGATAACTTTTTTTTTCTTGTTGCCCATTTTTTCAACTGAAAATGACCGCTGAAATAAATAACTGAATGGGAAGGATAATCAGACGCAGGACCCCGAAATAGATGAGTCCCAGAATGATCAGAAAGCCAAAAGGACGGAGCCGCTCGTACTTTTCAGCCGCCTCGTCGGAGAGAAACCCCATCAAAACGCCGCTGCCGTCGAGGGGAGGAATGGGAATCAGGTTGAACACTGCCAGGTAGGAGTTGATCAGAGCCGCGTAAAAGAGAAGGAGGGCCAGCCCTCCCAGCAGATGGAACCCTCTGGGCATTCCTCCCTGGCCGAAGACAGCGGCCCGGAGGAAGTAGGGAACGTTTGGATTGAGGAATTTGAGGATGATGATACCGATCAGCGCAATGGCCGCCACGCTAAGGTTGGATGCCGGGCCGGCTGCCGATATCCAGAGGTTGTCCCGGCGGGGGTGGCGGAGATTCAGGGGGTTGACCGGAACCGGCTTGGCCCAGCCAAACAGCGGGGCTCCGATGATCAGGAGAATGAGCGGAAAGAGGACCGTTCCGATGGGATCGATGTGGGCGATGGGGTTGAGGGTGACTCTTCCCATGCTGTAAGCCGTTGGGTCACCCATCCTGTAGGCCGCCCAGCCGTGGGCGGCTTCGTGCACGGTGATGGCGAAAAGCAGCACAAAAATCATGATGATATACGTCAGGACAATCATTGGAATCAGAGTTATTTATAACATAAGAGGTGGGTGTCGTAAAGAATAAAAAAGCCTCACCGTGAACGATGGGACTTCTGAATGTTTTTCTGGAATACGGTCAGCCGGCCAGGATTTTTTCCGCTTCCTCTCTGTCGACTTCGGTGATGTAGGAGATGCCGCTGATGTTGGCCGCATCCCTGGTCAGGGCGGCGATGTCGCCGCGGCTGATGTACTCGAGGGAGAATTTCCTGTTTCCGGCCATCATCTGCCGCAACCCCTGGCTGAGACGCTCAAAATAGGTGTAAAGCCCTATGGCGCCGGTGGGAAGCTCGTTGAAGCGTTCCTTGAGCCTTCTTTTCAGCTCGGGTGCGGTGACGAATATTTCCTCGGCCGTGCTGCCGAAGCGTTCCACATAAACAGGAATCTGGTTCTCCTCGATTCTCCGTCCGATGGTTTTTCCGACCATGGTCGCGGCCATCGGCCCGCGGGCCATTCCCACCACCTTGAAATAGGGAGCTCCCAGGGCCAGTGCTTTATAGATCTGGTCTTCGAAGGTGATGCCGCCGGCCACGGCGATGTCAGGAATATGCTCTCCCCTCTCGTCCAGCTTGCGCAGATACTGGTAGAGCAGGGACCAGATTTCCACGCCGGGGATGCCCCATTCGTTCATCATCCGCCAGGGGCTCATTCCCGTTCCGCCTCCAGCCCCGTCAACCGTCAGCAGGTCGATTCTGGCCTTTGAGGCGTATTTCACGGCCCGGGCCAGGTCAGCCGGTCGGTAAGCTCCTGTCTTCAGGAATACGTACTTGGCTCCTGCCTTTCTCAGCTCCTCCACCCCGCGCATGAAGCTTTCTTCCTCGACCATGCCAAGGCGGGAATGCCTCTCGAACTCCTTGAAGCTGCCTTTCTCGAAGGATTTGATGACCTCAGGAGCTTCCGGGTCGGGAAGGACGATATAGCCCTTTTTCTTCAAATCCTGGGCTTTCTTGAGGCTTTTAATCTTGACCTCTCCTCCGATATCCTTGGCTCCCTGCCCCCATTTCAGCTCTACGGTGTCCACGCCCAGTTTCTGGATGACGTATTCATGAACGCCCAGCCGGGTGTCTTCGACATTGGCCTGGACAGCCACTGTGCCGTAGCCTTCCTGGAATTCTTTAAAATACCGGATTCGACTTTCCATATCAGGAGAACGGACGATTTTTCCGTCCTTGATTTCCGATTCATCGTCCATACCGCACACGTTCTCTCCGACGGTCAGGATGGTTCCAGCCAGAGCCGCTCCTTTGGCCAGCCCTTCCCAGTTTTGCTTGGCCACGTTGGTCGAACCCATACCGGGGATAATAAAAGGAACCTTGAGCTTGATCTTCTTATCGTGGCCGATCGCTTGTTCAATCGAGACTTTGGGGAAAGTCGCCTTGTCGGGGTCAGCCTCCACGCCATGGGCACCGACTGCGGTTCCCATGACTGTGAAATCGGAGAGGTCCACAGGATACTCCTTCTCGGAGGCAGCGGTGATGATGCCAAAAGGCTGGGGATAGAGGACTTCATGGCCTCGGTAGGCAGATTTGCCGATCTCGCACATGCCGATGCAGCCGTCGACACAGGTGACGCACATCCCGCTGAAGGGGCTGATCGAGCCTTCTGTCCTGTTCTTGGTCAGGGTTGCGGCACTCCTGTTCAATTTTGTATAGGCCATAATGATTACCTCCTTGTTTGCTCATGTATTTGAACCCGGCGGCGAGCGTTCGAACGCACCATGGTGTTTTTACTCCTTTGCGCTCTTCGCCTCGCCGCTCGGTGTTTCCCTTTTTTCTCTGACGCATGTTCCGCAGCGGCCGGCATCGTACATCCAGCACTGCAGGTCGTCATAGTGATCGAGGCAGGTGGGCTCCATGGTCAGGCAGGCGTTGCAGACGTCCGTATCCGCCTGAGGCCCCTGGCATCGCAGCTGGCAGGCGGGACAGACATAGATGCAGCCGCCGCAGAGCCGGCATTCCTCTGAACGGATGTCGAAGGGAGTCGAGATTTTCCGTTGATGACCGCGGTTCTGAAACCCGATCGCCCGGCCGTCCATCTGTTCGGCGCACATCCGCACGCACAGGCCGCAGAGAATGCACTCTTCGTTGCGGACCTTGAAGCGGACCCCGGTCACGTTGAACTTGGAAGCGAGATCCTGGATGACCTTCGAATAAGGCGCGACGGAGAGCATCAGCTCGATCATCATCCTCCGGGTTTCGACTACCCTTTTCGTGTCTGTCCTGACAGACAAACCTTCTTCCGCCGGGTATGTGCAGGAGGATACGAGCCTGGCCTTTGGTCCCTCCCCAATCTCCACCAGACAGAGACGGCAGCCTCCGTAGGCGCTCAGACCTTCTTTGTGGCAGAGGGTGGGGATTTCCAGCCCGTAGAATTTGGCGGTCTCCAGAATAGTCCAGCCTTCCTCAGCCTGGACCTCCAGCCCGTTCATGATGAGTTTAATCATTTTTCCCTTCCTATGGCCTTTTTGCCATCTTCTGTTTCCAGCTCGCATCTCAGACAGCGCCTGGCTTCTCGAATGGCCATTTCTTCGCTGAATCCCAGCTCGACTTCTTTGAAGCTTTTCTTTCTTTTGCTCACCGGCAAAACAGGCATCTGCGGCCTCTCGGCCTTCTCGATTTCTTCTTCTGTCAGCTTCACAGGTTCGACGTAAATCGAAGGTCTGGTGAGAGAATATTCTCGCTTTAGACTTTTTCCTCGGATGTATTTATCGATGGATTCAGCGGCGTGTTGACCGGCAGCCATGGCGTCAACGACCGTGCTCGGCCCCGTGACCACATCGCCTCCGGCAAACACGCCTTCTCGATCAGTCATAAGAGTTTCCTGGTCGACGACCAGAGTGCCCCATTTTGAGACTTCGATATTGTCTTTCTTACCAATAAATGAGGTCTCGGGAGTTTCTCCAATAGCAGAAATAAGGGTGTCGAGCTCGATAGTGAATTCAGAGCCTTCGACAGGAACGGGACTTCTTCGGCCGCTGGCATCAATTTCGCCCAGTCTCATCCGGAGGACTTCGACTCCAGTGACTTTTCCGTTCTCGGTCAGCACTTTTTTGGGGGCAACCAGGAATTGAATGTCAACTCCCTCTTCGATCGCGCTCTCGACTTCTTCTTCAAAAGCAGGCATTTCTTTTCTTGTTCTTCTGTAGAGTATTGTCACTTGCCCACAGCCTTCGGTCCTTACAGCCACACGAGCGGCATCGATGGCGGCATTCCCTCCGCCTATGATTCCGACTTTTTTGCCCAGTTTGACCTCTTCTCCGAGGTTTACAGCCTTAAGGAGCTGCATGGCCTGGATAACGCCTTCTGCCTCTTCGTTAGGAATTTTTAGCTTCAGGGATTTATGAGCTCCGGTGGCAATGAAGACGGCCTTGAAACCCTCTCGGAAAAGGCCATCTATGGAGAGATCCTTTCCCAGGGCGGTATTGGTTATTATCGCAACTCCGGAATTTTGAATGCCGGCGACATCAGAATTCAAGATGCTCTTGGGCAGTCGATGTTCAGGAATTCCGAGGGCCAGCATTCCACCTGCGACAGGGGAAGATTCGAAAATGGTGACGTTGTAGCCATTTTTGTTCAGATGATAGCCTGCCGTCAACCCCGCCGGGCCTGCTCCTATGATGGCGACCATGTCCTTTTTTTTGATTTCATGGGATTCTCTGTGGACCGGCTCCCCGTTTTTTCTGGCCCAATCCAGGACGAACCGTTTCAAGGATCGAATGGCAATGGGCTCTCCGATTTCTCCCGCCATACAGACTTTTTCGCAGGGATGATGGCAAACGCGGCCGCAGACAGAGGGCAACGGATTGTCCTTTCGAATGATATCCAGCGCTTCTTTAAATTTTCCCCGGGCGATGAGAGCGATGTACACCGAAGCTTCTTGATCGATAGGACAGGTGTATTGACAGGGGGAAGAGACGATTTCTTTACAGACCAGAGCGCGACAGCTTTTCTGTTCGATGTGCTGTTCATACTCTTTTTTGAAGTACCTGAGCGTTGAGAGAACAGGGTTGGCGGCCGTCTGCCCCAGCCCGCAGAGAGAGGCGTTCTTTGTCGCCCGGGCGAGTTCTTCCAGGAGTTCAAGATCTCCTGTCTTTCCTTTTCCTTCCGAGATGTCCTTGACGATTTCCCACATTCTCTGGGTCCCTTCGCGGCAGGAAATGCATTTGCCGCAGGACTCATCGCGGAGAAAATTCAGAAAATACTTGGCCACATCGACCATGCAGGTCGCTTCATCCATGACGATCATGCCGCCCGAGCCCATGATCGAGCCGGCCTGGGTGAGGCTTTCGTAATCGATGGGGAGGCCCAGTTTTTCCTCCGGCAGACAGCCGCCTGAAGGTCCGCCGGTCTGGACAGCCTTGAATTTCTTGCCTCCGGGAATTCCGCCTCCGATATCGAAGATGATTTCCCGGAGGGAGATTCCCATCGGGACTTCCACCAGGCCGGTGTTGTTGATTTTTCCAACTAACGAAAAGATCTTTGTCCCCTTGCTTCCTTTGGTTCCGATTTCAGAAAACCAGTCCGCCCCTTTTTCGATGATCAGGGGGACGTTGGCCCAGGTTTCCACGTTGTTGATGTTGGTCGGTTTTTTCCATAAGCCTTTCACCGCAGGAAAAGGCGGTCTCTGACGAGGTTCACCCACCCGTCCTTCGATGGAGGCAATCAGCGCTGTTTCCTCTCCGCAGACAAAGGCTCCTGCTCCCTTGGAGATGTGGAGTCTGAAGTTGAAGCCTGTTCCGAGTATATTTTCGCCCAAAAGCCCCATCTGTTCTGCCTGGCCGATGGCCAGAGAGATGTGTTTCACGGCCAGCGGATATTCGGCTCTGACATAGACATACCCCTCTTCGGCACCGATGGCATAGGCGCCGATGATCATCCCTTCCAGGACCAGATGGGGATTTCCCTCCAGCAGGCTTCGGTCCATGTATGCGCCCGGGTCGCCTTCATCCGCATTGCAGATGACGTATTTCAATTGACCTTTGGCTTTACGGGCAAATTCCCACTTGTATCCTGTCGGGAAACCGGCTCCGCCCCTGCCTCTGAGGCCGGACCTTTTAATTGTTTCGATGACCTCTTCGGGCGTCATTTCGCTCAGAACCCTGGCCATGGAGCCGTATCCGCCGATGGAGAGGTAGTCCTCGATACTGGTCGGGTCGATGAGGGCATTGTTTCCGAGAATGTAGCGCTTTTGTTTTTTGTAGAAGGAGATGTCCTTTTCTCCGGCAGCCATTTTTCCGCTCGCCGGGTCTCGATAGAGAAGCCTGTCTATGACTTTGTTGTTGAGAATCGTCTGGCTGGTGATCTCGTGCGCATCCTCTGGGTCCACTTTCTGATAAAAAAGGTCATGAGGATGGATGATGATGTTGGGTTCGGCTTCGCAGAAACCGTGGCAGCCGCTGATCCGGATTCTGACTCCCTCACCCAGGTTTTCTTGTTGGATGCTTTTTTTCAGTGATTCGATCACATGGAGGGAGCCCCGGGCCTGCCCGCAAGTTCCGGCCGAAACGGTGAGCACAGGCCTCTTATCCTGTTTCCTGGCTTGAACGTGGTGGTGGATGGCATTTTTCAAATCGCCGATGGAATGGATGTTACGCGTTGCTTTCATCGGCCGTCTCTTTTTTTCTGTGCTCCTTCAGAATGGCGTCCACTTTTCTTATGCTTGTCTGGGCGTAATAGTTGTCATCAACGACAACCACGGGTCCGATGGCGCAGCACCCCAAACAAGCGACCGTTTCCAGGGTGAACTCGCCGTCTCCGGTCGTTTCGCCTGTCTTGATGTTCAGTTTTCTCTCGAATTCATCGAGAATTTTTTCCCCTCCTCTGACATGGCAGGCGGTTCCCAGGCAGACGGTGACCAGGTGCTTCCCTCTCGGTGTCAGGCTGAAAGCGCGGTAGAAGGTGGCAACGCCCACGATATCGATGAGGGGGATGGCGAGGGAGGCGGAAACAATCCTCAGGGCTTCCTGAGGGAGGTAGTTGTATTCTTCCTGAATGTCCTGCAGAATTGAAATCAGGGCTTTTTTTTCATTGTGATATCTGGCGATGCAGGATTTGACTTTGGATTCTTCGTCGTCCACGCAGTCCCTCCAAGTGTTGAATGTCCTGGCTTCGGTGAAACAGATCTCTCTTTTTTCCTGAGAGGATGCTGAGAAAAGTCCTGATGCGGCTTCATGATTGCCGGACAGAACCGGAATTTTTCGACCTCGGATAAGGTCTTTTCAGCAGGCTGAGCGAGCGAGGCTTGTTGTGAATGCTCGATGGATGATGCCTCCTCGATATAATTATAGATGTGAAACCTTATAAATGTGATTATGATTTATTATTATGAACGCAATAAATGAAGTGATAACGTATGCGCGGCGCTGAGGCCGGCCTCGGCGTCGCATATGTTTTGTCACATTCTGTATTGCATTCGTATTAATAAACCCTTATAGCAAATAGCGACCAATCTTGTCAAGAATTTTCAGATTCTCCAGATGAGCAACGTCAGCATCTCCACATCCTTTCCCGAATGGAGAAGCGAAAGATTTCTTGACCTGGATTATTCACGAGTCTTAGGTTGCTGCAGATGCAAGGCACAGGACACGCAGCTGTGGTCCGTCCACCGCAAGTGCCCTGTAACGAAGCAGATGCGGCAGGATCGGCTCGCCCTAAGGGGGTAAAAAAGGCCGATTTGAGATAAATTTATAACGACAGAATTTAAGAAACTTGCTTTCTTCCCGTGCACTTTAAAAGCATCTCTTAAGTCACTCATAATATTTGTGATATGATAAGTATCGGCCTTTTTTATGAACAGTCCAGGTTGACAGGGGGATATAATATGCCATAATGAAATTCAACTGAATAAAGGAGAATTGCTCATGTCCCAGAAATCTCACAGCTCCATCGGCCATCACTATATCGTTGAGGCATCGGGATGTGACTCCAAGGTGATCAGCAGCGTGGAAAGAGTGCAGCAGATACTGGTCAGAGCTGCGGAAGTTGCCGGCGCCCACGTCTGGTCCATCTCCGTCAACAAGTTTCCGCCTCAGGGCGTTAGCGGGGTTATCTTGATCTCAGAATCCCATATCTCCACCCATACCTGGCCAGAATACGGGTATGTCGCTCTGGATTTCTACACCTGCGGCAGCAAAACAGACCCGGAGAAAGCCGTATTTTACGCCGTTGAGGCCTTCGGAGCAAGCACCTCCCATATAACGGAAATCACCCGGGGAATCGATGAAGGGGATAAGATCTTCTTCCATAGCCTCATCACCTGGGAGGAGGATTTCATCAACGAGAAGCGAAAGGCCAAATAATCCGGCAGCACATTCCTCTGCTCGTCGGGGGTCTGGATATCCACTGGAGCCGCTCTCTGCGATGAAGCGGCGCACGAAGCCGGTTGTCGGTTCGTCTCGGTGTCAAATTTCTTGACATCGGGGGAGACGGAAAAAAAGAATCCCTGTCTCTTCTCCCCATACTGGCACCCCGGGAATGAGCCTTTTTCCTTCTCGATGGTTGGCACAAAAATTGCACATCTTCAACTCGAAACCCGATGCAGCAGGAAAGACGCAAGCGAGCAAGCCAGCATAATAGTATTCCTATAAAAATTTTCGCCTATAGGGTTTTGTGCTATAATTACAAAGTGAAACGCAGATTATTCGCCCTCCTCTGTTCCCTTCTCTATCTCGTTGTCTTCCTGACTCCCCTGTCTACTCCCGAACAGAAAAGTCTCAGTGATTTGCTTGTCCAGATTCAGAAATCCCTGGAGAGTCGGGACATGTCCTCCTACCTGAAAAATTTTTCCGCCGATACCCGGATGCTGGAGGAGTTGAGCTTAAAGGATAAATTCGACCTCTTCCAGGTCGACAGCGTATCGTTATTTCCGGCCAGCCCGCTGATTGAGTCCGGAGACAAAGCCAGCCTGTTTGTCCAGGTCCTTTTTGAGAATTCCTACTCTGCGATTATCGAAAGCTGGCATCTCAAACTAATCAGGGTCAACAGCTCTTGGCAGATCAGAGAAAAACAACTGACGGGGAATGTGAGTTCCCTGTATAAGGTCAGAATTCCTTCCGAGCGGATAGAAAGGGTCGAGTCCATCGTGGTCGAACACAAGGATATCCGGCTTGTTTTCGAGGATGCGCTGGTCTTTTACGACAACATCCCTGATCTGGAAACAGCCCTCCTTATCCTCGGCAGAGGCCGGCTTCATTTTTCTCCCTCTGACGCCGAGGAGAGACATCAGCTTCAGCTCACCTATAAAAAAAGTATCCTCGAAGATGACCTGAGCTATGCCTTTCTCCGTTTTTCTGATCGTTTTTTCCGGAACAACATCAAGATCGTCAATAGTAACGGAGAGAAAAACACCCAACCCTCTTCCCAGGTCCTGAATGAGGCTTCCATTATTTTTTCCAATCATTATGGCCGTTCGTTCACAATCGAAAACTCCCTGAACAATGAGCGGCTTTCGACCCTGCCTCAAAGCGATGAAGCCGTCTTCGGCTTCAAGGGAAAAAAATTAGGGGAACTGACCTATATCTACTCGTCTTTTGCAGACGAAGAGATCAACCTCTTCCGCTGGAAGGATGAGAGAATCCTTAATCTTTATTCTCCCCTCGACGATGAAAACAGGAGAAGGCTTTTCCTCTCCTTTGCCCAGATGTACGAGTTCAAACGATACCAGATTGAACTGAGCTTCAAGCCGGAACAGTATTTTCTTTCTGGAAAAGTTAGGGTGGAAATCGAGCCTAAGGTGGACTCCCTGGGAAGGTTGAAGCTCAAACTCAACCCGGAGCTTCAGATTCTTCGCATTTATGATGATGAGCGGCGGGAGCTGTTCTACAGCCGGGATAGACTGAGGGAGACCCTCTATATCTATTTCCTCCAGCCGCCGCCTAAGGATCAGCCTTACGCGGTCGAAATTTACTACCGGGGAAAGGTTGTTCCCCTGGTCCAGGTGGCTGATGTTGTTGCCGGACCCCAAATCCACAAGTGGGGCGGTCAATACGGTCAGAACATCGTTTTCCTGCCGCCACATTTTGAGACGTATCTTTACAGCCGCCGGAATTTGTGGTACCCCGCACCTGCTGATGACGAGTACTTTCAAGCCAGGATGAGAATCTCTGTTCCTGCGGATTACCAGTGTGTGTCGAACGGAGAACGGGTCGAGTCAGGCCTGTCCGGAGGCGAAGCAGGAGAAGAGGCCGAGAATCCAGATATGACGGCCTATGTTTTTGAGACAAAATACCCCGTCAAATACCTCTCTTTCATCGTCGGAAAATTCACCATCGCAGGTGAAGACCCCGATACTCCTCCACTGCGGCATCTCTATTCTTCCGGAGTCAATTTCCAGAGAAAGGGCATTCTGGAAGACGCCAGAAACATCCTTCGTTTTTACGAAGAGAGGTTTGGCTCCTTTCCTTACGAAAAATTGAGTATCGTCCGCCGGCTGTGGATAACGAGCGGTGGCCACAGTCCCGCCTCGTTTTTGGTGTTAAACGAGCTGCCCCAGATTCAGGACGGGTCGGTGCTGATCAATGTCAGAAGCCCGGTCGACCTCTCTCACTGGAAGGAGTATTTCATCGCTCATGAAATCGCTCATCAGTGGTGGGGACAGGCCGTGACCTGGAAAACCTACCGCGACCAGTGGTTGAGCGAAGGATTGGCTCAATTCGCGGCCGCTCTTTACCTGGGCGAAAAACACGGCCCGAGCACATTTTCCACCGTTCTGGCCAAGTTCTCCCACTGGACGAAAAGACACTCAAAATGGGGGCCGATTACGCTCGGCTCCCGCCTCGCTTATCATGACCCGAGTGCTTTCCAGGCCATTGTGTACAACAAAACTTCTCTGGTACTGAACATGCTCAAGGACCTCGTTGGGGAAGAGGTGTTTTATGAAGGCTTGAGGATGTTTTTCTCCAGATACAGGTATTCTGCGGCCAGCACCGGGGATTTCATCAGAGTGATGGAAGAGGTTTCCGGCACCGACCTGAAGGGTTTCTTCAAGAACTGGTTTTATTCCTATCTTCTGCCCGAAGTCAAAGTGAGCCAATCATTCTCCAGGGCTGAAGAGGGAGGGTTTATTCTGAAGCTGAAGCTTCACCAGATGAAACAGGTTTTCGTTTTTCCATTGTGGCTGGAATGGACAGAGAACGGGGAGACCATCCGGAGAATGGTGGTCGTCGACGAGAAAAACAGCGCATTCACCTTCCATCTGAAGGCCAAACCCAAAAGAATAAAGATCAACCCCGACTCCGCGGTCCCGGGGAATTTCCGTTGATTCTTTCTTTGGGAAAAGGGCCCAGCCCCCTTTAGTGTTCCGAGACATCGATATTCAGCCTCTTGATCATCTCGTTCAGCGTGGTTGGCTTGACGCCGAGCAGGCTGGCTGCCTGTTTCTGAATCCCGTTCGCCTGCTTCAGGGCATCGATGATGGCCTTTCTCTGCAGCATCTGAAGGTGCTTTTTGAGGTTCAGCTCTTTGTTGGAGACGACCGGCCTGTTGACCCCCTCATCAGAAGGGCGAAAAAAAGGAGGCAGGTTTTCTCTGGTGATGATCTTTGATTTGCTCAGCACCACTGCTCTTTCGATCAGGTTTTCCAGTTCCCGCACGTTTCCCGGCCAATCGGAGTTGACCAGGATCTCCATGACATCTTCGGTGATGCCTTCGATGTCCTTTTTGTTCTCTCTCCCGTAGGTGTCCAGGAAATGCTTCACCAGGAGGGGAATATCTTCCTTTCTTTCCCTGAGGAGAGGCAGCTCGATCTTGATCACGTTCAAGCGGTAAAAGAGGTCTTGACGGAACCGTTTCTCTGTGATGAGCTCCTCCAGGTCTGAGTTGGTGGCGGCGATGACCCGGGCATCGACCCTGATGGTTTTTGTCCCCCCCAGTCTCATGAATTCCCGCTCCTGCATGACGCGAAGCAGTTTGGCCTGGGTTTCCAGGTTGAGGGAAGATATTTCATCGAAGAAAATCGTCCCTTTGTCTGCCGCTTCAAAGAGGCCTTTTTTATTGCTCACGGCGCCGGTGAAGGCCCCTTTGACATGGCCGAAGAGATGGCTTTCCAGGAGGTCGGGGGGAAGGGAGCCGCTGTTCACGGTGATGAAAGGAAAGCCGGCCCTGTCGCTGTTTTGGTGGATGGCCCTGGCCACAAGTTCTTTCCCGGTCCCGCTCTCCCCCTGGATGAGGATGGTGCTGCGGGTGGAAGCAACCGCCTTTATGGTCTCGAAGACATTTTTCATGACCTGGCTTTTTCCGATGATGTTTTCGAAGCTGAACTTTCTTTTCAGTGCATCCTTCAAGCGCAGGTTCTCTTCCTGGAGCTTTTTGTGTTCGATGGCTCTTTTGACAGTCAGCAGCAGTTCATCGTGCTTGAAGGGCTTCTGAATGTAGTCGTAGGCTCCCATTTTCATGGCCGAGATCGCGGATTCGACCGATGCGAAGGCGGTGATGATGATGATGAGAGAGTGAGGGTCAATCTTTTTTATCCTCTTCAGGACGTCGATTCCGTCCATCCCGGGCATGAGCAGGTCGAGCAGGACGAGTTCAAACCCGTGTGCGGAATGCTTCTCCAGCGCCTCTTCACCTCTGAAAGAGTTCTCCACGGCATAGCCTTCAGAGGTGAGAAGGTCGCCCAGGACTTCATGGATGATGGGCTCGTCGTCGATGATGTGAATCGTTTCCCGTTGGTTCATTTTTTGCCTTCTAAGATGCCGAGATTTTTTTCATTTTCCTTTTATCCAGGTCCATGGGAATGAATATGGAAAAGACCGCCCCTTTTTCGTATTCACTCTCCACTGTGATATGTCCTTCGTGCTCCTTGACGATGGCATAGCTGATGGACAAGCCGAGGCCGGTCCCCTTTCCCACTCCTTTTGTGGTGAAGAAGGGGTCGAAGATATGAGGCAGGTCTTGCTCCTTGATTCCTGTCCCCGTGTCCTCGATTTTGATCACCGCTTCGCTATTCGTTTGCCTGAGGTCGATGGTCAACGTTCCGCCTCGGGGCATGGCATCGACGGCATTGAGGATGATGTTGAGGAAGACCTGCCGGAGCCTCTCTCCTTCTGCCCAGAGGGGCCGAAGAGAAGAGAGCTTCAGGCGGAGGGCGATGTTCATCGTCTTCAGCTTGTACTCAATCAGAGAGACGATCTCTTCGAGGATCTCTTTGAGGTTGACTTGACAGAAAGAGGTTTCCGACGGGTTGCGGGCAAAGTTGAGCAGGTTTTTGATGATACGGGCCACTCGTTCTGTCTGGGCCTCGATCTTTTCCAGGATGGGCGCATGGCGGGAATTGACGAGCTTCTTCTGCAGAATCTGGACATAGCTTGAGATTCCAGTCAGAGGGGTGTTGATTTCATGGGCCACGCCTGCGGAAAGGAGGCCGATGGAAGCCAGCTTTTCCGATGTGAGCAGCTGTTGCTGGAGGGTGATTTTTTCGGTGATGTCCTCAAAAGCGATCACCGTGCCGTAGGAGTTCATCTGATTATCCATCAAGGGCGTCTTGGCGATGTCGAATATTTTCACTTCTCCGTCGGGCATCTCCAAAGGGATTTCACTCAAAAGGCGGAATTCTTTTTGAGAATCGAGGGGGAAGAGGACCGAGAAGTTTTTATGGCCCAGCACTCCGATCAGAGTCTTGTTGAAGACATCTTCTTTTTTTCTGGAAAAAGCCTTCTCCAGGACCCGGTTCCAGCCGATGATCTTCCCTTGCTGGTCGATAACGGCCACGCCCATGGTCAGGCTTTCGATGATGTTTTCGCTGTAGTCTTTGAGTCGCTCCAGCTCCATGGCTCTGATATTGGCCTGGTTGTAAAGATAGGCATTCTCGAGGGCTAAGGCTACGGGAGGAGAAATGGTGGTCAGCAGTTCCCAGTCTGCGCTGGAAAGAAATGAGTTGTCCTGTTTTTTCCCCATGGCCAGACAGCCGATGAGCTGGTCCTCCGCCCTGAGAGGCAGGAAATGGAAGAAGCCGTAGGCGGAAAGCTCGTCCAGTTTTTTCTGAAGCTCTTTTTGCTCCGGAAAGGAAAACGGGGAGAGGAAATCCTTTTCCCTGAGGCCTTGATAAATGTGGCTGTCAAAATGGAGCTTGGTGTTGGTGGAGAAAGCTCTTCCTTTGGATTTGAAGATGGAGAAGGAGTTCGTTTCCTCCTCGACTGGCAGAAGGAGGGCGATGGACCTCAGAGAGAGAGCATTGGCGATCAATTCGAGGAGTGAGCGGGAAAGCTTCTGGAGGTTCCTCTCTCGACCGAGTTCTTTGCTGATGGTGAGCAGGGTTTTGCGGTATTTGTAGCTCCGTTTATAAACGGCCCTGTCCAGGATGGACTGAAAGAGCCTTTTGAGAGGAGGGAGGAGTGTCGCGCCGAGGATAATGGCCAGCATTCCAAGCAAAAGGGCATTCAGTCTGTTTTCCGCGAACCCTCTGGTCTGAGAGGTGATGATGAAATAGAGCATGGCCAGGACGACCGCTGAAGAGATCAAAGAGAATGCCTTCTTGAGGAGGGTCTCAAGTTCCTTCTGCCACTGGCCTGAGATGCTGTAAAAAAGAGAAAGAGGGATGAGCGCCTGGAGAATCACGCTCAGTTCAGCCGCCCGGGAGGGGACCTGTCCGAAAACGAAGGGAATGATGTAGAAAAGAGTGAAAGGGATAATTCCCAGGCCGATTCCGTAAAAGACCCACCTCAGTTGTTTTCTGACCATGAGGTTGGCCGGCTTCCACGTGCTGTGGAGGATGGCCACCAGGGCCAGTGATGAGAAGAGACCAAAATGGATGAGGTCGAGCTTTCCTGAAGTCTGGTGAAGCTGGAGGGCGAGAGATTCACTCATATTCTTGAAGAAGGGGAGGTGGAAGAGAATCCTGATAAAAAGAAGAATCAGGCCCGGCAGATACAGGTAAGAGAGAAACGGAAGTTTCTCCCTGAGAAACGGCTTGCGCTGGGGAAAGATGAGGAAAAAATGGAGAAGCAGAGGAGGGAAAGCCAGAAAGGCGAATTTATCCAGGAAGAAGAAGATGGTATCGAGGGTGTCGAGCGCTCCTGACGGCGAGAAAATGTTGAACGAGTAGAAAGCCAGGGACAGCGCATAAATATAGAGTGAGGGGGGAGAAAGAGGCTTTTTGGAGGTGAGAAGAACGATGAAGCCGATCACCAGGGCTGTCAGGCCGACCAGGGCAAAGAAAAAATAGACAGGATCAACCCCTTTTTTATAGAGAAAGAAGGAGGGAAAGATGTTCAAGCCTCCCTTGACGATTTCGTAGGTGACTTTTTGCTCCAGAGACCCGGCTGTCCACAGGCTTTTGGCCACATCGATCTTGTTTTTCACTGGGGTGTTGTTGATGGAATAGAGGATGTCCCCTTTTTTGATGCCGTGGAGATAGGCAGGGCTGCCGATTTCGACCCGGATGGCAGTCAAGCCTTCCGATTTTTCTGCCCAGGTAACGCCATCCCAGGGCTTTTTCCAGATGGATTTCTTGTAGACATTCACTCCTCCCAGAATGAGAAGGAGCAGGAAGAGAAAAAGGCAGAAGGCAACACTCAGCCTCGTCGAGAGGGCTTTCTTCTGCTTCTTGGAAAATCCAAAAATTTGAATCATCTGGGCAAAAAAATATAGGCTCATTCAGTCCAGGATATGTTTCTTCCCAGCCCTGATGGCCCACTTCATGCTCGATTGCTTCAGCAATTTTTCGAGCTCCGGGTCTTTTTTCAACCCCAGGGGTTTGGTGTCCCGGGAGAGGAACGTGCTCATGTAGTCGTACTTGGGTTTTTGCACCGGAACGTCCTGGGGCAAGACAGAAGAGCTTTTGGCAGATGACAGACTTTTAGAGGAGTGGGTGTTGGAAGGAGCGAAGAACAGGAGAAGAAGGAAAAACGCAAAGAATCCTTTCCCGACTCTCTGTCTCATTTCATTAAAAAAATAAATCTTTCTTCAGGATTTGTCAACTTCATGAAGAGCAACATAAGCATCTTTTTTTCCGTGATAGCTGTGCTATTTTTAAGGATGGGTCCTGTCACGGGGTGTCCCCCGTCCGTCCTCGCTCCACCCATCCCCCCGTGGGGAACCCCTTCCGCTGCGGGCGTTGCGGGGGAGCACCCCGTGCCACCCATCCTTTCTTAAATGAAAATATTTATCACGGAAAAAAAGATGCTTCCAAGAGCAACGATTCCCTGCATTGACAAACAACAGAGGATAACCTAATATATTTTTACACTTTTAAAGAATTTAGAGGACCGTTTTTCAGCGAATGCCGTATTACATCTGCCGTTATGCCGTTGAGGAAGGGAACATCCAGATCCAGTCTTTCCTGGCTTCTTCCGGGAAGGATTGCCAGAAGTATTTTGAGGAAAAAGGATATTGCGTCTTATCGGTCAGGCTCGACTGGAAAAAAATCCAGATCCCGGTCGTTCCTTTTGAGAAGAAGATCAAAGACAGAGATTTCATCATGTTCAATCAAGAGCTGGTGGCGATGATCAAAGCCGGTTACCCCATTCTGAAGAGCGTTGAGGTCATCCTCAGCCGCATGAAAAACATCCATCTCAGAGAGTTGTTAATGAAAGTCGAGAAGGAGGTCAGAGCCGGGAAGTCGCTTTCGGAAGCTTTCGCCCCTTACGAGAGAAACTTCGGCCGGGTCTACACGGCTTCGCTGCTGGCCGGGGAGAGAAGCGGCAACTTATCCGGCACCATCAACCGTTACATCGACTACGCCAAAGTCATCGCTCAGACCAAATCCAGAATCAGGTCTGCGCTGACCTATCCCACGCTGCTCCTTCTTTTTTCATTCCTGCTCCTCGGAATCCTGGTCAATTTCATCCTGCCCAGTTTTTCTGATTTTTACACCGGGTTTGAGGCCCAGCTTCCGGGAATCACGCGTGTCCTCATCTCTTTTTCGACTGCGGTCAGGTCCAACATTCTTCCCTTGATCGGCTTTCTCGCCGTGGTTGGCATGGCTCTTTCCCAGATGAGACGATACGAAAAGGCCAATGTTCTCCTCGACCGCGTCAAGCTCAAAATCCCCTACGGAGGCACGATATGGCTCGAGTCAGGGATTGCCATCTTCTCCAGGACGCTTGGCCTTCTGCTGGAAGCCGGGATCACTCTTCTCCAGTCTTCCGCTATCGCAAACAAGGCCATCCCCAACAGGTACCTCGTCCGCAGTTTGAATGACCTTCCCGAGCACATCAAAGAGGGTCAGAGTCTCTCCGCGTCTCTGGCCAGAGCCGGCTTTTTCTCCCCGCTCGCTCTGGACATGATTCGCATCGGAGAGACCTCGGCCAACCTTGAAGGGATGCTGGCCGAAGTGGCCGATTACTATAATCAGAACATCCAGAGGAAGATCGATACTCTGGTTTCACTCATTGAGCCGCTGATCATCATCTTCATGGGCCTGATCGTGGCCGCCATGCTCCTCTCTGTTTATTTGCCGATTTTTAATATAATAAGGGTTGTCCGATAAGAAGGAAGAAGATGAGAAAAAAAGAGCCGGAAAAAAACCCGCGTTCCGAAGAGGAAAAAACGAAACAGCTTGCCGAAAGGTATAACGTCCCCTATATCGACCTTTCCTCCCATGCCTTTGACCGGAACCTTGTTCAATTCTTCCCGGCGGATTTTCTCCATCGGGTGAATTTTATTCCTTTCGAGGAAAAAGAAAACATCGTCAAAATCGCCATCGCCGATCCCTCTGACATCTCCGCCATTGACGCCATCGAAGCCCATCTGGGAAAGAAAGTGGAGGTTTTCGCCACGACCAAGCGAGCGATCCATGAAGCGCTGCGCAAGAGCGAAACAGCCCAGCAGGTCCTTCGCGAAGCGACCGAAGGGTTCATCATGCAGGTGGTGGAAAAGGAGGGGAGTGAGGGGGAGGAAGCCATTTCGGTCGAGACCCTTGCGGATAAGGATGGCTCCATCATCAAGCTGGTCAACTCCATCATTTTCACCGCGGTTCAGAAGAGGGCCAGTGATGTCCACATCGAGTCGAAAGAGGAGAGAGTCATCGTCAAGTACCGTATCGATGGGGTTCTGGGCGAAGCCATGGAGCCGATCGACAAAAAATTCCAGGCCTCCATCATCTCCCGCGTCAAGGTCATGTCCGACCTCGACATCGCAGAGCGAAGGGTTCCCCAGGACGGAAGATTCAGGCTGAAAATCAAGGACAAGACCATCGATTTCCGTGTCTCCATCATGCCCAGCATTTACGGTGAAGACGCTGTGATCAGGATTCTCGACAAGGATATGATCACCGAGGCCATCTCCGAACTTCGGCTGGACCTGCTCGGTTTTTCCGACGAGGTGCTGATCAGGTTCCGCCGCTACATCACCCAGCCTTACGGCATGGTGCTCGTCACCGGCCCCACCGGAAGCGGAAAAACCACCACCCTCTATGCCGCCTTAACGGAGATTTTTTCTTCCGAAGACAAAATCGTCACCATCGAGGATCCGGTGGAGTACCAGATTGAAGGAATCACCCAAATCCCGGTGAACGAGAAGAAGGGGCTGACGTTTGCTCGCGGGCTGAGGTCCATATTGAGGCATGACCCTGATAAGATTATGGTCGGGGAGATCAGAGACCCGGAGACAGCCCAGATCGCCATTCAATCCGCCTTGACCGGTCATCTGGTCTTCACGACCGTTCACGCCAACAATGTTTTCGACGTCATCGGCCGTTTTCTCCACATGCAGGTTGACCCTTACAGTTTCATCTCAGCCCTCAACTGCATCCTGGCTCAGAGGCTTGTCCGCGTGCTCTGTCCCAAATGCAAGGCCCCGGTCAGGTATGATGCCGGCCAGCTCGAGGAGTCCGGGCTCGACCCCAGAAAATACAGGGAGCAAATTTTCTATGAAGCCAAGGGATGCCCGGAATGCAATTTGACCGGCTACCAGGGAAGGACAGCCATCGCCGAGCTGCTCGAGCTTTCCGACGAGATCCGGGAGATGATCCTGGGAAAGAAGCCTCTTTCAGAAGTGAGAAAGAGAGCCAAGAGCGAAGGGATGATTTTCCTGAGAGAAGTGGGGATGGAAAAAGTCCTGAAGGGAACGACCAGTCTCAAAGAGCTGAACAAGGTGACATTCGTCGAGTGAGCCGATGGTGTTTTTAAAAGATTGGTTGATAAATTTTTTCACCCTCCAGCCCTTTCCCCAGGCCGCCATCCAGTTTGCTTCCCGCTATGTCAGCGGAATCCATGTCGCCGGCCGTGAGGGGAAAGTCAGGAATCATTTCATCCTCTCCCTGGAGAAAGGGACCATCCAGCCCTCCTTTGACAGGAAGAACATCAATAATCCGGCCCTGCTGGAGAAAAAGCTCAGGGAAGGTTTGAACACCCTTCTCCTCTCAGGCCGAAAAGTCGCCTGTCTCATTCCTGAATTGTCAGTGAAAGGCTTCGTTTTTTCCTTCAAGTCCCTTCCCTCATCCTGGCCGGAGAGAGAACAAATCATCCGCTTCCGGATCAAAAAACAAATCCCCCTGCTCCCCGGGGATACCCGCTGCGCCTTCGATGTGATGAAGACGAACAGCTCGACCAAGGTGTATGCTTCTGTGGTTCGCTCCTCTGTTGTCAGAGAGTATGAAGACCTTCTCGGTAAATTCCGGTTAACAACCGTAACGGTCGGCGTTCCCACCTTCTGCCTCTATAATTTGCTCAACATGGAGAAAGCCAGAGATGCGCTCTTCGTTAACATCGAAGAAGACACGGTCAGTCTTCTGGGAGTGATCAATTCAGAGGTGATTCTCTATCGTCAGAAGCCGTTTCTCGTTGAAGCCCGGGCCGGAGCCTCCGCGGCCCAGAAAATGGAAAGCGTCGTCAAGGAGGTGGAGAACACCGTCCATTTTATAGAGGATAGAGAGGAGAGAAAGGTGCGGTCCTTCTATGTTCGCCTCGGCCTTCTGGAGGATGGAGAGATTTTATCCCTCCTGCGGGAAAAATCACCCTTTCCGTTGACCGGCATCGAGTCGGAGCTGACCTCTCCGCTCGGTTCAAAAGAAAAGAAAATCCTCTCTCCTTTGATCGGACAGATTCTGCGATGAGTACGAGATATATCCGCTTGAACTTAGCCAGCCATCCGCTGCGAAACAGGAGGTTGTTTTTCCTGCTTTTCTTCGGCCTTCTTGCTCTTCTGCTCTTTGTCTCTATCCTGGCTGGAAAAACGTATGTTGAGTACAGAACCAAGACCCGGGAAGTCAAAGCCTCCATCCAGAACACAGAGAGAATGATCATGGATGCCCAGAGAGCCGAGAAAAGACTCGCCGTGCGTCTCAACGATGTCGTCAAGACACATCAGGGGAAGGTGGACCTGGTGAACAGCATCATTCTCAAGAAGAGTTTTTCCTGGCTCGATTTTCTTGCCGACCTGGAGGATGCTCTTCCGGATTCTTCCTATATCGTTTCGCTCGCTCCGGCCTTCACCGAGGGTTCACGATTGCAGCTGCGGTTAAGAGTCGTCTCTGCCGGTGTCGATGACCTGGTCAAGCTGATCGAAAATTTGAGAGCCCTGAAATTCAACGATATCCGGCTGGAGAGCGAAGCAGAAGATGCGACGGGGTTCTTGATATCCAACATTTCTTTGAGCTATGAGATCGGTGCTTAATTTACTGGAAGACAGAGAGAAAAAGATCCTGCGCAACCTGGGACTTGCCCTGGGAGCGGTTCTGGTCTTTCTCGTTTTCTTTTCTCTTCCTCAAAAGAAAAGATGCTCGGATGCGCTCTCGCATCTGGAGGAGAAAAAAAGGGAATATCGCCATTTCCACCAGATCGCCCAGGAAAGGGAGGCGGAATGGCGGCGATGGCAGACCGCGTTTATTGATATCGATGAACTGAAGCTTACCTATTTTTATGATGGGAATCAAATCCCTCAGCAGCTCAGGACCGACCTTGAAAAGGTTTTGAACAAAGCCGGGACTCAAGCCTCCCGCATCAGTTACACCTACACAGAATTCAAGAAGGAAGAGGTCAAGAAGGTTTCCGTGATTTTTAACATCAGAGGGCCTTACATGTCGTTGAAAAGGTTCCTTCTCACCGTGGAGGAGTTGCCGAAATTCCTGCTCGTGGAGAAGATTGATTTCCAGGACATAGATGCCCGACGGGGGATGCTGGAGTTGAAGATGACTTTGGCAGGTTACTATGAAAACTAACGCGACACTCCTTTTCTCCGCCGTTTTCCTTCTGGGCTTGATCTCTCTCCTCTGGGCAGGGGGACTCAAGGAAGAAAGGCCAGCAGGGATCGAAGAGAAGAGCCTGATCCGGAAGGAGCTGCTGGCCGGGAAGAAGCAAGAGCTCAAACCTCCGCGGAGAAGCATTTTCTCTCTCAGGAATTCGCCGCAGCAGGAAATGATGATACCCCCTGTCAGTATGAAACCCAGAGCCCGAGAGAGCGCCATGATGGATGAGAAAAGAACGGACGAAAACTGGTTGAACCTCAGATATATCGGACACATCATCTCCGGGCAGAAAGTCGTGGCTTTGATTCTCCTCGAGGGGAATGTTTTGACTGTGGAGAAGGGTGAGGTCATTGCCGAAGGAATGGTGGTGGGAGAATTGACGCCTCTTGCTATCGAGATTATCGGTCCTGACACCGAAAAAAGAAAGTATCCCCTGGAAGGAGAGAAATAATGAAAAGAATAGCCCTTTTGATGGCGGCGGTCCTGATCATCTCGGGATGCGCGACATTCACGCATAGCTATAAATTGGGGAGCCGGGCGGCTCTGAACAAAAACTGGGATGAGTCCATTCACTATTTCGAGAGGGCACTCCGGGAAGACCCGAAAAACCCGGTTTACCGGATAGCCCTGTTGCGGGCAAGGCTGGCTGCCAGTTATGAGCATCTCAACAAGGCAAGAGAGTTCGCCTCTCACGAAAAAAAAGAGGAAGCGCTCGCGGAGTACAAGAAGGCACTCTCCTACGGGCAGCTGGGAAGTGAAATTGTGGAAGAGGCAAGACGGCTCCGAGAAGCAGAGGTCAAGAAGGAAAAGCCGAGAGAGGTGAGGATAGAGCCACCCATCAAGCTCAGGGTGGATGAAGAGAAAATCGTCCTGAGGTTCCCGGTGGAAGTCAGCCTCCGCTCCATTTTCCAGGCTTTGGCGAAGCACGGCCGCATCAACATCATCTTTGACGAGCAGTTCAGGGATATCCCTTTCTCCATCGAATTCGTGGATATGACTTTTGAGCGGACCCTCAATTATCTTTGCCTGGCCTCAAAGAATTTTTACCGGATTGTCGATGAGAAAACAGTCGTCGTCGCGCCCGACATTCCCCAGAAGAGGGCCCAGTATGAGCTGAGCGCCATCAAAACCTTTTACCTCTCGAACGTCAACGCGGAAGAAATTCGCGCTGCATTCATGCAGATCCTCCGCGGCCAGTACCGTGCTCCCATGCTCATCGTGGACAAAAACCTGAACACTATCACGGTCAGAGACACACCGGATGTCATCGAGCTGGCCGAGAAAATAATCCGTCTCTGGGACAAGCCCAAAGGGGAAATCATCGTCGACCTGGAAATCATGGAGGTCTCCCGGGTGAAGCTGCGGCAGTTAGGAGTGGAGCTGGAGCAGGGAGCGTTCGGTTTGAGGTTCACTGACCGTGAGCTCGACCAGGAATCGGGCTGGATGAGGTTGAAAGATATCGACCTCACGCTGCTTGAAAATTTTCACATCAGCCTCCCTTCGGCCCTTCTGAAGTTTCTGGAGTCCGATGCGGATACCAAGATTATCTCCCAGCCCCGGCTCCGCGGCCTCGATGGGGAAGAGATGACATACCTGGTCGGGGACAAAATTCCCATCCCCCGGACGACTTTTTCTCCCATCGCTGCCGGCGGCTTTGCTCAGCAGCCTATCACCAACTTCACCTTCGAGGATGTGGGGATCGATGTCAAGATCAAACCCAGGATCCATCATGAGAAAGAAATCACTCTGGAGCTGGAGATCAAGATCAAGTCCATCGGCGGAGCAGGGTTTGCCAACATTCCCATCATCGCCACCAGAGAAGTGAGGAACATCATCAGGCTGAGGGATGGCGAGACTAACCTCCTTGCCGGTTTGCTGAAAGATGAAGAGAGAAGAATCAAAAGCGGAATCGTCGGCCTGAAGAACATTCCCATCCTGGGAGGAATTTTTTCCAGCACTAACGACACCATCCAGCAAACAGACGTCATCCTCACCATCACTCCCCGCATCATCAGGTCTATCTCAGTCACTGAGGAAGATTTGAAACCTCTCTGGGTCGGCCTGGAAGGCGTCTCTCCTTCCGCGGCGGCTGGGGTAGCAGTACCTGAAGAACAACCAGCCGAAAGAGTACCGAGGCGACCGGTCGAACCTGAAGCGGTTGCGGAGAGAAGAGACCAGAACCAGGTTTTTCTCATTCCTCCCAACGTGGAAGCCCGGATGGACCAGCAGCGGGAGGTCCGCATCACGCTCAATGTGAGGATTCAGGAAGAAGTCAGCAACATGTCCCTGACCCTTAACTTTGACCCGGCGGTGGTCAGGATGAAGGATGTGGTGAGGCGGGAATTTCTCAACCGGCTGGGCGAGGATGCCCCCTTTTTGAAAAGCATCGATAATTCCTCCGGCACCTGCACCATCGGATTTTCCAGCACCGATGTGGGGAGGGGAATCAGGGGAACGGGCACAATCGCCACTCTCATCTTCGAGCCAGTGGAAAGAGGAGAGAGCAGCGTCTCCATCACCGAAGTTGCGGCCACCGGTCCGGAAGGACAAACAGTGAGTTTCACCGCTCAGCCCTGCCGGCTCATCGTCAGGTAATTCTCTCGATCCGCAAAATCATTCTAAACAAAAAAAATGAGAAAAAATATTTTCATCAAAGCATTGACTTGGATTTTTTTTAATGGTAATAATATCCAACAAGGAAAATAAATTCCTTGAGCATGGAGGTACAAATGCCTGCGAAGAAAAAAAAGAAAGCCGCAAAAAAGACAACCAGAGCGGCCGCAAAGAAAACCCCTAAGAAGACAGCCAAGAAGACCGCGAGAAAAGCTCCGGCGAAAAAAAAAAGGTAAAATAACCAGAGGACAGGCTTACCAGTGCAGTGTTTGCGGTCTCAGTGTGGTGGTGGATGAAGTATGCGGTTGCGTGGAAGAACACGCGTTGATCTGTTGCCAGAAGCCGATGAAGAAAAGGAAAGCAAAGGCGAAAGCGGGGTAGGAAACAACGAAAAGACGAGAATAAACTTATAATCCGTTTTTCCCAAAGAATTATAAATTCTGAAGGGAGAACTTCCTCCAAAAAAGAAGTTCCCCTCTCTCCAAAAAATATTTCCAAAATTTCTCTCTCTCTTCTTTCTCTTCTTGATTATCAAAGAGAATTCGGAACGCCCGAAGCATCTCTTCATTTCCGCCCACCGTGCGCTTCCGGAGTCAAGAGTTATAAACGTTTGAGCTTCTCTCATCCATTTGTCCTTGAACCTTCCCCGCCACAACGTCTGACGCGCTGTCATGAAGATGGAAATGCGTTTCCGTTTGTCCGGCGAATTGAGATTCTGTTTTCTTTGTGATAAAAAAGGATTAATCCTCATTGGCGAAAAAATCAGTGAACACGAACAGGAAAAGCGGAATGAACCATTCGCAAGCGCTTCATTTCTCGAGTTCCAAAAAGTATGAAATTTATTCTTTAATCACAGAAAAAATCAGCCGGCTGGGAGAGATCGAGAAAACTCTGAATGAAATTCTGGTCATTCTCAAAACCGTGACCGGCTGCCGCCATCTGGCCATCCGCATCATCGACGCAAGGGGAAACATTCCTTTCTCTGCCCACCTCGGACTGGACAAAAGCTTTCTGGCTTCCGAACACTGGATCTCCATCAAGGATTGTCTCTGCGGATACGTGGCCCGAGGAGACCTGGATGATTCCCTGCCCTTTGTCACAGAATACGGTTCCTTCTTCACCAATTCTCTGTCCAGGCTCATGGCCCGAATGAAGAAAACAGGGTATCCGAACATCGAAACCAGCAGCCTGAGGAGTGCCTGCATGAGCCGGGGGTATGAGTCCGTGGCCATCATCCCGGTGAAAGCCGGTGGAGAAGTGATTGCCGAGCTCTACATCAGCGATGAAAAGGAAAATCTTTTCCCTGTGGAGAAAGTGAAGTTTTTAGAGGACATCTCGGTCCAGGTGGGAATTGCCGTCCATAATTCGCGGCTCTATACCGAATTGAACGACTCACGGACAAGGCTCATGGATCTTTTCAATTCCACCTCCATCGGCATTCTGGAGCTGGACACCAGAGGCACGATCATCCAGATCAACAGAAAAGGAGCTGAATTGCTGGGCTACACATCGCCCGCCAAGCTGCTGGACCACGGCATTAAAATCCATGAGCTCAACGTGGACAGCGACGAATGGGAGAGGTTCATGGAAGCCGTGGACGCCGAACGAGGCCCGGATCGGCGGCCGCTCACCTTCGGAGTTGGCCGGGAAGAACTCCATCTGGAATTCTCCCTCAGGCTGGTCAAGGATTCGAGAGGAAACATCACCGGATACAGGGGCACCTTCCGCGATGTCACCGACCGCATCAGGCTGGAAGAGGAAAGGCTGAACAAGACCAGGGCGGAATCCCTGAAGAACAGATACTATCAGGAGACCCAGGCCCTGAGGGAGGAGATCAAGTCTGAATATCCCTTCGAGGAGATGATCGGGATCAGTCCTCGGATGCAGGAGATCAAGAATGCCATTCAGCAGGTGGCGCCGACGGATACCACCGTTCTCATTAAAGGCGAGACCGGAACAGGAAAGGAGATGGTCGCCCGCTACATCCACGAGCTCAGCATGCGCAAGGATCGAATTCTGGTCAAGGTGAATTGTGCCGCCCTTTCCGAAGGTCTGATCACCTCTGAGCTGTTCGGGCATGAGAAAGGCGCCTTCACCGGTGCAATCCAGAGGAGAATCGGCCGCTTCGAGTATGCCGACAGGGCGACCATTTTTCTGGATGAGATAGGAGACCTTCCCCTGGAGACGCAGGCCATGCTTCTCCGCGTCCTCCAGGACGGGGAATTTGAAAGGGTCGGAAGCTCCAAGACGATCCGGGTGGATGTCCGGGTCATCGCCGCCACCAACAGGGATTTGCTGCAGCTGGTCAGCGAGAAAAAATTTCGGAAAGATCTTTACTACCGCTTGAACGTTTTTTCGATAGAGATTGCTTCTCTCCGGGAAAGAAAGGAGGACATCCCCCTCCTGGCCGCCTATTTTTTAGAGACATTTGGCAGAAAGATCGGGAAGAGAGTGGACAGAATCGACGAAGAGACGATGAGAGTGTTCATGGAATACTCCTGGCCAGGAAACGTGAGGGAGCTGCAGAACATCATCGAGCACGGCCTGATCATTTCCAGAGGAGACTCCCTCCAGGTCCCGGGAGCCTACTTTGGGCAGGTATCACCGGCAAGCCGGGAGCGCGAGCTTCTGCCGCTTCAGGAATACGAGAAAAAGTATATTCTTGAGATTCTCCAGCACACGAGAGGAAAGATTTACGGACTCAAAGGGGCGGCGCGCATCCTGGGCCTGAAACCCTCGACTCTGCAGAGCCGCATGAAAAAGCTGGGCATTGAAAGGGCAAAGGCCCTTTAAGCCGTGGATTATGAAAATCACCGATATTTCGGTTGGAGGACCGATATTTCCCCTCAAAGTTAAGCGCCATTTCCCCTCTCTTTCCTTTCCTCAGAGAAAAAAAGGGAAAATGATGCCCTGCGGAGTTGGCACGAATATTGCCTTCTAACCTGGATTATTCACGAGTCTTAGGTTGCTGCAGATGCGAGGCACAGGACACGCAGCTGTGGTCCGTCCACCGCAAGTGGACTGTAACGAAGCAGATGCGGCAAGATCGGCTCGCCCTGAGGGGTAAAAAAGGCCGATTTGAGATAAATTTATAATGACAGAATTTGAGAAACTGACTTTCTTCTCGTGCACTTTAAAACATCTCTTAAGTCACTCATCATATTTGTTATATGATAAGTATCGGCCTTTTTTATGAATAGTCCAGGCTAAAAAGGTGTTGATTCAACTGGCAGCGGCAAAATGAAAAGGAGAACAGGGAGCATTTCAGACATCTCGGTGATGATTGCCGGTAAGGCCGGCGACGGCGTTCTGTTTACCGGAAACGTTCTGGCCAAAATTCTCAAAAGACATGGCTGGGAGGTTGCCACTTACAGAGATTTTCCCTCCAATATCAGAGGTGAAGCCACCAGTTATACTGTCAGAGCCAGTCTCACGAATATCCATGGCCGTGGAGATGAGGTGAATGTTTTCCTTGCTTTTGACTGCGACGCCATCCTCAAACATTCCAGGGAAATGGCAGAGGGCGGCATTCTCCTATGCGATGGCAAAGACGTGGTCCATATGCCCCCTTCGCTGAAGAAAGGCAGGACTTTCCACCGATTTCCCCTCAAGAACTTGGCCCGGGACTATTTTCGGAGTGATATCTTCAAGAACATGATTGCGCTGGGAGCGCTGTGCCACATTCTTGACCTCGACATCGGCATCCTCGAGCAGATCATCTCCGAGGCTTTCCTGAAGAGGAAGGGGAAGGAGATCGTGGACACAAATATCCGTGCCGTCCGGCTCGGTTGCCAGAAGGCGCAAGAAATGGTTGAACCCGGAGAGCTTCATCCGCTTGCCAGCAGGAAAGACGAAGAGAGGCTTTTCCTTTCCGGAGACGAGGCGATTGCCCTGGGAGCACTGGCCGCTGGATGCCGCTTTTTTGCGGCCTATCCCATCTGCCCGGCCTCAGAAATCTGGCAGTGGCTGTCGTGGCACTTCCCCCGCTTCAACGGGCTGGTTGTGCAGGCCGAAGATGAGCTTGCTGCCCTGAACATGGCCCTGGGTGCCTCTTATGCCGGGGTGAGGTCGATGACCGCCACTTCGGGACCTGGAGCGGCACTGATGATGGAGGCGTTCAGCCTGGCCGGGATGGCCGAGATCCCCGTGGTGATCGTCGATGTCCAGCGAACAGGTCCCAGCACGGGCATGCCCACCAAGACCGAGCAGTCCGATTTGAGCCACTGGGTGTTCGGCGGCCACGGCGATTTTCCCCGAATCGTTATCTCGGCAGGGACGGTGGAGGAATGTTTTGAACTGACCGGCGAAGCCTTCAACCTGGCCGAAAAATACCAGTGTCCGGTGATCCTTCTCACCGAGCAGAGTCTCGGGCAGAACTTCTTCAGCGCGAAAAAATTCGACTTTTCAAAAGTCAGAATCGAGCGAGGGAAGCTTCTCAGCCAGGAGGAACTTCTCCAGATTAAAGATTACAAACGCTATGCCTTCACTGCGGACGGCATCTCTGCCCGGGCTCTGCCCGGAATGGAAAACGGCCTCCATATGGTCGAGAGCAACGAGCATGACGAGCAGGGATACAGGAATGAAGAGCCGGAGAACAGAGTTCGGATGATGGAAAAAAGAATGAAGAAACTGCAAACCGCGGCCGACAGCATCATCCCTCCAAAGGTCTGGGGAGAGAGCGAGGCAGAAGTGGGGATCATCGGCTTTGGTTCGACCTTCGGTCCGATTCAGGAAGCGGTGGCCCGCCTCAAAGTGGAAGGAATCCGGACCAAATATCTGCAGATGAGGACTCTCTGGCCTTTTCCCGTCAAAGCCGTCGAAGATTTTATGGGCGGCGCAAGCGAGGTCTTTGTCGTCGAGAATAATTATTCAGGACAGCTGAGCCAGTTGATCCGGAGCCAGGTCTATCCACCGGTCCAGATGAGAAATGTGCTGCTGTATTCGAGCCAGGCGTTCAGGCCGCAGGACATTTCGAGTCACATCCGGAAGGCGCTTTACAGATGAAAAAGGAGAAAGATTTTCATCGTCAAGACCCAACCTGGTGCCGCGGCTGCGGCCTTTTCGGCGTCTTTGCCGGCCTCAAAAAGGCCGCCGTTGCCCTCGATTTGAACCCCGAACAGATGGTCATCGTCAGCGGAATCGGCTGCCACGGACGGCTCAACAATTATTTCCATAGCAATGGATTCCATGGCCTTCATGGCCGGACCTTGCCCGTGGCCACAGGCATCAAACTGGCCAACCAGAGGCTGACTGTTCTGGCGGTGGCCGGAGACGGGGATGCCTATTCGATCGGGCTCAGCCATTTCATCCATACTCTCAGGCGAAACGTTGATGTCACCTATCTGGTCGTGGACAACCGGCTTTATGCTCTAACCCAGGGGCAGACGTCTCCGACAAGTCCAATGGGCTTTGTTTCCATCTCAACTCCCTTCGGGTCGAAGGAACTCGCCCTGGATGGGCCGCTGCTCGCCCTGGCTTCAGGAGGGACGTTCATCGCCCGCGGCTTTTCAGGAAACCCCCGGCACTTGGCCACGCTCATCGTCAGGGCCATCCAGCACCGTGGGCTTTCCCTGGTCGAGGTGCTGAGTCCCTGCGTGACTCACAACAAGCTCTTCACCTACCAGTGGCTGAAGGACAACATCGAACCGCTGGATAATGATCCGGGATATGATCCGGGGAATAAGGAGATGGCCTGGTCAATATTGACCAGAGCTGCTAAAATTCCGGCGGGCTTGATTTACGTCGAAGAGCGGCCCTCCTTTGATGAGCTTGTTTTGCCTGCAGAGGCTGAGCCTCTCGTCACCAGCCATTTGAGAGTCGACGCCCGGAAGTTAGGAGAAATTATGGAAGGCTTTAAATAAAGACATCTCACAGTGAACAAGGAGGAATCATTCATGAGAGAAAAAGTGGAAAGAGCCTTGGAAAAGATCCGTCCGGCATTGATGGCGGACGGCGGAAACGTGGAGCTGGTCGAGATCGTGGACAACGCGGTCAAGGTCAGACTGACCGGAGCCTGCGGCGGCTGTCCGATGTCCCAGCTGACCCTGAAGATGGGAATCGAAAGGTTTTTGAAGAAGGAAATCCCGGAAGTCAAGGAAGTTGTGGCGGTATGAACCGAAGGCCAGTCGTCTCCGGAAGCAAATCGCGCTTCTTGAATTTCGAACGCGTTTTCATTAAAGGATGAGGGAAAAGACGATGAGAAGAGTTTATCTCGACCATATCGCGGCCACCCCTCTTCATCCTCAGGTCCTGGAAGCGATGCTTCCTTATCTCAAGGAGCATTTCGGCAATCCCCAGAGCCTCCATTCGGCCGGCCAGACAGCTCTCCAGGCGGTGGAAGAGGCCAGGGAGAAGGTGGCCCTGCTGATCGGTGCCAAGGCCGAGGAGATTTTTTTCACCTCCAGCGGTTCGGAATCCAACAACTTCGCCGTCAAGGGAATCGCCCTGGCCGGGCGCAGCCAGGGAAGCCACATCGTTGTCTCGGCCATCGAGCATCAATCGGTCCTGCATGCGGCCAGATCCCTGGAAAAGCTGGGTTTTAAAGTGAGCCTTGTCCCGGTGGATAAGAACGGGTTGGTTGCGCCTGAAGACGTGCGGCGAAACCTGAAGGATGAGACCGTCCTTGTTTCGGTGATGCTGGCCAACAGCGAAGTGGGGAGCATCCAGCCCATTAAAGAAGTTGCCGCGATCTGTCGTTCCCGCGGGATTCCCTTTCACTCGGATGCTGTGGCTGCGGTGGGCAGCATTCCCGTGGACGTCAAGGGGCTCGGCGTGGATGCCATGAGCCTGGCCGGGAATCAGCTCTACGGCCCCAAGGGGAGTGCCGCTCTGTTCGTCAAAAAAGGGACGCGAATCCTGCCCCTCATAGACGGCGGGATCCAGGAAGGAGGCCGGAGGGCCGGCACAGAAGACGTGGCTGGCATCGTCGGCCTCGGAAAGGCAGCCGAGATCGCACTGAAGGAGATGGAACAAAGGGCCGAGAGAATGCGACCGCTTCGCGATCGGCTGATGCAGCTTCTTCCCCGGAAAATCGAACATGTCCATTTGACCGGCCATCCCCGGCTGCGCCTGCCCTTCCATGCCAGCTTCTGCGTTGAGTTTATCGAGGGGGAGGCGATGCTGTTGAATCTGGACATGCAGGGTGTTGCCGCCTCCAGCGGTTCGGCCTGCACCTCCAGAGCCCTGAAAGCCTCTCACGTGCTCCTGGCTATGGGCATCGACCACGCCCTGGCCCAGGGCTCGCTCGTTTTCAGTCTGATCGACGAGACAAATTCCGGTGATATCGATTATCTTTTAGACGTCATGCCTCCTGTGGTTGACAGGCTTCGGAAGATGTCTCCTTTGTATACAAAATACGTGGAGGAAAAAAAGAGATGATATACAGCGAGAAAGTCATGGAGCATTTCCAGAACCCGCGGAATGTGGGGGTGATGAAAGATGCTGACGGTGTCGGCCAGGTGGGAAATCCGGTTTGCGGGGACATGATGACCTTTTACATCAAAGTCAAGGACAACAGCATCGAGGATATCAAGTTCCAGACATTCGGCTGCGGAGCGGCGATTGCGGTCTCCAGCATGGTCAGCGAGATGGCCAAGGGAAAGACGATCGAGGAGGCGCTCAAAATCACCAACAGGAGCGTGGCTGAGGAGCTGGGGGGCCTGCCCAAGAACAAACTCCACTGCTCCAACCTGGGGGCTGATGCGCTTCATGCGGCCATCAAGGATTACCAGGAAAAACAGAAGGCCAAGAGAGACATTCTTCCTCCAGAAGAAGCTGCAGAAGATAAGTGCTACTGCCCCTATTGCGAAGGCCCGCTGGATGGCATGGAGGCCTACTGCGACTCCTGCCAGATTGAGCTCGAGAAGTGTCCCCAGTGCGAAAAGCCGATGAGAAAGGAAGCAGAAGAGTGCCCGCACTGCGGCGCGACCAGGGTCAGGGTCTGAGGTTGACCGGGGGAAAAGACTCTCTTGAGACCGGAGCAAAAAAACGGTGAGTGAGAGAAGGATCAAGGCGGATGCCAGGCTGGACTGCTTCGGGCTTCTCTGCCCGGTGCCCATCATCCACACAGCCGGAAAAATCAAAGAGATGAAGATTGGCCAAGTCCTGGAGGTCATTTCCACCGATCAGGGAATCAAGGAGGACATGCCCGCCTGGTGCCGGCAGACAGGACAGGAGTATCTGGGAATGGAAGAGGACGGAGAACTGATTAAAGTTTATGTCAAAAAAGTCAGGGATTGAGAAGATGCTGCGCATCACTGCACGGAGAGAAGGAAGAAAAAAACGGGTGCTCTACCTTGAAGGTAAAATCTGCCAGCAATGGGTCGGCGAGCTCCAGGCTGAGGTCGAGCGCTGCCTGAAGGAGGGGGAGAAAGTTGTTCTCGATTTTTCCAGGGTCGGCTTTCTCGATGAGGCCGCAGCGGAGATGATCAATCGCCTTCCTGCCCGGAATGTCGAAAAGAAGAACGGCTCTCTCTTCATCCGCACCATGTTGAAGATGGAAGGTCAAGACGGGCAATGAACAAGAAAGAAATTGCAAAGAGGATTGGGCGACTCAAAAACGAAAGGCATGCGGTGATTTTCGCCCATAATTACCAGGTCGGCGAGGTCCAGGATATCGCCGACTACATCGGCGATTCACTGGGGCTGAGCCAGCAGGCCGCACGGGTCAAAGAACAGGTCATCGTTTTCTGCGGCGTCCATTTCATGGCCGAGACGGCTTCCATACTCGCACCGGAAAAGACGGTCCTGATGCCGGATGTCAGAGCGGGTTGCCCCATGGCGGATATGATCACCGCCGAAGAGCTGAGGGCATGGAAGAGGAATTACCCGGGACGCAAGGTTGTCTGCTACGTGAACACCTCGGCCGAGGTCAAAGCGGAATGTGATGTTTGCTGCACCTCTTCCAACGCGGTCAGGGTGGTCAACGCCATGGAAGGGGACGAGATTCTTTTTGCTCCGGATAAGAACCTGGCTGCGTACGTGGCCCGGTTGACCAGTAAAACGATCATCCCCTGGGATGGATATTGCTACGTGCACAACAACATCCACGCCCAGCATATCAGGGAAAAAAAGGCCGTTCACCCGGAAGCCGAGGTCTGGGTTCATCCGGAATGCCGGCCTGAGGTCATTGACCTGGCCGACAAAGTCCTTTCCACCGGACAGATGATCAGGGAAGCCCAGCAGACAGAAAAGAAGGAAGTCATCATCGGGACTGAAACAGGGATCATCTACAGGATGAAGAAGGAGAATCCATCCAAAAATTTCTACCCGGTCAAAGACCAGGCATTCTGTGCGAACATGAAAAAAATCAACCTCGAAAAAGTCCTGCATTCTCTGGAAAAAATGGTTCACAGAGTCCAGGTTCCTCTTGAAATCAGACAGAAAGCGAGGGGAGCCATCGAGAGAATGATCGCGTTATAAGGAGGAGAGAGGTTTATCGTCGTTCTTTCCTCTTCCGACGGGTTTCGGATATAATCATTGAAAAAAAGGAATGGATAGTTCTTTCATCCGGGCTTGCCGGCGTCCGGGTGAGGAAGAAAAGTAAATCCTTCTTTTGGAGGGAGAACGATGAGATGTTCGCGGCGCATGGCCAAATTCTTTAAGGGAGATACCGGCTCTGCCTCCGGCTGTTCAGTGAATTTCATCGGCTGGAGCATTGTTGAGGGGCGACCTCCGGAGGACGGCATCCCCCGTTTCATCCAGGTCCGCTCCGAGATTGGCGTTTGAGGAGGGATCGAAGTGACGATTCTGCCCAGAAAAATCCGCAAAAGAGACAACTCCCTTGCCGTTTTTGATGAGAGGAAAATCGAGACAGCCATATTCCGGGCCGCTCTGGAAGCTGTGGGCGAAAAGCGGAAAGCCGGCGCGGTAGCCAGAACCTCCACGAGGAAGATTCTGGAAAAAGTCGCGCGGTTGTTCAAGGATAAAATCCCCTCTGTTGAGGAAATCCAGGATATCGTGGAGAAAGTCCTGATGGAGGAGGGACACAGCACGGTAGCTCGAAGCTACATCCTTTACCGGGAAGAGCATAAGGAGATCCGGCAGGTCAAAGTCATTTATGGGGTTGTCGACGACCTCAAGCTTCCCCTCAACACCCTGCTTGTCCTCAAGAAACGCTACCTCCTCAAGGATGAGGAGAAGAACATCATCGAAACCCCCCGGGAGCTCTTCCAGAGAGTGGCGAAAAGCATCAGCGAAGCCGAGCTGAGTTTCAAATCCAGCCCGAGGAGGGAAGAATTCGAGGAGAAGTTCTACCGAATGATGACCGAGTTTGCCTTTCTCCCCAATTCTCCCACTCTGATGAACGCAGGAACCGCCCTGGGCCAGCTCTCGGCATGTTTTGTCCTCCCCGTGGAAGACTCAATGGAGGGAATTTTTGAGTCCCTGAAGAACATGGCCAGAATCCATCAGACCGGCGGCGGGACCGGGTTTGATTTTTCCCGGCTCAGGCCCCGGGGAGACCTTGTCGCCTCGACCAAGGGAGAAGCGTCGGGGCCGATTTCTTTCATGAGCATTTTCAACGAGGCCACCGGCGTCATTGTCCAGGGTGGACGGCGCCGGGGAGCCAACATGGGCATCCTGCGCTGCGACCATCCCGATATCGGCGATTTCATCGAAGCCAAGATTGACGAGAGCGCCTTCGCCAATTTTAACCTCTCGGTGGCCGTGACTGACGAGTTCATGGCCGCGGTGAGGAGCGGAAGAAGCTTCAACCTCATCAACCCCCGCACCGGGGAAAAAGTCAAATCCGTGAAAGCCAGAGTCCTTTTTGACCTGATCGTCTATTCGGCCTGGCGCAGCGGAGACCCGGGTCTCATTTTTCTCGATGAGATCAACCGCCACAACCCGACTCCTCAGGTCGGCCGTCTGGAAGCCACCAACCCCTGCGGCGAGATCCCCCTCCTCCCCTATGAAAGCTGCAACCTCGGATCGATCAACCTTTCCCGGTTCGTCAAGAACGGGGTGCTGGATTGGGAAAGTCTGAAAGAGACAGTCTGGCTGGCCGTGAGGTTTCTGGACAATGTGATCGAGGTCAACAAATACCCGCTACCCCAGATTCAGGAGATGACCTTTTCCAACCGCAAGATCGGTCTGGGAGTGATGGGATTTGCCGATATGCTCATCAAATTGGGGATCTCTTACAGTGAGGAGAGTGCGGTTCGCATGGCTTCGAAAATCATGAAGTTTTTCCGTCAGGAATCATTGCGGGCCTCGGAGGCATTGGCCGGCGAAAGAGGCGTGTTCCCCCACCATAAAAAATCGATCTATCCAGCGAAGAAGTTGAGACTGCGGAACGCCACCGTGAACACGGTGGCCCCGACCGGGACAATCAGCATCATTGCCGGCTGCTCGAGCGGCATCGAACCCCTCTTTGCCATCAGTTTTGTCCGCAACGTCCTCTCCGGACAGAAGCTCTATGAAACTCATCCTCTCTTCGAGAGAGAGCTCCGGATGAAAGGCCTGTATTCCAAGGAGATTCTGGGACAGGTGGGGATGGCGGGCTCCACCCAGGGCATCAAGGAGCTTCCTCAGGAATTGAGGAGAATTTTTGTCACGGCCTTCGATGTCTCTGCCGAGCAGCACCTCCGGATTCAGGCCGCCTTCCAGGAACATACCGACAACTCTGTCTCCAAAACCATCAACCTTCCCTATGATTCAACGGTGGAAGATGTGAGACGCATTTATCTAATGGCCCATGAGGCGAAGTGCAAAGGCATCACCATTTACCGCTACGGCACCAAAAAGGGGCAGGTTCTTTCCTTTGATCTTCGTGCGGGAGAGGAGAGAGAAGAAAGCCGGGAATTCATCACCGCAGAATCCGAGTATGCGGGAGGCTGCCCATCCGGCATGTGTCCTTTTTAGGAGAGAGAAGACCATGAAAACCGCCAACGAACGTATCGGAGAGATCATCGCCATCCTGCGCAAGAATTATCCCAGGAGCCGCACCGCTCTCCACTTTGAAACTCCGCTCCAGATCCTGGTTGCCACCATTCTCTCTGCCCAGTGCACAGATGAGAGGGTCAATCAGATCACACCTGCGCTGTTTAAGAAATACCCTACGCCGGAGGCTTTTGCCTCCGCGGACCTGCCAGATCTTGAGAGGGAGATCCGGCCCACCGGCTTTTTCAGGAACAAAGCCAGAAGCATCATCGCGGCCTCGCGGAAAATTGTCGAGGATTTTGGAGGCCGGGTGCCCGACACGATGGAAGACCTCATCACTCTGCCGGGAGTGGCGCGCAAGACGGCCAATATCGTCCTCTCCAGCGCATTCCGGAAAACGGAAGGCATTGCGGTCGATACCCACGTCAGGCGCCTGGCCCAGAGACTGGGTTTGAGCGCGGAGAAAGAGCCCGATAAGATAGAAAAGGACCTGATGGCCATTGTTCCCAGAACGGACTGGCTGGATTTCAATTACATGCTGGTCAGTCACGGACGGAAAATCTGCCAGGCGCGAAAGCCGCTCTGCCCCCAGTGCCTGCTCAGGAATCTCTGCGCTTCGGCCAGGGAGTTTTACCCTGAGGCCGCACTTCCTCATTCCCCAGTGAAAAAGCCATGAAAGAAGCGATGCTTTACCGTCCTCTTTCGGAGCAGAAGGTCTGCTGCGACCTCTGCCGTCACCTCTGTCAGGTTGCCGAGGGGAAATTCGGATTCTGCGGGGTCAGGCAGAACAGAGAGGGCAAGCTCTACACCCATGTCTATGGCGAAGTCATCGCCGCCCACGTCGATCCCATCGAGAAGAAACCTCTTTATCATTTTTTGCCGGGAACGACCTCCTTTTCCATCGCGACCATCGGCTGCAATTTTCACTGCCCGTTCTGCCAGAACTGGCAGATTTCCCAGGCTTCGAAAAGGAAAGAAGAGGGAGGCCGGGGTCACAAACTCTCCCCTCAGGAAGTGGTCGACCTGGCCCGCAGCTATGGATGCAAAAGCATTTCCTACACCTACACCGAGCCGACGATTTTCTTCGAGTACGCCTACGACACAGCCCGACTGGCCAAGCAGGAAGGGCTGGCCAATGTGTTTGTCACCAACGGCTACATGACGGCCGACGCTCTGGAGACGATCAATCCCTACCTGGATGCGTGCAACGTCGACCTCAAGTCTTTCCGGGAGGAGTTTTACAGGAAGCTGTGCAAAGCCCACCTCGAGCCTGTGCTCGATTCCATCCGTCTCATGAAAAAATTGGGCATCTGGGTGGAAGTCACCACTCTGGTGGTTCCTGGCCAGAACGACAGCGAGAAAGAACTGAAAAGCATCGCGCGTTTCATCGCTGAAACAGATCCGGACATTCCTTGGCATATCAGCCGCTTCCACCCGGATTATGAGTTTACGGACACTCCCGCCACGCCCCTGGAAACCCTGCGCAGCGCTCTTTCAACAGGTAAGAAAGAAGGTCTCCGCTACATTTACATCGGCAATGTTCTCGGAGAATCAGAGGATACGGAGTGTCCCTCCTGCGGCAAGGTGTTGATCCGCAGGCAGGGCTTTCACGTCTCGGCTTCCAGGCTGAAGGGGTCCTCCTGCCCCGACTGCGGTCAGATGATCGCCGGCCGATTTTAAAGTCAAAGGGAAAAAAAGACAGAAGGCCAGAATGGGAAAAACGCCGAATATGGCACTTCTCACAGACCTCTACGAGCTGACCATGGCCGCCGTCTATTTCGAACAGCAGATGTTCGAGCCGGCCACCTTCAGTCTTTTCATCCGCAACTATCCTCCCCGGCGCCGCTATTTTGTCTGCGCCGGTCTTGCCGACGTGCTCGAATATCTGGAAGGCTTGAGGTTCACGCCAGAAGACCTGGAATATCTGGACGGAACAGGGCTTTTCGAGCCGGCCTTCCTCTCCTACCTCGAAAAATTCCGCTTCAGGGGAGATGTCTTTGCCGTGGCGGAGGGCCGCCTTTTTTTCGTGAACGAGCCCATCCTGGAAATCACCGCCTCTCTCATTGAGGCCCAGGTCGTGGAGGCCTTCATCATCAACGCGGTGAACCTTCAGGTGACGGTCGCCACCAAGGCTTCCCGCTGCGTTCATGCCGCCTGGCCGCGCAAGCTGGTGGATTTTTCCCTTCGCCGCACCCATGGAACGGATGCCGGCCTCAAGGTGGCAAGGGCCAGCTTCATTGCCGGCTTCATCGGAACCAGCAACGTTCTGGCCGGAAAGCTCTATGGAATCCCGACCTTCGGCACCATGGCCCATTCTTTTGTCACGAGCTTTGAGCGGGAGATTGATGCCTTCTGTGCTTTCGCCCGGAATTTTCCCGGAAACACGGTCCTTCTTGTGGACACATACGACACGCTAAAGGGCACACGCCATGCCGTGGAAGTGGCCAGGGAGATGGCAAGGCAAGGCCGGACGCTCACAGGGGTGAGGCTGGACAGCGGCGACATGGCCCGCTTGAGCCAGAAAGTGAGGAAGATTTTCCGGAAAGAAGGATTTCCAGAGACTATGATATTTGCAAGCGGCGGTTTCGATGAATACAAGATTCAGGACGTTCTCCGTCGGGGAGGAGAGATTGACTCCTTCGGTGTAGGAACCAAGATGGGGGTCTCGGCGGATGCGCCGTATTGCGACATGGCTTACAAGATGGTTCAGTATGCCGGCCGACCGGTGCTCAAGCTCAGCCCGGGAAAAATCACCCTGGCTGCGGAAAAGCAGGTCTTCCGCTTCACTTCCCCCGGAGGCAAGCTCAAGGAGGATCTCATCGGCCTCAGAGATGATCGCCTGATGGGAGGGAAACCGCTGCTGGAGAAAGTCATGAGCGGCGGCCGGGTCATAACCCGACAGCCATCGCTGTCTCAGGTTCAGGAGATCTTTCTGGATGAGTTTTCCCGCCTGGATGAGAAATACAAATCCATCGACGGAGAAGGAAGGAAGTATCCGGTCAGTCTTTCTCCCCGGCTGAAAGAAATCCAGGCGAAACTTGTGGCAGAGGTCAAAAGCCAAATTCAGGAAAAAAAGGTTTGAGAAATGGAAAGATACAGGTTCCTCGACCATACCGCCGATGCCAAATTCCAGGCATTTGGCCGGACTCTCGAAAAGGCGTTTGCCAATGCCTCTCTGGCCACTGTGTCCCTGATGTGGAACTGGAGGAAGGTGAAGAAAAATAAAAAGCAGGAGTTTAAAGTCGAAGGAAATGACCTCAAGCAGTTGCTATGTGCGTTTTTAGAGGAGATAATATACCTGTATGAGACGAAGTCATTTCTTCTCGGCGCTGTGGAGTCGCTGAAAATAGAGAAAAGAGAAAATCGGTATTTCCTCCAGACGATTCTTCAAGGAGACGAATACTCGGAACAGTATCCGATTCATGGAGATGTGAAGGCCATCACCTACAATGAAATGGAGATCGAACACGACGGCCGTTTCATGGTTCAGGTTGTGGTCGATATTTGAGGTGTGAACATGGATTTGAAAAAGATTAACGACTATACCTGGGAAATCCCGAAAACAGGGGAGATGCGGGTGCCCGCGGTCATCTATTCCTCATCCCGGCTTCTGGAAAATGTCAAAGGGGACCAAACCCTCCAGCAGGCGAGGAATGTCGCCTGCCTGCGCGGAATCCAGCGAATGTCCTACGTCATGCCCGATGCCCATCAGGGATACGGCTTCCCCATCGGAGGCGTGGCGGCCTTTGACCTGGATGAGGGCATCATCTCTCCCGGCGGGGTGGGTTACGACATCAACTGCGGCGTCCGGCTGTTGAAGACAGAATACACGGGGGAGGATATCCAGGGAAAGCGAAGAGAGCTTCTGGAGGAAATCTTCAAAGAGGTTCCGGCCGGGGTTGGAAAGAGCGGTATCACCCGGCTGGACCGCAGAGTTCTGCTGGAGGTCTGTGTCAAAGGAGCGGAATGGGCGGTCGAGAACGGCTACGGGATGAAGAAAGACCTGGAACGGACAGAGGAGAACGGCCGCATGAAGGATGCCGACCCCAGCTCTCTCAGCTCGCGGGCAATAGAGAGGGGAATTCCCCAGCTGGGCACGCTGGGCGCTGGAAACCACTTTCTGGAAATTCAGAAGGTGGAGGAGATTCATGACCGGGAGGTGGCCCGTGTTTTTGGGATCCATTCGGTGGGACAGATCCTGGTCATGATTCACTGCGGAAGCCGCGGCCTGGGTCACCAGGTGGCCTCGGATTACATCCGGCTGATGGAGAACAAATTTGGATACAAGGGATTGCCTGACAGGGAGCTGATCAACGCTCCGATCAGGTCTCCGTTAGGCCAGCAATATTACAAATCCATGTGCTCCGCCGTCAATTACGCCTTTGCCAACCGGCAGATGATCGCCCACTGGGTCCGTGAAGTTTTTGCCAGGGTCATGGGAAGTTCTGATGGCATGGACCAGGTCTATGACGTCTGCCATAACGTGGCCAAGATCGAGAAGCACCGGATTGACGGAAAATTGAAGGATGTTTGCATCCACCGAAAGGGAGCGACACGGAGCTTCGGCCCGGGCCGGGAGGAGATTCCGGCCGTTTACCGGGATGTCGGACAGCCGATCATCATTCCCGGAAGCATGGGAACAGCGTCCTACATCCTGGTCGGCACCACCGAGGCTGAAGAGCTGAGCTTCAGCTCCACGGCCCACGGCGCGGGACGGGTGATGTCCAGGCATGAGGCTCTGCGCCGGTTCCGGGGAGAGCAAATCAAGAAGGAGCTGGAGAGCAAGGGGATTGAGCTCAAATCCACAAGCTGGAAAGGGGTGGCGGAGGAAGCCTCGGGGGCTTACAAGGATGTGGATGAGGTGGTCAGGGTTTCCCACAAAGTCGGGATCGGCAGACTGGTAGCCAGAGTTATTCCGGAAGGAGTGATGAAAGGCTGACCTTTTGGAAATAATGTAACGTCTTCCATATCTCTGGAGGGCGCATTTGGGGGGTATGCCCCCTGAGGGGACTACCAGCAGAAGAAGGCGACGGCGAGGAGCATTCCAGAGCGCCAGAGGGGTGTGAGCCCCTGTGGAAGTGTCCCCTTTTGCCTCAAAACAACGTGATCGCATTTATGAAAGTCTCATTTTCCTTGTGATTTTCGACGCTTTTGGCGCCTCGGACGGCTTCTGGGACCGTCTCCCCCCAATTTCCAGTCGTCCTTGACATTTTTTTGAGTCATGATTTACGTTTCCCCACGATTGTTGGATGGGATAATCGAGGCGAAATTGTGCCAGTTGCCTGGGCAGCAAGGTCAATTGTTAGGAAAATAAAGCCAATGCAACACAAATATCAGCATAATTGAGTAGTGGATCTTGACATAGTGTATGCTTAACTGTATATTTAAAATGCTTATTTAATTGTATAAATAGGAGAAACAAATGATTACAGTTGAAGAAAAAGCCACAATCGTAGGAGTTGCAGAATTAAGG
>CAYZDV010000004.1:0-306 GCA_964477275.1 uncultured Eubacteriales bacterium
CCTCTCACCCCTCGTCAGTCCGGAACCGGCCGCCTTCCGCAACTGTCAGACAATTGTTCTGCCGTGCGGCCGAAAGATTTTTTTCATCCCTTCATATCCATACAATTAACCTGAATTACCCATAAAAATGGATATTTTACAACAAGAGATTTGGAAATCAGGGACATGTCCCTTGATTTCCATTTTATTAATGAATAATTCGGGATGCCTGGATTATTTGTGAATAATTCAGGTTAAATAAGGGAAAACGACGGAGATCTCTCCCCTGAAAATATCTGGCGGGGCCGACGAGACTTGAACTCGCGA
>CAYZDV010000004.1:316-35056 GCA_964477275.1 uncultured Eubacteriales bacterium
TCGGCCCTGAGTTTCAAGGTCAGAGGACCCGTAATCTCCCAGTCAGGCGCTTTTTTCCCGTCGCCGTCCGCATATAAACGATAAAGGGAAGAAGCAAAGAGCGCTGGACTGAAAATATCTGGCGGGGCCGACGAGACTTGAACTCGCGACCTCCGGCGTGACAGGCCGGCGTTCTAACCAAACTGAACTACGACCCCGCCAATGGGATTACCATTATAATATCAAATATTTCCCGTTTGCAACAGGTTTCCTCCAAACCTCGGAGCCTCTTCATTCCCATGACTATTCTCAATCAGAAGAAAGAACAGGTGGCACAGCGGAGCGGCGCTTTCTCCCCTTTACATTTTCTCCAGGCGGGCGACTCTTTCCTCGATGGGCGGATGGGTGCTGAACATCCTGTTCACCCCTCCCTTCAAATCCTTGAGCGGGTTGACGATGTAGAGATGGGCGGTCGCCTTGTTGGCTGCCTCGAGCGGCTCCCTGTCCGCGGCCAGCTTCCTGAGGGCTGAGGCCAGGCCGGGAGGATAGCGGGTCAAGAATGCGCCGTTGGCATCGGCCAGGAACTCCCTTTTACGGGAAACGGCAAAGCGGATGAGCTGGGCGATGAGGGGAGAAAAGACGGCCAGAAAAAGCCCGACCACCACGAAGATGGCCGCCGCGTTCCCGCCGCCTTTGCCGCCCCTTCGCCTTCCGCCTCCCCAGAGGAAGGTCCGGAGAATCCAGTCGCTGAGGAGAGCGACAATTCCGACCATGACCACTGTGAGAGTCTGGACGAGGACATCGTAGTTCTTGATGTGGGCCGTCTCGTGGCCGATGACGCCCTCCAGCTCGACCCGGTTCAGCTTTTCCAGCAGGCCTCTGGTGACCACGATGACCGAATTCTTCGGGTTTCGTCCTGAAGCGAAGGCATTGGGAGCCGTGTCATCGATGATGTAGCAGCGCGGCTTGGGGAGCCCGGCAGCGATGGCCAGGCCTTCGACAACGTTGTAGAGGTAGGGATATTCCTCCTTCGTGACCGGCCTGGCCCGGCTGATGGCCAGCACGATCCTGTCGCTCGCATAATAGCTGCCAAAGGTCATGGCCACGGCAATCACCGCAGCGATGACCAGGCCCTCAGGCCCCCATCCGGTCAGCTCAGCAAAAACCCATGCCAGCCCGAAGATCAAACAAAGAAAGAAAAAGACGAGGAAGAAGGATTTCCTCTTGTTGCTGGAAATCTGTTCGTACATGAGCGCGTCATCCGAACCGGCGCTTCAGATAAAACTTCGAAAATTCTCCGGGCAGCCGGCTTAAAACCTCACTTCCACCGGCCTTCTGGCTTCCGGCTCTTCGATCTCAAAATACTCCTTCTCCTTGAAGTTGAACAGGTTGGCGATGATGTTGGAGGGGAAAACCTGCTGCTTGAGGTTGAACTTCATGACGTTGTCGTTGTAGAACTGCCTGGAGTAGGCGATTTTTCCTTCTGTGCCGGCCAGCTCTTCCTGGAGCATCAGGAAATTCTGGTTGGCTTTCAAATCCGGATAGTTCTCAACCACGGCAAAGAGCGACTTCAGGGCGCCGGCCAGCATGTTCTCTGCCTGCCCCTGTTCCTTGACCGTCCCGGCGTTGATCGCTTTGGAACGGGCTTCGGTTACCTTCTCAAAGACTTCCCGCTCGTGCCTGGCGTACCCCTTGACCGTCTCCACCAGGTTCGGAATCAGGTCGTATCTCCGCCTCAGCTGGACATCCACCTGCGCCCAGGCATTATTGGAGCGGTTCCTCAAGGTCACCAGGGAATTATAGATGGCGACCACAAACAGGATGACCAAACCCAGAACAGCGAGAACGACAATCAAGACAATTCCCATTTCTTTCTCCTCAAGATGAAATTGATCTGAAGCTCATGTCCTCAATAATAAACTCTTTCGGGAACGAAAAGTCAACCGTTCGGGAAGGCTAAATTGTCAAGGCCGCTTCTTTCATTCCCGTGTATTTTACCCCCACTATCTGGAAGAGAATCAATCATTCTAATGTAGTGCGTCTAACGCTTCTTTACATATACTGCGGCATTAAAAACCGTCATTCCTGCGAAGCCTGTCCCGGCGAGGCAGAGCCGCCTGATTCCGTCAGAGAAAATTTTCTCGAAACTTCAAAAAAAATTGACAGGCTCAAATGACAATGGTATATTTTGCTTTCTCTCAAAAAGGGAAATTCATTCTTCAAATAAAGGAGGAGGTTTTAATGGCTTCATTAAAGGAGAAACTTGCGTCAAAAATTGGGCCCATGCGCGAGAAGGTCGGTTCGATTGTTAAAGGACAGAGCGACTTCAAGATCTCAGACGTCACAGTGGCCCAGGCGTATGGTGGGATGCGAGGCGTGAAGTGCATGGTGTGGGAAACATCGGCGCTGGATCCCATGGAAGGAATCCGTTTCCGCGGATTCACCATCCCCGAGCTTCAGGAAAAATTGCCCAAAGCTCCCGGTGGTGAAGAGCCTATTCCGGAAGGAATCTTCTATCTCCTTCTCACCGGAGAGATGCCCGGCGAAGAGGATGTGCGGGAAATCACCAGGGAATGGCAGAAACGCAGCGCTCTTCCCAAATACCTCATCGACGTTCTCAATGCTGTTCCCAAAGACATGCATCCCATGACCCAGTTCTCGCTCGGCATCGCGACCCTCCAGAAAGACTCCATCTTCGCTGAACAATACAGACAGGGAATGAGCAAGATGGACTACTGGGACCCGATGTATGAAGACGTCATGAACCTGCTGGCCAAACTCCCCCTGCTCGCTTCCTACATCTACCGCAGATCCTACAAAAACGACGAACACATTCCGGCCGACCCCAAGCTCGACTGGGGAGGAAACTTCGCCCACATGATCGGGGTGAAAGATGAGGCCTTCAAGGAGCTCATGCGGCTCTATCTCGTCATCCACAGCGACCACGAAGGAGGAAACGTCTCCGCCCATACCACCCATCTCGTCGGCTCCGCCCTTTCCGATGCCTATCTCTGTCTCTCTGCTGGTATGAACGGGCTGGCTGGACCTCTCCATGGACTGGCCAACCAGGAAGTCCTGCGCTGGATCATGGATTTGATGGAGAAACTGGGAGGCGTTCCGGACAAGGAACAGCTGAAGAAGTACGTCTGGGATACGCTGAACTCAGGCCAGGTTGTTCCCGGATACGGACACGCTGTTCTCCGCAAGACTGACCCCAGATATACGGCCCAGCGTGAGTTTGCCCTCAAGCATCTCCCTGACGACGATATCTTCCGCGTGGTCAGCGCCGTCTATGAAGTGGTTCCCGACATTCTGATGGAGCACGGCAAAGCCAAGAACCCCTGGCCCAACGTGGATGCCCACTCCGGATGTCTGCTTTATCATTACGGGGTGAAAGAGTATGACTTCTACACCGTCTTCTTCGGCGCTTCCCGTGCCATCGGCGTTCTTTCCCAGTTGATCTGGAGCAGAGCTCTCGGACTGGCCATTGAAAGGCCGAAAAGCGTGACCACGGAGTGGATCGAACAGCAGTTCCAGCAGGCCGCAAAATAACTGGAAATTAACAAGTTAAAAACAGAAGAGCGGGCAAAATTCATCTAAAGCCCAATTTCCCGGCCAGGCTTCTACCTGGCAAACTTGAAGAATTTCAGGACTTCCATGAAATCGCTGCTGGTGAAAGAGACCGATGTGTCTCCGGTTCTCTTCGCTCCCGGGATCCAGGAGGCGTTCTGGCAGCGCTCTTCGTCCTTGAAGGTGACCACCATGGTGTAGGGGGGGTTGAGCTTGAACGGCTTGAATTCTTTCCGTTTTTTCAGAGCTTCGGAAGTCTTTGTCCTGATCAACTCCTGCGCTTTTGTGGGATGGAGCATTTTCGCCGCCTGACCGATTCCTTCCTTGACCGCGACCGTCTCCACGTTCCCCAGGAGCTCCCTGGCCTGCTGGCAGATTGCGGAATCGCCGGCAACCAGGACCACAGGCACGCCGAACTGCCCGGCGATAAAGGCGTTGATTCCGGCCTCGGGCATCTTCTTTCCGTTAAGTTCCACATCGGAGATGGTTCCTGTCATGGTGTGGTCGAGGACGGCGTCCGGAGTGTTGGCCCTGGCATGATAGCCGATGAAAATGACCGCATCGAAGGTCTCATCGATTCCTTCCATCATGCTCAAAGGGCCCTGCGACCAATCACGAAGCAGGACAGCAGCGGGATGGAGAAGGTCGGGAAGGAGGTTGCGGGCGCTGCCGTGGGAGTCCCGGACAAGGATCTCCGTTGCCCCTGCCTCCAGCGCTCCCTCGATCGCGGCGTTCGTCTCCTGCGTCATAATCTTCCGGAAAAGCGGATAATCCTCTCCCCGGCGGCTGACATCATCCCAGTGGATAACACCGGAGATCCCCTCCATATCCACGGAGATAAAAACCTTGAGGCCTTTCTGGGCTTTCTCGGCTCCGGAAGTCAGGGTCAGGAACAAAATGACCATCCAGAGAATGATGAGTATTTTCTTCATGGCGCCTCCTTGTCAATAATGAATTTTGCTCATAATCGTCGCAAATATTCTTTGCCTTTCGAGTTGCTGATATTGATATACGGAACAACAACATCTTAGGGAAGTGAAAAAGCGAAGTCAACAAATTCAGCAAAGTGCCGCTGATTTATAAGCGGCAAAGAAATTTCATCAACTGACCTTGACTAAGAGGGACAGAAACGTGAATAATGTTCAAGGAAATGTTGATCTAACAGGGGAAAAAGCGTGGATCCGAAACAAACCGAAAAATCAGAAAAATTTTTCAGAACCTATTTTAAAGGAGTCTCCTCCATTTTGTGCGGGTAATTGAATGACGAAAATACACGGAAATGGCATCGCTCCCTTCAGATTTTTAACGCGCATATTACCCGCACTATCTGGAAATGAACCTTTAAAAGACATTCCTCAGATTTATTCAGGTGAAAATTTATGGAATACAAAATCAGTCTAATCGGTTGCGGGACGGTCGGGCAGGGCCTCCTGGAAATTCTGGTAAAAAAAGGAGAGGATCTCCGTAAAAAATACGGCTTTGAAGCCAGATTGGTGGCCATCAGCGACAAGCTGAAAGGCTCTCTTCTCCTCCCCGAGGGAATCGAGATTTCCAGAATCCTCCGCCTGCTCAAAGAAGGGAAGAACATCGGCAGCTACCTGGAGGCAAAGTCCAATCCGGCGGAAACAATGGACGCGCTGGAGGTCATCGAAAAAAGCGGGGCCGACATCGTCGCCGAATTGACCTATACGGACATCCAGACTGCCGAGCCGGCAACAGGCCACGTCAGGAAAGCCCTCGAAAGCGGGGCGCACGTCGTCACCTCCAACAAGGGACCGGCTGCCCTCCACTACGCTGAGCTGAAAAGACTGGCCGAGGAGAAAAACCTCTTCTTCAAGATAGAAGGGACGGTGATGAGCGGGACACCGGTGTTCAACCTCTTCGAGAACAGCCTGGCCGGGAACGAAATCCGGGAAATCAAGGGCATCCTCAACGGCACCACCAATTTCATCCTCTCCAGAATGGAAGAGGAGAACATGGATTATGCCGAGGCCCTCAAACTGGCCCAGGACCTGGGCTATGCAGAGGCCGACCCCACGGCTGACGTCGAAGGCTACGACGCCCTGGCCAAAATCGTCATCCTCTCCAACGTGCTTCTGGGAGGAGACATCAAGCCAGCCGATGCGAGCCGGGAAGGGATCACCTCCCTTTCCCGCGAGAAAATCCTGGCCGCAAAAAAAGAGGGCTGCAGGTACAAGCTCATCGCCTCCACCCGCAAAGTCAACGGCCGGATTGAAGCCGGCGTCACCCCCCAGAAGCTTCCGCTCTCCGACCCGCTGGCCGGAGTCATGGGAGCCAACAACGCCCTGACCTTCGATCTCGACCTGATGGGCAAGGTCACCGTCCAAGGGCCTGGGGCAGGGAAAATCGAGACCGGCTATTCCATTCTGACTGACATGCTGGCCATCCACCGCGAGATCACCAACAAAGCCTCCCAAGGCCAGCGAAAAAAATAAGCTCGAAACTCATTCGAAAATCATCGATAAACACATCAGAAAACAAGGAGGAAACATGCATCTCAAACTGTTGAGCGAGAGGGACCTCAAGGCCATGGATGCCCTCGCCGACTCCTACGGCGGAGCAGAGGAGATTTCCCGGAAAATCGGGGCGATGAGAGACTATGAGATACGCAAGCGGCTCGCCGGGGATAAAGGATACGGAGACATGCTGGAAAAGGCCGAGCAGCACGTCAAACATTTTGCCAGGGTCGAGGACTTCGCGGAAAAAGAAGCGCTCCCGGTCACCAGGAAGGGCGTCTGCACCACCCAGGTCTCCGGCTTTCAGGGCGCCCGTCCCACCTTTGACTGCATCCGAAGGATCGCCGAAAACGGGGATGTCCTTTTCCCCACGGAGATGATTTCAGTGGTGGGCCTGACCGAAACCTACGTCTACCGGGGCGACCTGCTGGCCACGGTGGCCATGGCCGAGAATATCCTCGGCGCCAGCAAGTTCTGCAGCACCAACCTCCTGGGAACACCCCTCCCCGAAGAACGGTTTGTCAGGCTGGAAAAAGTCACCGGAGAGAAATTCGAGAGAAGGGACATGGGGAACGGAATCAGCCAGGTCATCCTCAAGAACATGGGGACTGCTTACGGAAACCTGGGCGGCGTGGAAGTCGGAAACAACAACCATCTCGTCTATCTCGACGGAATCACCAGGGCGGCCATGGAGACAGGAGCCAATTTCTTCCTGAACCCGAGCTGGTCAACCATCGTCGCCGCCTGCTATTACGCCCGGGAAATTCCCAGTCTTTCCCTCAAAATCTCCATGCTCCTCTCCACCCAGAACGCCATCCAGCTCCGGATGCTCCTCAACATCGTCAAGGAGTATCTCCGCGACGACGGCACGACTCCCATCTACGAGATCAACATCGGCAACGCGGCAACCGCTGAAACCTTCATTCAGTGCTGCGACGAGATTGCCGCCTCCGGCCTGCCCCGGATTTCGCTGGCCGCCCATATCCGGATCAACCCCGACCTGGGCATGGCCGGCTTCAACTGGACCGAGAGCGCCTTCAAAGTCCTCGATGCCGGAAGGGACATCACCATCAAGTACGAAAGCGACGGGGAATCGCGGCCCTACGACACCATGGAAGCGTACTTTCTTTCGGACGAGGAAAGAAATGAACTTGCCGCAAAGATCGGGGATGTCATCTACCATAAATGCCTTCGCTGCGACAAGGACGCCAGGGAAATCATGCGCCGGGGACACGAGACCCGCTTTGCCAGGGTCAGCTACAGGAATTAGCGCCGGTCAGGAATCCCGATAACGAGGAGGCAAGAGATGGATCTGGACATTAAAAACCGCGTCGCCCTGGTGGCTGCCTCGAGCAAGGGCCTGGGAAAGGCCATCGCTCTGGGTCTTTCCCGTGAGGGAGCGGCGGTAGCCATCTGCGCCAGGAACGAGCAGCCTCTGTTCAAAGTGCGGGACGAAATAGCCGCCGAGACCGGGGGCCAGGTCCGGGCGTTTGTGGCCGATGTGACAGACAGTACCCAGGTGAGCCGCATGGTAGAGGACCTCGTCGAGGAATGGGGGAAGGTGGATATCCTGGTTTCCAACGCCGGAGGCCCTCCCTCAGGCATGGCGGATGATTTCAGCCTAAAAGACTACCGAAGCGCCCTGGAGCTGAACCTCCTCAGCACGGTCCAACTCTGCTATGCCGTCATGCCCCTGATGAAAAACGCCAAGTGGGGAAGAATCATCAACATGACCTCTGTTTCAGCCAAGCAGCCCATCGACACCCTCATTCTCTCCAACACGGCCAGGGCCGGCGTGCTGGGCTTTTCCAAGTCCCTGTCCAATCAGCTGGCACCTTACGGAATCACCGTCAACGCCGTCTGCCCGGGCTACACGAGAACGGAGCGAGTGGAAAACCTGGCCCGCTCTTTCGCTCAAAGCGGGAAAGGAACGGTTGAGGACTTTTACCGGAGGATCGAACAAACGATTCCCATGGGACGGCTCGCCGCGCCGGAAGAAGTCGCCCGGGCCGTGTGCTTCCTGGCCTCTGAAGGGGCTGGCTACATCACCGGAATCGCCCTTCAGGTTGACGGCGGCTACATCAAGGCTCTGTACTGAAGTATGGAAAAGGGAGACTCGCATGAAAAAACAGGAAAATGAATGGGAGGGGACTCCGTATCCGGAGATGATCAGAGGCCTCCCCGAAATCGACATCCCGATTCAGGGTGTCAGAGGGTGGCTGCTCCAGGGGCATGAGCAGCAGGTCGTTTTCTTTGACATTGAACCGGTGGGAAAAATCCCTCCTCATTCCCACTGCGGCCAGTGGGGGCTTGTCGTCGAGGGAGAGATGGCGCTCACCATCGGAGATGAAACCAGGGTCTACAGGAAAGGCGACTCGTACAACATCCCCGAAGGTGTGGTCCACTCCGCCACCTTCCTGACCCGCGTTCAGGTTATCGACGTGTTCGACGACCCCCAGCGCTACAGTGCAAAGAAAGGATAACACATCGAGGAGGATATGAATCATGGCTCACAGAGGTCGCACATGAAAGCATTATTTGCCGCCATCATGAAAGATTTTGAAGGTTACGCCATCGGAAAAATGCTCCGTTTCCTGGATGAACCCGGGATCATCTCTTTTGCCGGCGGCCTGCCCGCCGGTGAGGTCTTTCCCCTGGACATCATCAGGAAAGCCGCCGAAAGGTCGCTCGAAAATGACTGGACTCACACCCTCCAGTACACTCCCATTCCCGGCGAGAAAGACCTGATGGAGGCCATCATCCTCTATCTGCGGAAAGACAACATCCACATCGACCCGGAGAACATCATGATTACCACTTCCGGCCAGCACGGCCTGGACCTGGCAGGGAGGCTGTTCCTCGACGCCGGCGACACCATCGCCATCGACCTCCCCACCTTCGGAGGGGCGCTGGCCGCGTTCGAGCTGGAGGATGCCCGGTACATCGGCAGGGATATTGAAGAGAACGGAACGGATGTGGAAGGCCTGGCCGGAGAAATCGAGGATTTTATCCACAAAACCGGGAAAAAGCCGAAATTCATCTACGTGGTGCCCGACTTCCAGAACCCTTCCGGAATAACCACCAGCCTGGAGAAGAGGCTGGCGCTTCTCGGGCTGGGCCAGAAATACGAGATCCCCATCGTGGAGGACAGCCCCTACAGAGAGCTGCGCTACAGGGGCGAGCACCTCCCCTCTCTCTATTCCCTGGACAGGAACCAGGGCCACGTGATCGGTCTTTATACCTTTTCCAAAATCCTCTGCCCTGGTATCCGGGTGGGGTTCAACATCGGCCCTCCTGAAGTCATCCAGAAGTTCTCCTTCATCAAGGGCGCCAACATCCTCAACACGCCCAAACTGAACCAGGACATCTGCCGGACGTTTCTGCGCGAATACGACCTGGGGGCTCACTTCCAGAAGACGATAGCCTATTACTCCGAGAAGCTGAATTTCTTCCTGGAAGCCATGGAAGAACATTTTCCCCCGGAAATGGGCGTTCGCTGGACAAAGCCGGAAGGCGGGCTGTTCCTCTGGATCACCGTCCCTGAAACCATCAACACCCTCGATCTTTTCTACCTCGCCATCGAGGAAAAAGTGGCTTTTGTCCCCGGCGAGGTTTTCTATCCCGACGGCTATAAGAAGTATAACACGATGAGAATCAACTTCTCCTTTCCCACAAAGGAGGAGATTGTCGAGGGCGTCAGACGGCTGAGTTCGGTCATCCGGAAATATCAGGCCGGGAAAAAGGCTTAAAGCATCATTCTCAACCACGGGAGGTCACCATGAGCGACGCGAAAAACCACAGACCGGGCGTGAAAAAATACATCCGGAAGGCCGAGAAATTCCTGAAGGAAAGAGAGAAGCACCTGGCCAGGGTGAAGAAATACAAATTCGACACCATCGCTGTGCACGGCCTCTACACCGTGGAGGAAGCCCTGAACTTCAACCAGGGGGCTGTGATCGAGCCCCTCTATCTCTCCACCGCTCAGGCTTACCGGGATTCCGATGAGATGGAAGCCGCCCTGGCCTATCTTATCCCCACCTGGTGCTACACCCGGTTTGCCAATCCCACCACCTATTACCTGGAATGGGTGCTGGCCCTGCTCGAAGGATACCAGACGGCTGCGGAGACCTCCTGCCTGGTGACGGCCTCAGGCATGTCCGCGCTGATGCTGGCCGTGGATTCTCTTCTGGTCAAACAGAAGGAGGGACCGGAAAGAATAAATTTCATCTCCTCCATTCAAATCTACGGCGGCACCTTCCAGCATTTCTCGGTGCGAAAAATGCAGGAGAGGGGAATTGAGGTCCGCTGGGTCCGCCATCCGGAGGACACCGAGGAGTGGAAGGCCAATATCGACGAGAACACCCGCTTTATCTTCGCGGAGGCGCCGAGCAATCCCCAGCAGTCCTTCTGCGACGTGAGCGCTCTTGCCGACCTGGCGCATTCCTGGGACATCCCGCTCATCATCGATTCCACCTGTGCCACACCGGCTCTGATGCGGCCTATCGCCTGGGGCGCGGACATTGTCATCCATTCCCTGACCAAATCCATCACCTCCAGCGGCCTGGCCATGGGAGGAGCGCTCATCAGCCGCAAGCCTATCATCACCAAGGTCAAAAACGAAAACCCCCTCTTCAGGGCGAGCTTTGCCGAGTATGTCAAGTTTCTCCCTTACAGGGATACCGGGCCGGCCGCCTCTCCTCTGAACGCGCTTCTCGCCCTCAACGACCTGCGCACATTGCGCTCCAAGATGGACCTGGTCAGCAGGAACTCGGAGAAAGTGGCGGCGCTTCTCAATCAGCATCCCCGCGTCTACCGGGTCGACTACCTCGGGCTGGAAAGCTTTCTCTACCACTCTCTGGCCAGAAAATACATGAAGCTCGTCGACTCCGGCGACGGCAAGGGCAAAGAGGTTAACCGCTACGGGCATCTGCTCAGCTTTCGGGTGGACGGCCCTCCCCGCAATGCCCGCAAGGTTTTCGACCGCCTTCAGCTCGTCATGCGGGCCGGTGACCTGGGCCGCATCAAAAGCATCGCCACCATCCCGGCCATCTCCACCCATCTCCAGCAAGGAGAGGAAGCCCGGGAGAAAGCGGATATCCCCCTTCAGATGATCAGGCTCTGTGTGGGAGCCGAAAACCCGGACGATATCATCGCCGACCTCGACCAGGCCCTGGATTCTCTATAGGAGAAGCTCCCTGTTCCCATTCCCGGCCGGCCTTCATAAAGGCCCGGATGTTGTCAGGAGGAGTTTTTGGCGGCCGGAAATCGCTCTCATTCCGGATTCCTTCTGTCAAAAAAACTTCAAAGGTTAAAGCAGGCGACCTTGGGCTCGGTCATCTCCATCAGGGCGAACCTGATCCCTTCCCGGCCGAGGCCGCTCCACTTCACGCCGCCGAAGGGCATCATGTCGATCCGGTAATCAGTGGAGTCATTGACCATCACTCCGCCGACCTCAAGCTCCCGGATGGCCTTGAAGGCATTCTTTAGGGAGCGGGTGAAGATGGCTCCATGGAGTCCGTAGCGGACGCTGTTGGCCTTCTCGATGGCTTCATTTAGGGAGGAAACCGTGTAGAGGTTCACCACCGGGCCGAAGACTTCCTCGCAGTTGAGTTTGGCCGTTTCCGGCATGTTACGGAGAACGGTCGGCTCGAAAAGCGTGCCTTTCCTCCTCCCGCCGCAGAGAAGCTCGGCTCCTGCCTCGAGAGCTTCCTGAACCCAGCTCTCCACCCGGGCCGCCTCTTGCTCGGTGATCATCGGGCCCATGTCCGTCTCCTCATCGAGCTGGTAGCCGACTTTGATCCTCTTTGTCCGGCCGACGAACATCCGTTCAAACTCATCGTAGACAGTCTGATGGATATAAATCCTCTGGACGCCGATGCAGTTCTGTCCGACAGCCCAGAAAGCGCCGGAGACAGAAAGTTCGACAGCCTGGGAAAGGTCGGCGTCATCCATGACAATGACCGGCGAGTTGGAGCCTAACTCCATCCCGATTTTCTTCAATCCCGCCTTCCTGACGATGTCCAAACCGGCCTCAGTGCCCCCGGTAAAGGAAATCATCCGCGGCCGGGAGTCGGAGACCAGCGCGTCTGCGATTTTCGAAGCGTATCCGGTGACGATGTTCAAAATCTTTGAGGGAAGTCCGGCTTCACAAAACGCCTCGCCCAGTTTCAGCGCCGAAAGGGGGGTGACGGTCGCCGGTTTGAGGACGACGGAATTTCCGCCGGCGATGGCCGGCCCCACCTTGTGGGCGACGAGGTTCAGCGGGTCGTTGAAGGGAGTGATGGCGACAATGATGCCAATCGGAAAACGATAATAGTAGCCGACTCTGTTTTCAGAGCCCTGCCGGCTGTCGAAGGGAATGGTCTCCCCCACAACCCGCCTGGCTTCCTCGGCCGAGATGGTGATGGTGTCGATACAGCGGCTGACTTCCTTGCGTGCCTCCTTGATCGTCTTGCTTCCTTCGCTGGCGATAGTCCGGGCAAAGTCTTCCTGCCGGCCTCTGATGATCTCGGCCGTCCTCGAGAGGATGGAGATCCGCTGATGGACGGGCAGGCTCCGGTTGATGCGGAAACCCTCCTCGGCAGCCTGAAAGGCCGCCTCGACGTCCGCGACATCTCCCGCCGGCACGGTGTCGATCAGTTCATCGTGATAAGGATTGCGGACTTCGATCTTTTCATCCTTCTCAACCCAGTTTTCGCCGATAAGCATTTTCATGGGATATCCTCCGTTTCAAACTGATTTTTAACCTTCCGTTATCCTTCCTTTCTTCCCATCCAGGATGGATTTCAAGGGAAGAGAAAAGGGAATCCCTTGCCTTCTCCTTAAAAATAGCTTTTGGGGTTATAGAAGCGGTGGACATTCGACGCGTCCACCATCTGGCTCTCCAGCTCGATTGTCTTGGGCACTCGCTCTCCCCGAAGGATTCTGAGGGCGACCTCAATGGCTTCTGCGCTTCCGTTGGGATAGATGAAGGTCGCTGTCATCTGGCCGGCCATGATCGCTTCGAAAGCCTCCCTCTGGCCGTCGATACCGATGACCTGCACGCCCTGGCGGCCGGCCGCTCTCAGGGCTGTCAGTGCGCCCAAAGCCATCTCGTCGTTGTGGGCATAGACCCCATCGATCCGGGGACGCGACTGGAGGAAATCCTCCATCAGCCTCAAAGCCGGCTCGCGGAGATAGTGAGCTGGCTGTTTCCCGACGACCTGAATGGCGGGATAGCGGTCGACCACACTGTGGAACCCGTCACTGCGGTCGATGGTGGGAGTCGCGCCCAGGATTCCCTCGATCTCGATGACCTGACACCCTTCTTTGAGCAGCGAGACCATCAGCCTTCCGGCCTGCTCACCGATTCTGGAATTGCTGGCCCCGATGAAACACGTGTAAGCGTCGCTGGTGATATTCCTGTCGAGGGTAACGACAGGAATTCCGGCCCTGTAGACTCTCCCCACAACAGAAGTGAGCGGTTCGGCCTCCCGGGGGCTGATGATGAGCAGGTCGATGCCCCTGGAGAAGAGATCCTCCACATCGCTGATCTGCTTCATGTTGTCGTTCTGGCCGTCAGTGAACACAAAATCGACCTCCTTCTCGTGCTTCTTCACGGCATCTTTCATCTGCTCCAGCATGTTGATCCTCCAGGGGTCGATCATTGTGCTCTGGGAGAATCCGATGAGATGCTTCTCCTTTTCCGCCTTCTTGCAGGAAACGAGAGCAGCCAGACTCAAAAAGACACAGGCGAGGATGATCGTCCTGCAGCGGGATGGCTTCCTGTTCCCGTTCATGTTCTTTCCTCCTTCTGGTCTCTCCCTGTCCAGTGGACAGAAGTTGACAAAAGCTATGACCTCCTCTTGGACAGAAGAACCGCGGCGATGATGATCACGCCTTTTAAAATTTGCTGGAAAAACGAGCCGACGCCGAGCAGGTTCAGGATGTTGTTCAGGATGCCCAGGATGACGGCGCCGATAAATGTGCCCTCCACCCTGCCGATTCCTCCCATCAGGCTGGTGCCTCCAATGACCACCGCTGCAATGGCATTCAGTTCATATCCCAGCCCGAGGTCGGCATTGCCCACCCCCAAACGGCCGATGGCGATGATGCTGGCGACGGCCACAAAGAGGCCGCTCAGGGAATAAACCACAATTTTATAGAAATCGACATTAATCCCGGAGAGTCGGGCCGCCTCCTCATTCCCGCCGATGGCGTAGATGTACCGCCCCAGCGTGGTGTTCCTCAGGATAAAGCTGGAGAGGATAAGGATAGCCAGGAAGATAACTACCGGAGCGGGAATGGGCCCGAAATAACCCTCGCCGATGAAGTGAAGGACTGGCGGGGTGCTTTCTCCCAGGACGATGGGCCGGCCCTGGCTGTAGAGAAAAGCCAGCCCACGGATGGAGGTCATGGTGGCCAGGGTGACGATAAACGGCTGGATCCGTCCCTTGGTGATGACCAGGCCGTTCGTCGCTCCCATCAAAAGTCCGGCTCCCAGACCAAGGAGAAGGACGGGAAAGAAGCCCCAGCCGCCGAACTTGATCAGCCCGGCACAGAGACAGCCGACCATGGCCAGCATGGCTCCGACAGAAAGGTCTATCCCTGCGGTCAGGATGACAAACGTCATTCCCACGGCGATGATGCCGTTGATCGATACCTGCCGCATCACGTTCAACAGATTCCGCGGGGTCAGGAATGCCTCGGAGGCCAGGGAAGAGAAGATAAACAGGACCAGCAATCCCAGCACGATATTGTATCTCTCCCATATCTGCTTCAGCGTCGTTTTGAACTCTTTTCCGTCTTTCATCTTAGACTCCGCCGGTAGCATAATGCATGATCGTCTCCGGCCGAATCTCCTGACCCTCGAGGACTTTGACCGGCTCGCCCCTGTCCATGACGATCACCCGGTCACAGAGATGAACGACTTCCTCCAGGTCAGAAGAGACGAGGATGATTCCGGTGTTCCGCTCCTTCAGCTCCTGGAGCAGACGGTAGATTTCAGCCTTGGCTCCCACATCGATGCCTCGAGTGGGCTCGTCGAAGATGATGACACGGGCAGCGGCGAGCAGCCAGCGCGCGAGAAGCGCTTTCTGCTGGTTCCCTCCGCTCAGGTTCTTGATTCTGGTCGAAAGGCCGGGGATTTTCATCCTGAGCCTGTGGAGGAAGCTCAGGGCATCCTTCTCTTCCTTTTTTTTCTTTATAACGCCGGGGCAGACGGAGTAACGAGGAAGAGAGGCGATGGTCATATTTTCCCTGACGTCCCTTTCGAGGAGCAGGGCCTGCGTCTTTCGTTCCTCAGGGAGATAACCGAATCCGAGCCGGACGGCCTTCCGCGGAGTATCGGCCCTGACCTCTTTTCCCCTCAGGAAGATCCTGCCCTTGCTCTTTTTATCGGCGGCGAAGAGAAGCCGCATGAGCTCTGTCCTCCCCGAACCGACCAGGCCCGCAAAGCCGAGAATTTCGCCCTCATGGAGGACAAAGGAGGCCTTTTTTCCTCCATCCTGGAGCTCTTCCACCCGGAGAATCTCCCGGCCTTTCTTCCGGGGCCCCTCCCGGGGGTAATAATCCCGGAGTTCCCTGCCGAGCATCCAGGCGATCAGCTTCTCTCTATTTATCCTTGAGGTCTCCTCGAAGGCCACTCCCTCGCCGTCGCGGAGAACCTGCACCCGGTCGGTGACCGCGAAAATCTCATCCAGTTGATGGGAAATGTAAATGATGCCCAGCCCCTCGTCTCTCAGTTCCTGGATCACCCTGAACAGATTCTCGAGCTCCTTTTCCGTCAGGGTGGCGCTGGGCTCATCCAGAATGAGAACATCGGCCCTGACCACCAGCGCCTTGGCGATCTCCACCGTCTGTTTCTGGGCCACCCCCAGACGGGAGACGAGAATCTTCGGGTCGAGGTCCAGGCCGAGCCTGCTCAGGGTGTTGCGCGCTTCCTCTTCCATCGTCTTCCGGTCCAGAATCCCGAGGGGCTTGCGAATAAACTGGCCGAGAAATATGTTTTCCCAAATGCTCAGCTCCTCGACCAGGTTCAGGTCCTGGTAAACGGTGGTGATTCCCGCCTGCAGGGCTTCATGAGGGTTCCTGAACCGAACCTCCCGGCCGCGGAGAAATATATGGCCCTCGTCTCCGGGATAGACGCCGGCCAGCACTTTCATCAGGGTTGATTTTCCCGCCCCGTTTTCTCCCACAAGCCCTAACACCTCACCTTCCTTGAGAAAGAGGTCAACCCCGTTCAGGGCTTGAACACCCGGGAAGCTCTTTTTTATGCCCTTGAGCAAAACGAGCCCTGGCTTTTGGTCACTCATCTTCAGCGGCTCTATATTATAACAATTGGGATCAGACCTTCAAAACTTTTCAAAAGCCCATCCGTCATCCCCTGCATAAATTTCTCCACCGCCGGGAAGGCCGCAGGACCCATCCTCTCCCTCCATTCCCCGATTGTTTCAGCCCATGAGGATGGGTGGCATGGGGTGCTCCCCCGCAACGCCCGCAGCGGAAGGGGTTCCCCACGGGGGGATGGGTGAAGCGAGGACGGACGGGGGACACCCCATGACAGGACCCATCCTCTCCCTCCATTCCCGACCCCGAAGTTGAATTTTGGCAGGACTTGTCATAGAATGAACTCACAGATGAAAAAAATCCGAATCATCGGCAATCAAAACTCCCAGCTCAAGGGAAAAGTCAGAATCAGTGGAGCCAAGAATGCGGTCCTGCCTGCCATCGCGGCTTCGCTTCTCACAAGGGAAAAAGTCCGGCTCAAAAACATCCCTCTGGTGAAGGATGTCTACACCATTCTGACCCTGATGAAAGTGCTCGGAGCCTCCACAAGCATGAGAAAAAACTCCCTCTCCATCCAGGTCAAAAATATCAAGTCTGACCAGGCTCCCTATGAACTGGTCCAGGCCATGAGAGCCTCGATTCTGGTTCTCGGTCCGCTCCTGGCCCGCCACGGAAAGGCGACCGTCTCCCTGCCCGGCGGATGCGCCATCGGTTCCCGGCCGATCGACCTCCACATCCACGGCCTGGAAAAGCTGGGCGCGTCGATCAGCCTCGAGCACGGCTATATCCGTGCCGAGGCAAAGAGGCTTCACGGAACAGAAATCGAATTCGAAAAAAAGACCGTTGGAGGGACAGAAAACCTGGTCATGGCCGCTTCCCTGGCCCGGGGCGAGACCGTGCTCAAGAACTGCGCCATGGAGCCTGAGGCGGTCAGCCTCTGCGAACTCCTGGTCAAGATGGGCGCGAAGATCGACGGCATCGGGGAAGAGACGATACGGGTCAAGGGCGTCAAGGAGCTCGGGGGTGCGACCCACGAGATCATCCCCGACCGGATAGAAGCCGGCACCTTTCTCGTCGCCGGCGCCCTGACCCGGGGGAATATCATCCTGACTCATGTCGAGCCGAAACATCTGGGCACGGTGATCGAAAAACTGAGATTCTCGGGAACGAACATCGAGAAACTCAACAATCATTCCCTGCGCGCCATCGGCAGCGAAACCATCAAGCCCCAGGATATCACCACCTCCCCCTACCCGGGATTCCCGACCGACATGCAGGCCCAGTTCATCGTCCTCCTGACCCAGGCGTCCGGGACATCCATCATCACCGAGACGATCTTCGACCGACGGTTCTCGCACATCAACGAACTGCTCCGCCTGGGAGCCAACATTGAAGTCTTCGGAGACAAAGCCATGGTCAGAGGCAAAACGCTGCTCTCAGGAGCCGAGACCATCGCCACAGACCTCAGGGCATCGGCTTCCCTCGTCCTGGCCGGTTTGATTGCCAGCGGAGAAACAATCATCAACGAAGTCGAACACCTTGACCGCGGCTACGAAAAGCTGGAGCAAAAGATGAAGTCCCTGGGGGCAAGGATCGAAAGAATCAAAAATAAGGAGAAGAAGGAGTAAATGGGAGACTGCATCTTCTGCAGTATCATCAAAAAAGAAATCCCGGCCCGGATCGTCTTCGAGGACGCCGAGGTTGTGGCCTTCGAGGACCTCAATCCCCAGGCGCCTGTCCACGTGCTTCTCATCCCCAAGGAACATTTTGCCTCTTTGAACGAAATTCCCGAAAATAAAAAAGAGATTCTCACCCATCTCCTGCTCACTGCCCGGCAGGTTGCCCGGGAAAAAGACATAGCGGAAAATGGCTACCGGATCGTCCTCAACACGGCCCGGGATTCAGGCCAGGAAGTCTTCCACATCCACTTTCACCTTCTGGGAGGAAGGCGGATGCACTGGCCTCCAGGATGAGGCAAACGAGCTCCATTTTTTCTCATAACGCCACGAAAGGAGGTACCACCATGGAAATCACCTGGTTAGGTCATTCTGGAATCAAGCTCAAGGGCTCAAAGACAGTCTACATCGATCCTTTTCTCACCGGAAACCCTGTGGCCAGCATCTCTCCCGATGAAATCGCGGAGGCCGATGTGGTCATCGTCACCCATTACCACGGCGACCATCTCTGTGACGCTTTCCCTATCTGTAAGAAAACCGGTGCGACACTGGTGGCGATCCATGAAATCGCCGTTGAGGCGCAAGCTGAAGGGATCACAGCCGAAGGGATGAACATCGGAGGAACGGTAGAAGCCAAAGGAGTGAAGGTCCACATGGTTCAGGCGCTCCACTCAGCGGAAAAGGGTGACCCTGCCGGAGTGGTCATCGAGATGGACGGCAAGACCATCTACCATGCCGGCGACACCGGCCTGACCTATGACATGAAGCTCATCGGTGAATTCTTCAAGCCGGAGCTGAGTTTCCTTCCCATCGGAGACAGGTACACGATGGGCATCCCCTCCGCTGCCAAAGCCGTCGAATTCATCCAGACGCAAAAAGTCATTCCCATCCATTACAACACCTTTCCCCTGGTCAGCGCCGACCCTCATGAATTCAAGAAAAGGGTGGCCGGCAAAGCGGAAGTCATCATTCTCAAGCCCGGCGAGTCCTACAACCTGTAATCCAGTGAAGGCGGCCGGGCTGGCCGCCTGACCCTCATCCAGTGGGCTATCTCATCGACGGAAACAATTTTCTCGGATCCACCGTGCCCGGTCAATGGCGGGACCCCCAGAGCAAACGCCGCCTTGTTTTCAGGTTGCGGAGCTTCCAGCGCCAGACGAAAACAAAAATCCTGCTGGTCTTCGACGGAAACCCGGACCTGAATTTCATCGGTCCGGATTTCCAGCAGAAGAAATTCTCGGTCATCTTCCCCTCCTCCGGCGGGAATGCAGACGAAACCATCAAAGACCTCATCATCGAGCTGAGCGACCGGAGAAGATGGTTCGTGGTCAGCTCAGACCGGGAGATCAAAAGCTTTGCCAGACGAAAAGGAATCAAGCCCCTCAGCTGCAGGGAATTCGACCGGCTGCTCAAGAAAACCTTTAGAGAACACAGAAAAATCCGGGAGCTTGTGAAAAAAGAACCATCCCTGTCTCCGCTGGAGATTGAGCAATGGCTGGAGAGGTTCAAAGGAGAGAAATGATGGATGTTTCCATCATCGGAGCGGGAAGGCTTGGAGCCTCGCTGGGGCATGCTCTGGCCGGAAAAGGATACAGGATCAAAGCGCTCTCCTGCCGGACATCCTCATCGGCTGCGGAGAGCCGGAGAATCATCGGAGAGGGAACCGCTTCCACCGACAACATCGCCGCTGCCCGTCGCGGCCGGCTTGTTTTCCTCTGCCTGCCGGACAATGAAATATCAAAAGTTGTTAGGGCGCTGGCCATCTCAGACATCGACTGGTCCAGAAAATGGCTCTATCACTGCTCCGGGCTTCTCTCCTCTGACATCCTCAAGGCCTTGAAGGCCAGAGGGGCACGGACAGCCTCCTTTCACCCGCTGCAGTCCTTCGCCCAGAAAAGGACTCCTTCCCGTCACTTTGAGAATATCTACTATGCAGTTGAGGGCGACGAGGAAGCGCTGGCTCTTGCGAAGAGAGTCATTCGCCGGCTGGGGGGACATTTTTTGCCCCTCCGGGCCGAGGACAAAGCCCTTTACCACGCCGCCTGCAGTATGGCCTCAAACTTTTTGGTCGTCCTGCTGGATATGGCCACCTCTCTCCTCCAGCAGGTCGGACTGGAGGAAAAAATGGCCTTCCAGATTCTTCTCCCTCTCCTCCAGGGCACTTTACACAATGTAAAAAAATTGAGCATCAGTGCGGCACTGACCGGACCTGTTGTCAGAGGAGACCAGAAATCCGTGGAAAAGCATCTCCAGGCCCTGCGCAGTTTCCCCCCTCTCCATGAAACGTACAAACAGCTGGCCGTTCAGGCGCTCGAAATGGTGAAAAGGGAAAAGAAACTCCTCCCCTCAAAGGTCAGGATGTTGAAGGATTTGCTGGAAGGTAAATGACCTCTTCCTTCAGCTCGAGGCCGAACTCTTCCCTCACTCGGCGCTTGAGCTCCCCGGCAAGGGAGAGAACATCCCGGGCCGACGCCCCTCCCTGATTGATGATAAAATTGGCGTGGCCTGAGTAGACAACAGCTGCGCCCTTTCTCATGTTTTTGGCTCCCACTTTTTCCAGATAGAAGGCCGCCGGGACTTTTCTTCCGTCAGGAAGAACCAGATTCTTGAAGTAGCTTCCAGGGTAAGCGGTGCCCCGCGGAGGATGCTTCTTTCTCCTGATTCGGAGAATTTCTTCGATGCGGACTTTCATCATCTTCTTCTCGCCGGGACAAAGGCGAAAAACAGCGCTCAGCAGAATATGCTTTTTCTCTTTGAGAGAGCTGTGGCGGTAGCTAAAGCCAAAATACTCCTTTCCGACACTCCTTTCTCTCCCTTTTTCATCCAGGATGGCGGCCCTGCTCAGCAAATTGCCGATCGACTGATCGAAAGCTCCGGCATTCCCGAAAACAGCCCCGCCGACTGTCCCCGGGATTCCAGACAGGAATTCAAGGCCGCTCAGGCCTTTTGCCACCGAGAAACGCTGCAGGTCAAGCAGCTCTGTTCCGGCCAGAGCTTCAACTTCGCCTTCTTCCTTCCCTCTGACGATTTTCTTCACCGCATTCTTCAGGATCAGGCCCCGATATCCCTCATCGTCAAAAAGAACATTATAGCCGCCTCCGATAACAAAACAGGGAATAGATAACTCCCGGCTCAGGGAGATCGCCGTCACGAGCTCCTCGAGCGAGCTGGCCTCAAAAAAATAATCGGCTTTTCCTCCGATACGGAAATGGGAATATTCCTTCAACAGGACGGTCGTCCTCAACGGCCTTCTCACTTTCTCCAAAAAGCAAGCGGAGAAATCTTTTTGTTGACCGATCATTTTTTGGCTTATTTTATATCATATGCAACCTGACCTCAAGAGAAGACTTTGAAGCGACGGCAATCCAGGAATCTGCTTCCAAATTGGCATGTATTTTGCTATCATAGTTTCGGATCGTTTCGAACAGGGCAATCATCATATCAACAATGTTGACATTTTCTGACGTGAAGGCTATCATTCAAATTTTATGCGAGGTCAAAAAATGAGAAAAAAAGCCCTGACAATACTCCTTTTCCTGGCCGTTATCTGCATCCCGTTGCTTTCTCAGACCAGCGAGGCCGATCAAGCCTACATCAACGCCATGACAGCCCAAAATCCCACCGAGAAGGCCAGGCTGCTCAAGGACTGGCTGACCACCTATGCCGGAAAAGGAAACCAGTATGAAAAATACACCTATTCCGAGCTCTGCCTGATTCCTTACGAGAACAAGACCGTCAAAGAAACCATCGACTACGGGGAGAAAGCAATTCAGGTCGGCGGGCACGATGATTTCACCACCAGTCGGGTTCTTTCTGTCCTTTCCGGTCTCTATGTCCAGACAGGCCAAAACCTGGACAAGGCCAAGAAATACGCTCTCCAGGTTATCCAGCTCGGTGAAAAGAACATAACCCCAGAGGTTTCAATAGAAAGTGCGGCAACCTGGAACATGTTGATCGGAGTCGCGTATTTTAACCATGCCCAGGCGCTCGAAAAAGAAAAAGACCCGAGGGGGGCTCTCGATTCCTACATCAATTCCTATAACCTGCTCAAAGACATCCAGATTGCCCACGCCCTGAAAAAAATTGGAAAAACCCTCTATGACTTCAAGTTTTACAAAGAAGCTGAAAGGGCTTTCAGGATTGCTGCCGAAGCCGTAAAGGATTATCCCAGCCTCTATTTTTATGCCGCCACGCTCCACAGGAACGGAAAAAGAGAGGAGGCCTTAACATACTATAAGCTTGCTTATTCCAAACAGAAAAGCGGTGATGCCGCTTATAACATCGGCATCATCCTTGCCGCAAAAGCGGAAAAAGACGCTTCTGTGGTTGATGAAGCCATCAAATATTTGCTCGAAGCCAGTTTGCTTTCCCCGTCCAATTCCAAAAAATCCATGCAGCTGGCTGAACACCTGTACTTCAATTTCAAAGACCTCGAATACAACCGCAAGGTCAAGGAACTCCAGCAGAAGACCAAAGAGCTGGAGGAGCTCAGCGCCGACTACAATAGAAGATTCGGGGATAAAGAAGACGAGCAGCTTTCCGAAACAGACCGCCGGATTGCGAACGTCATGATCAAGGATATCGAGGAGCTGCAGCAGGCCATCAAAAAAATCCAGGAAGACCAGCAAAAAGCCCTGGAGAAGTTCAGCCGGCTTGTGGAAGACGCCAAACAGAGACTGAGCAAAAGATAAAAGAAACAGCTCTTCGGAAAAAAAGATGCTTACCCAGCGAAGGAACCGATTGAACTTTCCCTATTTTTGATATAATATCCCTCGGGCTGCGCGGACAAACACAACTGCCGCTCGCTTATGAGGGAAAAATGTCAGCCAGAGACCTCACTCCTGACCGGGCCAGGAAAAAAATCGAAAAACTCAGAAAGGAAGTCGCCTATCACGAAAAAAAGTATTATGTGGATAATGACCCCCAGATTTCCGACTATGAGTTCGACACGCTGGTCAAAGAGCTCCGGGAACTCGAGGAGCGATTTCCGGAGCTCGCCACTCCCGACTCGCCCACGCGGCGGGTGGGAGAACAGCCCTTGGAAGGCTTTGCCACCGTCGAACACCGCACGCCGATGCTCAGCCTGGATAACTGCTACAATGTCGAAGAGCTGAAAGAATTTGAAGAAAGAATCCAGAAGATCCTTCCTGAGGAGAGAATCGCCTATGTGACTGAATTGAAAATCGACGGCCTGGGCATTTCTGCCATCTACCGCGACGGACGCTACTCCCAGGCTGTGACCAGGGGGGACGGGTTTCGAGGAGACGATGTCACGGTCAATGTCAAAACCATCAAAAGCATGCCCCTCACGATCAGAGACAGGCGGGAGATCGAAGTCCGGGGGGAAGTCTACCTGCCCTTCCCATCGTTCCAGAAGATCAACCAGGAAAGGCTGGAAAGGGGAGAGCCCCTCTTTGCCAATCCCCGCAACGCCGCAGCCGGCTCGCTGCGCCTGCTCGACCCCAAGATCGTGGCCTCCCGCGGCCTGGATGTGTTCCTCTACTACATCTTCCTCGAGGGAAAAGAAGAAGAAAGCCAGTGGAAGAACCTCGAGCGGTTGAAAGAGCTGGACTTCAAGACCAATCCCATCGTCCGCCGCTGTTCGAACCTGAAAGAAGTGATCGCTTTCTGGGAGGAATGGCGCGAGAAAAGAGACACTCTCGAATACGATGTGGACGGCATCGTGGTCAAGGTCAACTCCACCCGTCAGCGGCAAAAGCTGGGATACACGGCCAAATTCCCCCGCTGGGCCATTTCCTTCAAGTTCCCGGCCAGACAGGCAACGACAAGAATCAAAGACATCATCGTCCAGGTGGGGAGGACAGGCGCCCTGACGCCAGTGGCGATTTTCGATCCCGTCAAACTCTCCGGGACCACCATCAGCCGCTCCACCCTCCACAATGAGGCTGAAATCAGAAGGAAGGACATCCGGATCGGCGATTCTGTTCTCATCGAACGCAGCGGAGACGTCATCCCCAAGGTTGTGGCTGTGATGCACGAGAGGCGCACAGGCAAGGAAAAAAAATTTATCTTTCCCGCCAGATGCCCTGTCTGTCATTCCCGGACATTCAGGCCAGATGGAGAGGTGATTTCCCGCTGCACCAATCCTTCCTGCCCGGCTAAACTGCGGGAATCTCTTCTCCATTTCGCCTCGCGGAGAGCCATGAACATCGAAGGCCTGGGTGAAGCTCTGGTCGACCAGCTCCTGGAGAAAAAACTGGTGAAGGGCATTCCCGACCTCTATTCCCTGGAGCAGGAGCAGCTGGCCAGCCTGGAGAGAATGGGCCCCAAAAGCGCCCGGAATCTCCTCGATGAAATCGAAGCCTCAAAAAAGAGAGACCTGGACCGGCTGGTCTATGCCCTGGGAATCAGACACGTGGGGGAACGGACAGCTATGGCCCTGGCCTCCCACTTTGAGAATCTGAACTCACTCACCAGCGCTTCTCTGGAAGAACTGACCCGGGTCGAGGATGTGGGGCCCAAGGTGGCCGAGAGCGTGGTTTTTTTCTTCCGGCAGCCGGAAAATATTGAGCTCCTCCGCAAGCTCAAAGCGGCCGGCCTGAATTTCTCGGCTAAAAAAGAGGAAAGAGAGGGAGAGCAGTTCCTGCTCGGCCTGACGTTTGTCCTGACGGGGACGCTGTCCACTATGACCAGGGAAGAGGCTTCGGAAATCATCGCCAAACTGGGAGGAAGCGTCTCCTCTTCGGTCAGCAGGAAAATCGACTACGTGGTGGTGGGGGAATCGCCCGGATCCAAGCTGGCCAAGGCCCGAGAGCTCGGAATCGCCACTCTCGGCGAAAAGGAATTTTTAAGCCTGGTCAGAAAGGCTTAGCCGTTTTTTTCTTCTTCTTGCGCAGACCTTCAAGAGAGAAAAGGCCCATCAGGCCCTTTTTCTTCTTTTCCTCTTCTTCCTCTCCCAGTTCCCTGCGGGCGATCTTATGGTCGGGGTTGACATCCAGGGCTTTTTTGAATTGCCGATCAGCCTTCACATTCAGTCCTTCTCTTTTGTAATACTGTCCCAATCCCACATGCGCTTCTGGATTCCAGGGCTCGAGATCGATCGCCTTCTTGAAGTCCTCCTCTGCCTTGCGCCGGAAAGAAGGGACCTCCATCTCCGCCTTTGCCAGGAGCAGGTGATAGGCCGCTTTATTGCTTTTCAACCGGATGGCTTCCTCCAGCAAGACCAGCGCGTCTTCATGCCTCGCCCGGTTGTAAAGGCTTCTGGCCTGACGAAATCTGGCCTCGGCCTTCTTCTCGACATCTTCTTTTCCCTGTTCGGGTGGAGCCTCAAGTTCCTGACCGTATCTCTCCCTTTCCCGTTCGTTACTGAGTGTCTGGAAGGCCTTGGTGACCTGGGCAAAGACACCGTCCACCTCCTCCTTGGCACCGGCAGGGAGGTTCAGGCCAAAACGGTCCGGATGGAACTTCCGGGCTAAATCGAAGTAGGCTTTTTTTATCTCATCGGCAGAGGCGGTCCTGGAAACCTTCAGAATCTGATAGTAATCCATGACTGACATTTTTTCCCTGAATACCCCCACCTCCGCAATCTTCTCTTTCAATTCGTCATCCATCACCGGAGGAGGCGGTTCCTTTTCAGCCTCAGCTTTTTTCTTTTCTTTTTTGGAGGGAGGAGCTTTTTGTGCTCTAACTTTCTTGCCGGGTGCTTTCTTCCTGGCTCTGGGTTTCTTCTCTTCAACCTTTTTCTCATCCAGAAGATCGATGAGGTCCAGGCAGTGGAAGAGATAAAGGCTCATCCAGAAAAATTCCTTGTCCATTCCCGAGGACTGAAAAATCTTCCCGGCAGTGGCGCTCCCGTCGATCGCTTCCAGGAGTATCCTCTCTTCCCGGGTCAAGCGGTCGATCAGAGTCATTTTCTTGGGAACAGGAAATTTCTTTGCCATGAATTCCTGAAAATAAGGATGCCAATCCATGCGCCTGATGCCTTCTTCTATCAGATCCAGAACATCCATCTTGTAGGAAAACGTCCTCTGGCGGAAATCCTCCCTCTTCTGAAAGCTCAGCTTCCCGTCAAAATGGGGGAAAGTATTCAAGGTGATTTCTCTCATCTGGAACAGCAGGCCGTCGATGAGGTCCTTCTCGGAGATGATTTTGTTTCTGATCAAAATTTTTCCCAGGCTCTCCATGGGATCAATATACTGGTCAATCTTCTTGTAGGTCTCGACAGAAATCCTTCCCAGTTTGAGCAAAATTTCTCCGATGAGCTCCTGGGGATGAGTGGATTTGGCAAACACCAGCACCCCATCCTGAAAAAAGAGATATTTCTGGACCCGCTTTTGCTTGAAAACAAGGATGCCGCTTTTTTTATTGAAATAGATATCATGCAGGAAATAACCGACGTGTTCCATCTCTCGTTCCTATTATCAGTTAGATTTCACTCAACATGCAAAAGCGAATATTAATTTGCGCTTCTCTTCCCTCAAATAATCTTATTTCTGATGAAAAACCTGAATGATTTTTTTTAATACCATAAAAAAAAGATTTTGGAAAGAGTCTGGTCGCTCCGAGCAAGAATTATCTCCAAACCCGTGACAATGTCAGGATACAGGACAAGTGTCGGGAATGGCGTTAAAAATCTGAGAAGTGCAAAGCCATTCCCCAAACAATCTTCCGTTCACAACGAATTTGGAGCTACTCCGGACCCCGCATCTGAGATTGAAATGGAGAAAAAATTATGATACCTTTCAACCATGAGAATCGGCCTGGCCCAAATCTCTCCCCACCTGGGAAACCTGAAAAAAAATCTCGAGCTTCACCTCCGGTCCATCGAGCGGGCCAGGAAGAAAAAGGCCGACCTTCTCATCTTCCCCGAACTCAGCCTTACCGGCTATACCCTCAAGGATCTGGTGGAGGACATCGCCCTCGATGCGAAGAGAAGCCCTCTCATGGCCAGGCTGAAAACGGCCAGCCGCGAGCTCGACCTCGTGGTGGGTTTTGTCGAGGAGAAGGAAAGAGGCCAGTTTTTCAACTCTGCGGCGTATTTATCGGGAGGAAAGATTCTCCATGTGCACCGCAAGACCTTCCTTCCAACCTACGGGATGTTCGAAGAGGGAAAGTTTTTCAGCGAGGGCAAGAACTTTCACACTTTCTCCGCACCTTTCGGAAAAGCAGGGATGATGATCTGCAGGGACTTCCTCCACTATGGCTCCTGCTATCTTCTTTTTGCCGGCGGGTCAGAGGTCATCATCGTCATCAGCGCCGCGCCCGGCCGGGGAGTCGCAGGCAAGGAGGCCTACGAGACGAGCCGGATGTGGGAACTGATGGGAGAGACCATCTCCCGCTTCTCCTCAGCGTTCCTCGTCTACTGCAACAGGGTTGGCTTTGAAGACGGGAAACACTTCGCAGGCGGCTCTTTCATCTTCAGCCCCATGGGCGAGCTTCTGGCCAAAGCGCCCTATCTGGACCAGGACCTGCTGATCCAGGATATCAACCTGGAGCACATCCGGGAAGCGCGCAAAAAATGGCCTTACAAGAGAGAAGACAAACCCGAAGTCATCCTCGAGGCGCTGAAAAGAATCGTCAGGGATTATGAAGATTAACTGTGCTTTTGTTGAAAAAATCCTGACCTCCTTCATCAGGGAAGAGCTCTACAAGTTCAACTATCAAAAAGGCATCCTCGGCCTATCAGGCGGGCTGGACTCCGCTGTCTGCGCTTTTCTGGCCGCTAAAGCCTTGAGGCCGAGAAACGTGATCGGCCTCATCATGCCTTACGGAGAGAATTTCAGCGAGGATGTCCGCGACGCCAGGGAGCTTGCCACGCGCCTGGGAATCAAATCGAAAGTCATCGACATCTCGCCCATGGTTGATGCCTACTTCGCAAGATATCCGACAGAGAACAAAGTGGCCAGAGGAAACAAGATGGCCAGAGAGCGGATGTCCATCCTTTACGACTTTTCTGCCCGCGAGAATGCTCTGATTCTGGGCACGAGCAACAAAACAGAGCTGCTGCTCGGATACGGAACCATCCACGGCGATATGGCCTGTGCCATAAACCCTCTGGGAGACCTCTATAAAACCCAGATCCGGCAGCTGGCCAGGCACCTAAGAGTTCCGCCGAAAATTCTGAAGAAGTCTCCCAGCGCTGGCCTCTGGTCAGGACAAACAGACGAGAAAGAAATCGGCCTCACCTACGAGGAAATGGACGGCGCTCTCTACCTGCTCGTGGACAAAAAGACGCCCAGGAGGGAAGTCATCGCTTCCGGAGTGAGCAAAAAAGCCGTGGACAGGATCATCGGCATGATCAAAAACTCCGAGTTCAAGAGAAAACTCCCGCCCATCCCCAAGATTTCCTCCCGGACAGTGGGCCACGATTTTCTCTACCCTTACGACTGGGACAGGTAGGACATGAAGGAGCGAAGTTCAGCCGGTCGAGCGACTGGCACTCTCTATGTGGTGGCCACTCCCATCGGTAACCTTGAAGACCTGACCTTCAGAGCAGCGAAAATCCTGGCCGAAGTCTCCCTCATCGCCTGTGAGGATACCCGGCAGACAAAAAAGCTTCTCAGCCGGTACAGGATTCAAAAACCCCTTGTCAGCTATTTCCACCCCAGAGAAAGCCAGAAAATTCCTGCAATCCTGAACCAGCTCAAAGGGGGCAAAGACGTGGCCTTGGTCACCGATTCCGGCACCCCCGGAATCTCCGACCCTGGCTACCCTCTCATCCGGGACGCCATCAAAAATCGGATAACCATCGTCCCCATCCCCGGCGCATCGGCATTGACAGCCGCCCTTTCTGCCTCTGGCCTTCCCACTCACCGGGTTCTTTTCCTGGGATTTCCTCCCCCGAAAAAAGGCGCCACCCAGAGGCTTTTGAATTCACTCCGGGAGGAAAAAGCGACCCTGGTCTTCTACCTTCCTCCCCGCAGGATTCATTCTTTCCTTGAGGCCGTTCTCCAGATCATCGGCAACCGTCGTGTCGTGATTGCCAGAGAAATGACCAAAATCCACGAGCAATTCCTTCGGGGAACAGTCGAAGAGCTGCTGAACTTGCTGAAAGGAAAACAATTAAAGGGCGAGGCGACGCTCCTCATCCAGGGCACTCCGTAAGCTCCTCTCAATTCTTCATCCACCGCTAAAAATTTTCATCAAATAGTTGACAACTGGCCACTAAGATATTATATTAATAATGCACTCAACTTTAAACGCCAATGTGTGAAAGGAGGTAAAAATGGCTATCGTCAGATGGGATCCTTTCAGAGAGCTTGCCACGCTGAGAGACAAGATGAACCGGCTGTTTGAGGATACCTTCACCTCTCGAGGAGAGGAAAGAGAGCTGGTTTCCGGCACATGGACTCCGTCGGTGGACATCTACGTGACCGACGGCGAGATCGTCCTCAACGCTGAAGTTCCCGGAATCGACGAGAAAGACATCGAAGTCAAGATCGAAGACAACACGCTGAGCATCAAGGGCGAGCGGAAGTTCGAAAAGGAGACCACAGAAGAGAATTACCACCGCATCGAGCGCTCCTACGGCTCATTCTACAGGTCGTTCACTCTTCCCCGGAATATCGAGCAGGATAAAATCCAGGCGGAACACGCGAACGGAGTGCTGAAGATCAGCATGCCCAAGAAGCCAGAGCTCAAGCCGAAGAAGGTGAAGGTTCTCACGCCGAAGAGCAGCAAAAAGTAAAGGCGATTTTTCAATCAGTCCTAAAAAAAATGCCCGGGCGATGAGTCCGGGCATTTTTTTACCGGATGAGGCGGGATTCAGGCCTGAGCGACAGTGAGCGCCCTCACTTCTTTTGCTCCTGCGGCCTTGAGCGCCGAGCTGCATTCCCGGAGAGTGGAGCCCGTGGTGCAGACGTCATCGATGAGGATGACCACTTTCCCTTCAACCGTTTTCCCATTCCTGACCCGGTAAGCTCCTCGGACGTTCTTTCTCCTCTCCTCCATATCCAGGCCGGTCTGGGGCGGCACGTTCTTCACCTTCACCAGCGCACTCCCGGCAAGCTCAATCCCTTTAAGCCGCGACAGCTCCCTGGCGATGACCTCGGCCTGGTTAAAACCCCTCTGCCTTCTCTTTCTGGGATGGAGGGGAACAGGGATGAGGAAGTCGGCTTCCCACCACATCATTTCTTCCTTCTTTAGGGATCGGGCGGCAAACCGGGCCAGACCCCTGCCCAGGCGGCGAAAGCCCCGGTACTTGAAAAGAAGAATGGCGTCCTTGAGCATTCCCCTGTATCTTCCGCAGGAGCGGTGGAGGGAAAAAGGAGGCCTTTTCTTGATGCAGTCAAGGCAGAGATGCGGGTCTCCTGTCCCTTCGAAAAACCTTCCGCAGCTCAGGCAGTAAGGAGAGGAGGAAGGGACGACTTTTTCCCAGCAGAAACGGCAGATGACGCTTTCACCGGGGAACTCGAGCAGGCGAGAACAGAGATGGCAGAATGAGGGGTAAAAGATGAGCTCCGCGAACTTCCCCCAGGAGGAAAGCTTCCCCTGAAGAAAGGAATTCAGGATTCTTCTTCGACTTTCTGCTGACATTCCACACAGAAGGATGTCCAGGGAACCACATCCAGCCTTTTTTTACTGATGCCCTTCTGGCACATCTGGCAGATGCCGTAGTTGCTCTCTTTGATTCTCTTTAAGGCAGCATCAATCAATGACAGCTGTTCCCTGTCGGCATCGGTGAGGCTCAACAGGAATTCCTTGGTGTATGAACTCTCTGCCTTATCCGCAATGTCCTGGGCTATTCCCGTTTCCACTTCCTTACTTTCGTTGTAGGCTTCGCTGATTTTACTGACAATTGCCTGTTTTCTTTTCAAAAGAATTTTCCTGTATTTTTCTTTTTCGGCTTTATTCAAAGTCATCCCCCCTATTTCGCATATTTTCTTCCTTTCAACATTGACACAGACCGGTAGACCTGCTCGAGGAGCATGACCCGGACCAGTTCATGAGAAAATGTCATTGGAGAAAGAGAAAGAAGGAGGTCGGCCGTGTCCAGGATTCTCTTTTCCAGACCCAGGAATCCTCCGACAACAAACGTCACCGCGCGGGTGGAACCGAACGAAATTTTCTTCAACAGACGCGCTAATTCCACAGAGCTCATCTTTTTTCCCTCGTCGGAGAGGCAGATAATATAAGTATTTTCCATGCGTTTTTCAAGACCAGACGCCTCGATTTCTTTGATTTTCTCGGAAAATTTTTCGGAAATCCCTCTCGCTGTTTTTGTCTCAACCAGCTCGCACGGCTCCAGCTGGTTGATTCTTTTCAAATAATACTCCTGCAGATTTCTCATCTCCCTGTTTCGCGTCTTCCCCGGCCACAAAATTCTGATTTTCATCCAGACGGTCGCATCGCCATTTCTTCAGCGAGAAAAGTCTCCATGAAAAATTGTCCATAAAAAATAATGATTCAAATCGAAAATGTCAATATCTTTTTAAGTCAGAAATCAAAAAGAAAATTTGAGGGCATCCCCCCACAGCTTTTCGAGAGAATAGTACTCCCGCGCCCTCCTTGAGAAGACATGGACGATAAAACTCCCGTAGTCCATCAGTATCCATTCCGCACGCGCTTTTCCCTCCACGCTCAAAGGAGTGACATTCTCTTTCTTCAATTCCTGCTCGATGCTCTCATAGATGGCCATGTTCTGCCTGGAGGAGTTTCCTTGAATGATAATGAAAAAATCGGTGAAGGACGCCACACCTCTCATGTCCAGGACGACAATCTTTTCACCTTTCTTGGCCAGGCTGGCTGACACCGATTTCTTCACTTCCGGAGGAAGGCTTCTTTTGGTTACTCGTTTTGGAGTTTTTTCTTTGGTCATTTTTTATCTCTGATAGAGCCTGTTTTTGCGGATGTACGTTTCGACGGCATCGGGCACAAGCTTTTTGATGGATTTTCCTCTCCTGACTTTCTCCCTGATGTCCGTCGAGGAAATATCCAGAGCATTCACGGGCAGAAGAAATATCTGCCAGGAACCGAGAAGTTCCTCTCTCACCACTTCTGCCTCCTGAAGCCCGTAGATTCGGGTTTCATACCGTCCTTTCAAAACCTGATTTGCATCGTCCAGCCGAAAGCCCGGCCGGCTGATGATGACAAAATAGCACTGCTCGAGCAGCTGTGCGGAGTCTTTCCAGGTCTCGATTTCGAGGAACGCATCGATACCCAGGATGAAGAAAATCAGGGCCCGGGGATAGAGCTTTCTGATTTTACCCAGGGTGATCACGGAATAGGATTTTTCTCTGGCTTCCACCTCGATCGAGCTGGGGATAAAGCAGGGATAAGGCCGGAGAGCCAGCTCGACCATCTTCAGTCGATGACGGGGAGAAGCGATGTCGGGCGTATCTTTATGGGGAGGAATATAAGAAGGAATAAAGAGAATCCTGTCCAGGGAGAATCTTTTCTGAACCGCCTCGCCGGCTTTCAAATGTCCGCAATGGACAGGATTGAAGGTGCCGCCAAAAAGTCCGATTCTCTTCCCCATCTCGCTAATCTTTCTTCTCCTCAAGAAGGACGAGAGCGCTGGAGAGGCCGTGAACAAGAGCTGGAATTCCCTCTCCCTTCAGGGCCGAGATGGCAAAGAAGGCAATTTTTTCGCGGCGGGCCAGCTCCCTGACCGCCTCCAGCCTGCCGGTCTCCTCGCCGAGAAGGTCGCACTTGTTGGCGGCAACAACCTGATACCTCCGGACAAGCTGGGGGTTGAAAGCCTCCAGCTCTTTCATCACGGTCTGGTAATCCCGGACAGGATCTCTTCCGGTATAGGGAGAAACATCGATGATATGGAGCAGGATCTTGGTCCTCTCCACGTGCTTGAGGAATTGAATGCCCAGGCCGTGACCCCGGTGGGCGCCTTCGATCAACCCGGGGATATCGGCAACCACAAAGCTTCTGAATTCATCCATGTCGACCACGCCCAGGTTGGGGACAAGAGTGGTGAAAGGATAGTCGGCAATAAGCGGTCGGGCAGCGGAGACTCTGGAGATCAGGGTGGACTTTCCCGCGTTGGGGAAGCCGACCAATCCCACATCAGCGATCAACTTGAGTTCGAGTATGCAATGCCCCTCATCTCCTGGTTGGCCTTCCTCCCATTCCCTGGGTGTCTGATGAGTGGCCGTGGCAAAGGAGGCGTTGCCCCTGCCTCCTCTTCCCCCTCTGACAGCCAGAAACTTCTGTCCCGGCGCAGTGAAATCGAACAGGATCTCGTCCCTGCCGACCTCCCGCACAACGGTCCCCACCGGGACTCTCAAGTAGAGGTCCTTCCCCTTTCTCCCCTGACGGTTTCTGCCTTCACCATTAGCGCCCTTCTGGGCCTTATTGACCGGATGGAAACGGAAATAAGCGAGAGTATTGATGTTGTGGTCAGAGACAAGATAAATGCTCCCTCCGTCTCCTCCCCGGCCTCCATCAGGACCGCCGCGCGGGACGCCCTTTTCCCTCCGGAAACCGACGCAACCGTTGCCCCCCTTCCCTGCCCGGAGGGTTACCTTGACCTGATCAACGAACATATCGGACGGAGCGCAGACCTCCTAAGCGGGAATGACGGAGACGAACTTTGCCCTTTTGCCCTTGTTCACAAAATGGACTGTGCCGCTGATCCTGGCAAAGAGAGTGTCGTCTTTTCCCCTCCCCACGTTCATTCCGGGCTTAAACGGTGTGCCTCTTTGGCGGACGAGGATGGAGCCAGCGGCGACGAACTGTCCGCCGAACCTCTTGACGCCGAGCCTCTTGGAATGGCTTTCTCTACCGTTTTTCGCGCTTCCACCAGATTTTTTATGAGCCATTCTCTATCTCCTCTATGATGTTTTTTTCTTTGCCGGTGATGGGGTCCTGGCAGCGGTCTTTACGGCCTTCTTTTGAGCGGCAGGTTTCTTCTCGGTCTTTTTTGGCGGGGAGGCTTTGGCTTCCCTGGGAACTTTCGCCGCTTTTTTGGCAGGGGGCTTCGCGGCAGGCTTCTCCGGCTTTTCTTCCCTCGCGGCTTTTGGCTTCGGCTTGCTCACCGCCTCTTTCTTCTTCGGCCGGACTTTCTCTTCCACCTTTTTGACTTCCTCGGCCGCTTCCTTTTTCGCCGCTTCTCTCACATCGGTCATGATCTGCTCGATCTTGACCCGGGTGAGCTGCTGACGATGGCCAATTTTCTTCTTGTACTGTTTTCTTCTTTTCTTTTTGAAGACGATGACCTTTTTGTCTTTGAAATTCTCAAGCACCTCTGCACTCACACGCACATTCTCCAGGAGAGGAGTCCCGATCTGGCTCTTTCCATCGTCATCGATGAGAAGAACCTGGTCAAAGACGACTTTCTGGCCCTGTTCAACGTCGAGTTTCTCAACATCCAGGACATCGCCCTGTTGAACGATGTACTGCTTTCCTCCACTTTTAATCACAGCAAACATTGAAATGACCTCAACCTACGGGAAAATCACGGATTTTAACTTTATCATATGGCTACCGTTATGTCAATGCAGGGAGCCAGGGACGATTCGCTCAAAGCCGCGCTGTATCATCCGTCCTCATCCACCCGGGAGCCAATCTTCTCCCGTTCATATGCCCGCCAATATCAATGAGTTACAGCGACATAAAAATTCTCCCGGCACTCAAAGGCCTGAGCCCGACCTTGACAATAGAGAAAGATTCCACTACCTTTAATAAACTGGACTATTCATAAAAAAGGCCGATACCTTTTATATAACAAATACTATGTATGACTTAAAAGATTTTCTCCGATCTTGCCGCATCTGCTTCGTTACAGGGCACTTGCGGTGGAAGAACCACAGCTGCGTGCCCTGTGCCTCGCATCTACGGCAACCTAAGACTCGTGAATA
>CAYZDV010000005.1:0-33968 GCA_964477275.1 uncultured Eubacteriales bacterium
TCCGCTCCTCCATCACCGCCACCGTGCAGTGGGCCGTCCTCCCGGAGACGATAAAGCCGGGCGGGGCCGTCTCCACCCTGTCCCCGTGGCTCATCCACACCTGTCCGTTGTCCCTGATGCCGGCCAGCAGCCCTTTCCGCTCCATGACCTTCAGTGACGCAAACCCGTACTCGCGCTTCGGGGAGGGGACCACTTTTCCGCCCAGAAGGAAGGCCATCAACTGCAGCCCGTAGCAAATGCCGAGGACCGGAATCCCCAGCTCCAGAACCTCCCTGCTGATGAGAGGAGCCTTTTCTCCATAAACGCTCTGCGGCCCTCCCGAAAGGATGACTGCTCCCGGGTTCTCGCTCCTGAGCCTGGAAAGGGGGAGGAAAAAGGGCATGATCTCCGAATACACCCCGAGCTCTCTGGTTTTTCTGGCGATCAGCTGCGTGTATTGCGAGCCGAAATCCAGGATGAGGACCTTTTTCATGTTCCGATTTTAGCACAAAACCAGAGACGCTTCTAATCTTTCCTTCCCCTCACCCGTATCAGGGCAAAAGAAAGACATCCGGGATGGGAAAATTGACTTCGCGTCCCTAATATTTTATAGTGGGGCGTGAGCATGGACTGGGAAGGGATCGCGCGAGAAATCAGCATCAAAACGCCTTCCAGGATTGTCCTTCTCGTCATTGACGGGCTGGGAGGACTGCCCGTTGACGGCAAAACAGAGCTCGAAGCTGCCCGCAAACCCAACCTCGACCGTCTCGCCGCTGTCAGTGCCTGCGGGCTGACCGACCCGGTGTTCATGGGCATCACGCCCGGAAGCGGCCCGGCCCATCTCGCACTTTTCGGCTACAACCCCGTCAAATACATTCTCGGCCGGGGTATCCTGGAAGCACTCGGTGTCGGGGTCGAAGTCGGCCAGAACGACCTGGTGGCCAGGGGCAATTTCGCCACCCTCAAAAACGGGCTCATCGCCGACCGCCGGGCCGGACGGATTCCCACCTCCGAGAACGAAAAAATCTGCCAGGGGCTCAACCGCTCTCTGAAAGCAATAGAGGGGGCCGCCGTCTCCGTCTATCCCGGAAAAGAGCACCGTTTCGTGGTCAGGTTCAGCGGCGAGGGGCTTTCCGACTCCCTCACGGACGCCGACCCTCAAAAGGAAGGCCTTCCCCCGGCCCCTGCCCAGCCCCTGTCCGAGGAGGCCGGGAAGACGGCGCACATCGTCAACCTTTTCATCGCGGAAGTGACGGGGCATTTGAAGGAAAATCTGAGAGCCACCACCATCCTCCTGAGAGGGTTCTCCAGATTCCCCTCGATCCCGACCTTGGCTGAGCTCTACAAGTTGAGCCCTGCCGCCATCGCCAGCTATCCCATGTACAGAGGCCTGGCCAGGCTGGTCGGAATGGAAATTCTGGAAACAGGACAGGAGGCTGCCGACCTTTTCAACACGCTGGAAAAAAACTACAACAATCACGACTTTTTCTATGTCCATCTGAAAAAGACGGATTCTGCCGGCGAGGATGGAAATTTCAAGGCGAAAAAGGAGGCCATCGAAGAGGCCGACCGTTATATCCCCCGGATCCTGGGACTTCGCCCGGATGTTCTGGTGGTCACTTCCGACCACTCCACTCCTTCTGTTCTCAAATCCCATTCCTGGCATCCCAACCCCTTCCTCCTCCACGCCCGGACTGCCCAGCCCGACCATGTCATCCGGTTCACCGAAAGGGAATGCAGCCAGGGATTCCTGGGGCGCTTTCAGGCCATCTACGCCATGCCCCTGATGCTGGCCCATGCCGGCAAGCTGAAGAAATTCGGGGCCTGAGGTCCCGGCGGGTGTGGAGATGAAGGAAAAAAGAAGCGCGCAGAAAAAGATGTTGATTCCCTCCTTGCTGCTCGCTCTCTTTTCTCCATGCCTGGCTGACTCCAGGGTGGAAATCCACAAGATTCGCCACCATGTCCATCCCTCCTTTACCAGGGTGGTGGTCGAGACCGAAAAGCTGAGGGAATACAACTACAACCAGCTCCGGTCGCCGGACCGGGTCTATGTGGACATCTACCAGACAAGACTGAACCCCCTTCTCCACGGTCAATCCTTCGCGGTCGCCTGCGATTACCTCGACAAAATTCGCATCGCCCAGAAGACCCACTCCACAATCCGGGTGGTGGCGGACCTGGATTTCACGAAGGCTTACTACCGCGTCTGGCATCTTCCCGACCCTTTCCGGATCATCATCGACATCTACCCCAAGGTCGCCCCCTCTCCGGTTGAACCCTCTGCGCCGTATCCCAGCATGATCCGTCAGCTCGGCCTGGGTGCCAGGAGGGTGGTCATCGATGCCGGCCACGGCGGGAAAGACCCCGGATGCGTCGGCAGGCAGAAGGGCTATCAGGAAAAAGACGTTGTGCTCGACGTGGCCCTGCGCCTGAAAAAGCTTCTGGAAGCCCAGGAGAACATGGAAGTCATCATGACCAGGGAGACGGATATTTTTCTCGAACCGGAAAACAGGACCCTGATCGCCAACCAGAAGCAGGCCGACCTGTTTGTCTCCATCCACGCCAACGCCAGCCGCAGCCCGAGGCTCTCCGGCGTGGAAACCTTCTTTCTCAATTTCAGCGAAGACCCCTCGGTTATTGCCACCGCGGCCCGGGAGAACGCCACCTCCTCAAAGAATATCAGCGAGATGAGAAGTATCATCGAAAAAATCGTCGAGAACACGAAAATCCCCGAGTCGAGAGAGCTGGCCCAGAATATCCAGAAAAGCCTGGTTCAGACCCTCTCTCAAAAATACAGCGACGTCAGAGACCTGGGCGTCAAGGGAGGCCCTTTCTGGGTCCTCATCGGCACCGAAGTCCCCTCGATCCTGGTCGAAGTCTCCTTCCTCAGCCATCCCCTGGAAGAGGAGAGGCTGGGCACGCCAGGTTACCGTCAGCTCGTCGCCCAGGGAATCTACGAAGGAATTATGACCTACAAGAGGTCTCTGGAGAAACCGGCCGTTGAAAAAAGAGAGGTCTAAAAAGTACCGGCTGATCCAGGCTCTGCGCATCTTCAGCCAGACTGGCTTTTTCCTCCTCTTTTTCTATTTGCTCCTGGAAACGCGCTTCCCGGGTGATGACTACATCGGCCGGGTGGAAATCTTTTTCCATTTCGACCCCCTTCTGGCCCTGGCCACCATCATCGCATCCCGGGCTTTCGCTGTCTCCTTTGCCTTCGCTGCAGTGACCCTCATTCTGACTGTGGTCCTGGGCCGGGTCGTCTGCGGCTGGGTCTGCCCCCTGGGGTCTCTCCACCAGGCCTTTTCCTTTCTCTTCAAGAAATCCAGGCTGCTCAGGCCGAGAAAGGAAAAAAACCGCCGCCTCGCCTGGAAATACTTCATCCTGATTTTTATCCTGATAGGGACCCTTTTCTCTCTGAACCTGGTCGGTATTGTCGACCCCCTGTCGCTCCTCTACCGGTCTTTCGCCACCGCCGTGCTCCCGGCCGCCAAATACGGTATCTCGGCGCTCACCGCTCTCCTCTACAACGTTCGGCTCTTTTCCCTGGGGGACCCCCTGGTTCAGTTCACCGAGTCCCTGGCCGTCAACCCTGTTTTCCAGCAGGGATTCTTACTCGGAACTCTCTTTATCGGCATCGTGCTGCTCAATCTCTCCAGGGAAAGATTCTGGTGCCGCTATCTCTGCCCCCTGGGAGCTTTCCTCGGCCTTTCCGCCCGATGGAACGTGATCAAACTCAAGATCGACCCCCAGAAATGCATCGACTGCGGGCTGTGCACCCTCCACTGTCAGACGCAGGCCGACCCCTTTCCTGAAGAAGACTGGAGGAGCGCGGAGTGCATCTACTGCTTCACCTGCGGCGCCATTTGCCCGACCAGCGCCATCGAGTTTCCCCTGCAGACCGCACCGGAAGAAGTGGCCAGGATCGACCTCTCCCGGAGAAAGCTCATCTTCACCTCTCTCCTGGGATTACTCGCCGTCCCCTTTTTCCGTCTCTCGCCGTCCACGCGGCGAGCCTCTCCCCGGCTCATCCGGCCGCCGGGTGCTCTTCCCGAAGAGCAGTTCCTCCGGAAATGCGTCAAGTGCGGCGAGTGCATGAAGGTCTGCCCGACCAACGGCCTCCAGCCGGCCTTCGGCGAAGCCGGGCCTGAAGGCATCTGGACGCCGATGCTTGTCCCCCTCATTGGCTACTGTGAATACTTCTGCTCCCTGTGCTCTCAAGTCTGCCCCACCGGGGCCATCCAGGAGCTCACCGTCGAGGAGAAAATCAAAGTGAAAATCGGCCTGGCCTGGGTGGACAAAAACAGGTGCATTCCTTACGACCTCGGAACTCCCTGCATCGTCTGCGAGGAGCACTGCCCCACCTCGCCGAAAGCCATCAAGCTGGTCAATACGGAGGTGGTGCTCCCGGATGGGACAGTCAGGACACCCGCCGCTCCGGTCATCGACACCGACCTCTGCATCGGCTGCGGGATCTGTGAGAACAAATGTCCGGTCGTCGATCTACCAACGATCTACGTCACCAGCATCGGCGAGAGCCGCTCGGAGCGGAACCAGCTCCTCCTGGACCTCTTCAAAGAATAGACAACCAGGGGGACCGGTGTGTTGCTTACTCTTTGATCTTGAATTCCAGGGTCTTGAGCACCTCGTTGTCGGGACCGACGACATCCACGTGCCAGTTGCCCTTCTCGTGAGGCTGGATGATCTTTGCGCTCCAGGTCCGCCAGATGGCATCCGCCACATTCAGAACGACCCGGGCCCTTTCTGTCTCGCCCCAGTACCAGACATGGGTGATCTCGACGGGCTCCTGGGCGCCGGTGATCTTCGTCCAGCAGTAGAGCTTCTCCACCGTCGCATCAAAGGGATTCTCAGGGTCATAGGGGTCTAAAGGCTCCCGATCGACCACATCACGGCAGATCACTCCTTCAACCTCCAGAACTTCTTCCTGGGCCTTGACCGCCACGACCGGGTAAAGGATGAAAGCCCCGGCCACGACCAGGAGCAAAAGAATGGGAAATGATGTTCTCATGGGGTTCTCCTTTTTAGGTAGGTTCAATGCTCTGATTTCCCTCTCCAAAATTACCCCCACTTTACCACAAAGTCCCCGCCTTTGACAATAGGATGATGGATGGGTTCTGTCGTGGGGTGTCCCCCGTCCGTCCTCGCTGATCTGTTTTCCCTCGGGAAACAGATCAAGGGAGCCGAGGGGATATGTTCCCTCGGTCGCAGGGCATAGCCCGAGAAGGGGAAGCAGGGAGCCATGAGTTCTTCATGGCGTGTGAGCACGCGTGCTTTATTTGTTTAGATAAGGGGATGACGTTCATGCCAGAAGCCAATCCGCGGCTCTATGGACTCGGATCTTATCCGGCACCTCACGACTCGCTTCCCCGTGAAGAGCGATGATGTTCATGGCGGCTTTGGGATGCGCGGACTCGGCGTCGAGAAGCGCCCTGATCTCTCTTTCCCGAACTGTCTGATCGGAGAAATCCGCCGAGACCTGGATGAGTTCCTCGCGGCCGTCATAAAATCGTGCCAGGAAGTCGACCTCGAATCCCCCGGGAGTTTTGATATAGAAGATTTCAGCGCCTCTTCGCTCAAGTTCGATCATGACGCAGGCTTCCAGAGCGTGTCCCAGACCGGCTTCTCCTGTCCGGTCATAGATGGGGATCAGTCCCGGGTCGATCGGGTAAACCTTACGAGGATTTACCATGCGCCGCCGCTCGGACATCGAGTCGAGGAAGACGGTCCTGATGAGAAACGCGTCTTCCAGATATGCGAGATAATCATGAAGCGTGTCCTTGGACACGGCCAAGCCCTGCGAGCGGATGTCCTTATAGAACTTGTTGACGCTGAACGATCCCCCGGCGTTTCCAAGCAACTGCCTCACCATCCAGCGAAGGGCGGCAACGTGCGTGACTGACCTGCGCTCCACGACGTCCCGAAAGAGGGCCGTATCGACATAGCCGCGCAGAAGGTCTGTTCGATCCCTCGGTTCAGCGGTCTGGGCCTCGGGAAACCCTCCCTGCGCAAGGTAATTTTCGAGTTCTCTCTCCATCGCCGAGCGGAACGCTTTGGTCCACCTGCGGGGCGTCTCCCTCGGCTCCCTGGCCCGATGCCGGAGGTATTCCCGGAAGCTGAACGGATGAACGATCGCCTCCATGGCCCGGCCGCGCATGCTCGTCGCGACTTCCCGGCTCAGGAGTTTCGCCGATGACCCGGAGATGAATATTTCGGCATTTTCGGTGTCCAGCAACCGCCGCACGAATAACTCCCACCCCTGGACCACCTGGATTTCGTCGAAGAAGAACACGGCGCGTTTTCGATCGCGCCACTCTGGATGCAGGCGATAGTATTCGTCGACCACCCAATGAAGGTTCGTTGCCTCCAGCCCCGCCAGGCGCTCGTCCTCGAAGTTGAAATAGAGGAGTGCTTCACGCACTGTGCCCTGCTTTACTCGTTCTCCAATAACCTGCCAGAGGAATGTGGTTTTTCCCGTCCGGCGCATCCCGATAACGGCCGTCGCTTTACCCGATATTGTGTGAAGCCGGATATCCCGACGCGTCAACGCGGGGATGGGCGCAGCCAGGGAATCGATGATTTTTTGCCTGATGAGGACCCTCATTTATCCTTCTCCGAAGGACAACATACCACATAATTATCCTTTTTGGAAGGATAAAAATCATCCCCGAGCGTTACTCGGAGAGGACTTTTTTCAGCTCCTCTTTGAGATGGGGAATGACCTGGAAAAGGTCTCCGACCACGCCGATGTCCGCGATTTTGAAAATCGAGGCCTCAGGGTCCTTGTTGACGGCCACGATGTGCTTCGAGGACGACATCCCGGCCAGGTGCTGGATGGCGCCGGAAATCCCGAAGGCCATGTAGAGGTTGGGAGAGACGGTTTTGCCGGTCTGGCCGACCTGGTGCTGATGGTCAATCCAGCCGGCATCCACCGCTGAACGGGAAGCGCCCACGGCAGAATGGGGGACGACGGAGGCAAGATCTCTGAGCAGGGCGAAATTTTCTGGTCCCTTCATCCCCCTCCCTCCTGAAATGATCACATCCGCTTCTGTCACATCCAGCTCTGCGCTCTCTTCCTTGAGAATTTCGACCACCTGTCCTCTGACCTGGTCTTCGGGAATGACCACCTCTTTCCTGACTATTTCTCCTCCGCTTTCTGCCGACTCCAACAGAGGAAAAACATTGGGCCGGAGAGAAGCCATCTGCGGAGAGGAGGAAAAGGCAAAGGTGGCCAAAGCCTTTCCGGCAAAAATTGGCCGGGTCACTTCGAGCTTTCCTCCGCGAATGGCGGTTTGCGTGCAGTCTGTGGCGAGCCCCACCTTCAGCCTGGCCGCCAGCCGCGGGGCAAGGTCTTTCCCCATTGAGCTGGCTGAAAAGAAGATGATCTCCGGCTTGAGCTCCTCGACCAGCAAAAAGAGAGCCTGGGAAAAGGCCGAAGCCGAATACCGGCTGAGCAGAGAATTCTCCAGAACATAGACAGCCGAAGCGCCGTGGACGGCGACTTCGGGAGCCAGCCCTTCCATCTTATGGCCGACCAGGACCGCCCGCACTTCTGTTTTCAGGTCATCCGCCCTCCTCTTTCCTTCGGACAAAGCCTCGAGGGAAGATTTTTTGACCTTCCCATCCCGGACTTCTATGTAGACAAGAACCATTCCATCCCTCCCTTATATCACCTTGGCTTCGTTGTGAAGAAATTCCACCAGTTTCTTTGCCGCTGCCGCGGGCTCATCCTCGACGACCCTTCCGGCCCGCCGCTGGGGCGGGCTCTCCAGCTTGACCATCTGCAGGCGGGGAGCAATATCCTCTTCCTTAAGCTCCAGGTCTTCGAGGGTGACCACCGGGATCTCCTTCTTCTTGGCGGCCATGATTCCCTTCAGGGTTTCATAGCGGGGCTCATTCAACCCTTTCTGAGCACTCACCACCGCCGGCAGAGGGAAGGAGACTTTTTCCAGCGCTCCCTCGATCTCCCGACAGGCCGTCCCGCTGTTCCCCTCAATGACCAGCTTGGTCACCACGTTGACCTGGGGCAGTCCGAGCAGCCCGGCGACCATGGACGGAACCTGGGAGTTGTCGGCTCCCACCGATTGCTTCCCGAAGAGAAGAAGGCTGAAATCGGAGAACTTTTTCTCCACGGCCCGCGCGATGATGGCCGCGGTCCTCAGCCCGTCGTATGTTTCGGGACTGTCGTCCTTGATCAGGACGGCCTCATCCGCTCCCATGGCCAGACACTTCTTCAGCGCCACCCGCGACTCTTCAGTGCCGACGCTGACCACGAACACCTTCCCGCCCCCGGCCTCCCGCAGACGAAGGGCCTCTTCCACGGCAAATTCATCATAGGGGTTGACGATAAAATTCAGGCCTTCCTCAACGATGGCCTTCTTCTCATGGTCTATCCTGATTTTGGATTCGGTATCAGGAACGCGCTTGATGAACACGTAAATATTCATTCTTCCTCCTTCCTGAATTTATCCGGCTCCTCCGCGTCGGGGACGAGCTCATGCTGTCTCCGGACCAGAACTCAGACTATTCCTCGAATCTTTTCAGAAGAAGAGACCCGTTTGTCCCCCCAAAGCCAAAGGAATTGGTCAGGCCGTAGCGAATTTCAGCCGGACGGGATTGATTGGGGACATAATCCAGGTCGCAGTCCGGGTCGGGATGCTCGTAGTTGATGGTCGGAGGCATGATTTTGTGCTTCAAACAGAGGGCGGTAAAGCTCGCCTCAGCCCCGCCGGCTGCTCCTAAGAGATGGCCGGTCATGGATTTCGTCGAGCTGACGCCAATCCTGTAGGCGTGGTCGCCAAACACTTTTTTTATCGCTAACGTCTCGACCTTATCGTTCCATGGGGTGGATGTGCCGTGTGCATTGATATAGCCGACCTCTTCGGGCCGAACCCTGCCGTCTTTTAGAGCTCTGGCCATGCAGCGGACAGCCCCGCCGCCGTCCGGAGAAGGCGCCGTGATGTGGTAGGCGTCGGCGCTCATTCCGTAGCCAACGAACTCCGCATAGATTCGAGCCCCGCGTTTGAGAGCGGCTCCGAGTTCTTCCAGGACAACAATTCCGGCTCCCTCTCCCATTACGAACCCGTCCCGTTCGGCATCGAAGGGCCGGGAAGCTCTCTCCGGCTCATCGTTCCGGACAGAAAGGGCGCGCATGGCACAGAAACCGGCCAGTCCGAGGGGGGTGATGGGGGCTTCGGCGCCTCCGGCGATCATGATGTCGGCATCGCCCCTGGCGATGATTCTGTAGGAATCGCCGAGAGCATGGGCGCTGGTCGCGCAGGCCGTGGCCGTGGCCGAATTGGGGCCTTTGGCCCTGTACTTGATGGAAATCTGGCCAGCCGCCTCGTTGATGATGGTGGAGACCAGAAAATACGGGGAAACACGGTCAGGCCCCTTCGCCAGCAGCGTCTTATGGGTTTCCTCGATGACCCCGATGCCGCCGATCCCCGAGCCCACATAGACTCCGCAGCGGTCGCTGCTCAGGACTCCAGGATGGAGTCCGGAATCCTCGACTGCCAGCTCAGCGGCGGCCATGGCAAACTGAATGAAGAGGTCCATTTTGCGCAGCTCTTTTTTCTCGACGAACACGGTGGGGTCAAAACCGTTGACCTGGCCGGCGATCCGGCTCGTGAACCGACTGACGTCAAAACGGGTGATGGTGGAGATGCCGCTTTTCCCCTGGATGAGGGCTTCCCAGTTTTTCTCCGTGCCTATTCCCAGAGGAGAGACCAGACCGATTCCCGTGATGACTACTCGCCTCTCCGTCCCCTTACTCAAGGGAGAATGGGAATTTCCCATCAGATGAAGTGGGGTTGTTACTTGACCTTGGCCAGGATATAATCCATCGCTTTGCCGACAGTCGCCAGCTTCTCCGCTTCTTCATCAGGAATATCCAGACTGAACTCATCCTCCAGGGCCATGACCAGTTCGACTGTATCCAGAGAATCGGCGCCCAAATCATCGATGAAAGAGGCCTCCTCTGTGACCTGGTCTTCACTAATGCTGAGCTTGTCGGAAACGATGGCTTTGATCTTCTTTAACAGCTCTTCTCTTTCCACCGCGCTCCTCCTCCTAAATTAAATTTTTCTTTGTCAAATAGTTATGATCACATCAACAATCCACCGTTGACGTTGATGACCTGACCGGTAATGTACGCAGCTTCATCGGAAAGCAAAAACTTGACCGTCTGAGCGACTTCGTCCGGGGTTCCAAACCTTTTCAAAGGAATCCAGTCCAAAAAGAGCTTCTTCACCGCCTCGGGAAGCCCCTCCGTCATGGGAGTCTGGATATAGCCAGGAGCCACGGCATTGACGGTAATTCCCCGGGAAGCGACTTCCCTTGCCAGGGATTTGGTGAAGCCGATGATCCCGGCCTTGGAAGCGGCGTAGTTTGTCTGGCCGACATTCCCCATCAACCCGACAACAGAGCTGATATTGACGATCCGGCCATAGCGATTGCCGATCATGCTCCTGATGACAGCTTTGGATAAGTTAAAGACCCCTTTCAGGTTGACGGCCAGAACGGCATCCCACTCCTCCTCCCTCATCCTCATCAGCAGGTTGTCCCGGGTGATACCGGCATTGTTGACCAGATGGTCGATTTTCTTGTGCGTCTCGACGACGCTCTCCACCACCCCGGTCACCTGGTCCAGACGGGAGACGTCGGCTTCGAAGGCCGAGGCTTTTCCGTTCATCTCCCTGATTTTCCGGGCGACATCCTCCAGCTTGTCCTTCTGGACATCGACCAGAATGACCTCTGCCCCTTCTCCGGCAAGAGAGACGGCGATCGTTTCTCCCATCCCCTGAGAGGCGCCGGTGACGATGGAAACCCTGCCGCTGAATTTCATCTCATCATTTTATTTCGCCGAGTCTCTGGCGCAGCTCGGCAATTCCGCTCTGGATTCTTTCCTGAACCCTGTTCAGCACAAAATCCCTGGCCAGGCCCACCGCATTCTTGACGGCATTGGGGTTGGACCGGCCGTGGCCGATGATGCACACTCCGTTGATCCCCAGAAGCTGAGCGCCGCCGTATTCGGTGTAGTCGATCCTCCGGTAAAGCTTCTTCAGGTTTCTTTTCATCAGGAAGAATCCGACCTTGGCCAGAACATTCTTCATGATCTCGGTCCGGGCCATGTTGAATAAGGTGTCGATCACGCCTTCGCTGACTTTCAAGGCGATGTTGCCGGTGAAGCCATCGCTGACGATGACATCCGCATTTCCCGAGTAGAGATCCTTCCCTTCCACATTGCCGATAAAATTCAACGAAGAGGCCTCCAGCCTCTCGAAGGCTTCGCGGGTTAAATCATTTCCCTTCGACTCTTCCTCGCCGATGCTCATCAGGCCGATCCTGGGCCGCTCCAGTCCCAGCACGCTTTCCATGAACACATTGCCCATAATGGCGAACTCCTCCAGGTGATGAGGCTTGCAGTTGACGTTAGCTCCGACATCGATGAGGAGAGTCAATCCGCGCAAGGTGGGAACAAGAAGGGAAAGGCCGGGCCGTTCGATTCCCTGCAGGGCACCGAGGACCCTCTTGGAGATGTACACGACAGCCGCCGTGTTCCCGTTGCTGACAAAGGCATCCGCCTGGCCTTCCTTGACGAGCTGGGTGCCGACGCGGATCGAAGAGCTCTTCTTCCGCCTGAAAGAAAGGAGGCCTTCGCCCATGCCGATGGCCTCTGAGGCATTGACAATGGTCACGCTGGCCCCGTGATGGCTGACTTTCTCGAATTCCTTCTTGATCAGATCTTCAACCCCAACCAGGAAGACTTCTATCCGGTATTCCTGAGAAGCCCTTATCGCGCCTTCCACTGCGACTCGAGGACCGAGGTCCCCACCCATGGCATCGACTGCAACTTTCATGATATCCGCTATTCTTCGGCTCCCTCGATGACCTGCCGGTCCCGGTAAAACCCGCATTCAGGGCAGGCCCGGTGAGGGAGCTTCGGGTTTCCGCAGTTGGGGCAAATGGATAATGAAGGGAGAGAGAGTCCGTCATGAGCCCTTCTTTTGTTTTTTCGCGAATGGGAATGTCTTCTTTTCGGGTTTGCCATCTATTCTTTATCTCTGATGAAGAATTTGAGTTTCTCAAGCCGCGAGTCGGCGGTCCTGATCAGGCAGGCGCATTTCCCCCTTCTGACGACCTTGCCGCAAACAGGGCAGATCCCCTGACATCTTTCAGAACATATTGGCTTGAGCGGAAAAGTCAGGTTCAACTGCTCCCGCACCACTTCATTGACATCGATATGACCGCCGGAGTAGAACAACATGTCCAAATCCTCGTCCTCCAGCTGATCCTTGATTTCGTCCATCTCCTGCGGGAAAAAAACGAGGTCAAAGCAGGAGTCGATCGGGAACTCGAAGGGAGCGAGGCACCGGCTGCAGACAAAGCTGACCCGGCTGGTGATCCGGCCCTTGATCAAGACGTCCTCTCCGGCTTTCTTGACTTCGAGGTCCGCATGAACCGCCTCCAGGAAAACAGCGCTCTCCTCGACCAGTTCCTGGGCCGTGAACTCGAAATCCCTGGAAATGGCCCGCCCTTCCCTGGGCAGCTTCTGGATGTCGATAATCATCTTTTTGCCTTCCAAATAAGTTTCTCTATTATACCATCTTGCCCCCCTTTGTCAATAATTGTTCCCTGCCTGCAAAGGACTGCGTCAAAGTCCTTTCAAGCCCGCGCGCCTTTGCCATTCTTTCTGTTAGGAGTATAATAAAACAGGCCGGGAGCAATCCGGAAACGCCGGCGGTTCCTTCCGATGACTGAAAAGAGGCTGTACCTGATCGACGGCAATTCTCTTCTTTACCGCTCATACTACGCCATCCGCTTTCTTTCCACTTCCAAAGGCCTTCCCACCAATGCCGTTTACGGCTTTCTCAGCACCCTGCGAAAGCTGATGGACCAGGAAAATCCCCGCTACCTGGGGATTGTGTTCGATGTGAGAGGCCCCACCGTCCGCCATGAGGCCTACAAGGAGTACAAGGCCCACCGCAAGCCGATGCCAGAGGACCTGGTCGTCCAGATTCCCCTGATCAAAAAAATCATCGGCGCTCTGAACATTCCCTGTTTCGAGCACCAGAAATACGAGGCCGACGACGTGCTGGGGAGCCTGGCGCATAAAGCGGCCTCGAAGAACATCCCCACAGTCATCGTCACAACAGACAAAGATATCCTCCAGCTGGTCGACAGAAAGATCACCGTCTACAACCCGGTCAAGGATGTTCATCTGGACGAACAAAAGGTGAAGGAGGACTTCGGCGTTGCTCCCTCCCAGGTCAGGGACGTGCTCGCCCTGTGGGGAGACCCTTCGGACAACATCCCTGGAGTGCCCGGGATCGGAGAAAAAACTTCCAAAGAGCTCATCCGCCGCTTCGGCAGCCTGGAGGGCCTTCTCCGCAACCTGGACAGGATCGACAGGCCTCAACTGCGGGAGAAAATCCGGCAGAACCTGGACAAGCTCCCGTTGAGCCTCAAGCTGGTGACCATCGAAAAAGACCTGAACATCGACTTCGAGCTAAAAGCCCTCGCGGTTTCTGAGCCGAACACCGGAGAGCTCGTTGCGCTCTTCCAGGAGCTGGAATTCACCTCCCTCATCCCCGCTTACCTCAAAAAAAGAGAAGGCACGAAAAAACAATACAGGATTCTCTCTTCAGAGAATGCGCTCAAAGAGCTCGTCCGGCAGATGCTAAAGGCAGGGACTTTTTCCCTCGACACCGAAACCGACAGTCCTGATCCCACCCGGGCTCGGCTCGTCGGGATGTCCTTCTCCATCGAGCCGAACGAGGCCTGCTACCTCCCTCTGCGCCATGACTGCCCCGGCACTCCGCCGCAAATCCCGAAAGAACGGGCCTTTTCCATCCTGAAAAAAGTCCTCTCTGACCCGCAGGTCAGGAAAATGGGCCAGAATATCAAGTACGACTCTATCGTTCTCAGGAGAGAAGGCATCAGACTGCAGGGTCTGGACCTCGATTCCATGGTCCTTTCCTATCTTCTGGAGCCGAACTGGGGGAAGCACAACCTCAACAGGCTCGCTCTGACCTACCTCCAGGTCAAGGCCATCTCCTACGAGGAGGTCACCGGAAAGGGGAAGAAACAGGTCGCCATGAACCGGGTGCCAGTCGAAAAGGCCGCTCCCTATGCCTGCCAGGATGCCGACCTGGCTCTCCAGCTCTGCCGCTTGCTCTGGCCCAGAGTCGAGGAGCAGAAGCTGGATAAGCTCTACCGTGAGGTCGAGCTCCCGCTCATCGAAGTCCTGGCCGACATGGAAATGTGGGGCGTGAAAATCGACACCCGGGCTCTTGAAGAGTTGTCGAGAGAGCTGGAGGACGAGCTGGCCCGTCTCACGAAAAAAATCCACGATCTCAGTGGAGTGAAGTTCAACATCAACTCGCCTCAGCAGTTGGGAGCCGTCCTTTTTGAAAAGCTCAAGCTTCCCTCTTCACGAAAAACGAAAATCACCAGAAACTACTCGACCAGCCTGGCCATCCTCCAGGACCTGGCCCGGGCCCATCCCATCGCCAGATATGCCCTGGAGTACAGACAGCTCTCCAAGCTGAAGTCCGGCTACGCCGATGCCCTCCCTCAAATGCTCAACCCGGAGACCGGCAGGATTCACACCTCTTACAATCAAACCGTGGCCGCCACGGGAAGGTTATCCAGCAGTGACCCCAACCTGCAGAACATTCCGGTCCGGGGGGAACTGGGCCGCAGGTTCCGGCAGGCATTCATCCCCCCCGCCGGCCACCTCTTCCTCTCTGCCGATTATTCCCAGATCGAGCTGCGGGTTCTGGCTCATCTCTCCGGAGACCCGGCCCTGGTCGAAACGTTTCTTCGCGACGGAGACATCCACCAGGAAACGGCCTGCCGCGTCTTCGGGGATTCCCTCCTTCTCTCCAAAGAGGAGCAAAGGAGGAAGGCCAAGATCATCAACTTCAGCATGATCTACGGCGCCTCTGCCTTTTCGCTTTCGAGAGAGCTGGAAACCACTCCCTCCGAGGCCCAGAAATTCATCGACCTCTATTACGAGAGATATCCGAAGGTCCACAAGTTCCTGGAAAAGATGGTCGAGGATGCGCAGGAGAAAGGGTTTGCCGAGACCCTTTTCGGCAGAAAGCGCCAGGTGCCCGAGCTTCAACATAGAGACAGGAACGCCCAGCAGGCCGGACGCCGGATCGCCCTCAACACTCCCATCCAGGGCACCGCGGCCGACCTGATGAAGATGGCCATGATCGCCATCTGGCGGGAAATCAAAAAGCGCAACCTGAAGACCGAGATGATTCTTCAGGTCCACGACGAGCTGGTGTTCGAGGTCCCGGACGAGGAACGAAATGAGCTGGAGGACATGGTCAAGGAAAAAATGGAAGGCATCTACCGCTTGAAAGTTCCTCTCAAGGTCAACCTGGAGTGGGGCATTAACTGGGCCGAAGTCACCTGAGGGCTCAGAGGTCTTTTGTGTAGACCCGGTAGCGCTTGTAAACCTTCCCGCCCATCCTCTCCATTTCTGCGCGAACCCTCACGTTCTCTTCCAGCTCATGATGGGTGTCGATGACCTGCATCCGGGCTTCGTTGGCCGAGATGATCATCGCCGCCCCCATCATCGCGTCCAGCCCGCGGCCCCGGTATTTTTCCTTGATGGCGCCGATAAGAAGGTCGAGCTGCCTTGTCTTCCGGGCCGCCCGGAGAATCTCGAGAAACCCGAACGGAAACAGGCGGCCCCTGGCTTTCTGGATGCCTTCGGTCATATCCGGAATGCCAACGATGAAGGAGGCCACATCGCCATCGACCAGGACCGCCTTGATGAACCGCGGGTCGAGGATCGGCATGTAGCGCGCCGCCAGGTCCTTCATCTCTTTTTCGCTCAAGGGCGCGTAGCCGTAGATGTTGCTCGCCATGTAGCACTCGTTCATCAGGTTGAGGATTGGCACAATCCAGGGTTTCAGCTCCTTCCTCTTCCTGAATTCCAGGACCGTGTAGTTGCCCTTTTTTTTGGCCCTCTCTAAAATCTTCTTGTAGAACTCCGGAACCTGTTTGGGGACTTCCAGCTTGTAAACATAATAATCCACATCTTTGACATATCCATTTTGCTCGACAACGCGGGGCATCCACTCAAAATTGCAGTAGGTGGCAATGGTCGCCCTGTTCTCGAAGCCTTCGATCAGAAAGCCCTCCGGATCCTGGTCAGAAAATCCGTAAGGCCCGACAATCCTCGTCATCCCCTTCTTCCTTGCCCACTCCTCGACAGCGCGCAGCAGAGAGCGAACGACCTCCTCATCTTCCCGTGTTTCAATATAGCCAAATCTGACGGTTTTCTCCTTCCGGTGCTCATTGTAGCGGTTGTTGATGATGCCCATGATCCTGCCCACCGCCTCATCACCGCGGAAGGCCAGAAGCAGAATGGTGTCGCAGTAGGCAAAGGCCTTGTTTTTTTTCGGATTGAAGTATTTCCATTCGTCGATGTAAATCGGATGAACCCAGGTCGGATGGGTGGCATGAATTTTCTCGGGAAGATAGATGAATGTTTTCAAATCCCTGCGCGTCTTGACTTCTTTCAGTGTTATGTCCATGGCTCCTTCCCCATGAGTTATCCTATATTACATTATCCACGAAAAATCAACGAAAAAGAGGAAGCGCAAAGGGCTCGGGATGGTTCGCTCATGGTCACGCTAACTTGACAACCCGAGAGAAGAACGACTAAACTTTAAACTTATTTTTCGGCGAAATGCCCCAAAATGAAGGCCCGAACTTTTTCCCGCGGCGTCCATCCTCCTGAGCTCAAGGAGCTTGCCGCGGACAAGCCCCTGAAAACCATGCCGCCGCCGGAAAGGGTCACCATCCCTCTGCTCCAGCATTTTGGCAAGCCGGCCAGGCCGCTGGTCCAGAAGGGAGACCGGGTGCTTCTCGGCCAGAAAATCGGGGAGGCGGACGGCCTCTTTTCCGCCTCCATCCACTCCAGCGTCTCGGGCAAGGTGCTCTCCGTTGAGCCGGCTCCACATCCGGCCGGAAATCCGTCTCTGGCGGTCACGATCTCCAATGATGGCCAGGACCTCCTCCCAACCCGGGGAAAAGAGGTCAATGACCCGTTTTCCCTTTCCCCGGAGGATATCCGACGGAAAGTCAAAGAGGCCGGGGTGGTGGGATTAGGGGGCGCAGCCTTCCCCGCCGCGGTGAAGCTCACGCCTCCCAGGGATAAGCCGATCGATACCCTCATCATCAACGGCTGCGAATGCGAGCCGCTTCTGACCGCTGATTACAGGCTTATGCTGGAATTCCCGGACGAAATCCTCAGCGGCGCGGAGCTGGCCAGGATAGCCACCGGCGCCGGCCGCATCATCGTAGGAATTGAAGATAACAAGGAAAAAGCACTCGAAACCTTCCGGGAAAAACTCAAGGATTCCCGGGCAGAAGTGGCGCCTCTCAAGACAAAATATCCCCAGGGAGCGGAGAAGAACCTGATCTATGCCCTTCTGGGCAGGGAAGTTCCCCGGGGGGGCCTTCCTTTCGATGTCGGCGTCGTCGTCCACAACGTGGGTACTGCCCGGGCCATCTGGGAAGCAGTCAGCCAGGGAAAGCCGCTTTATGAGAGAGCCCTCACCGTTTCCGGACATGGCATTCATGATTCCGGGAACCTGGTGGTTCGCATCGGCACCCCTTTCCAGGACGTTATCGAATTCTGCGGAGGGCTCGCCGGGGAAGCCTGCCTGGTGGTCATGGGCGGGCCGATGATGGGGCTGGCCCAGTGGACGCTGGACGTTCCCGTGGTCAAGGGAACTTCCGGAATTCTCGCCTGGAAAGCCGGGCCTCCCGCTTTCGTTTTTCCATGTATCCGATGCAGCCGCTGTGTCGAACACTGCCCGATGATGCTCGTGCCCACCCAGCTTGCCAAATACGTCCAGTTCGGCCTCCTGCGTGAAGCGGAAAGCTGGGGTGCGCTGGATTGTGTGGAATGCGGCTGCTGCCAGTACATCTGTCCTGCCAGCATTCCCCTCGTTCACTGGATTCGCCTGGGAAAAAACATCATCCAGAGCCTGAAAAGGAAAAAGAAGGCCTGATGAGTGAAGCGTCCTTTCTCCTCCAGTCTTCGCCGCACTTCAGGGACAGAGATTCTGTGCCCAGGATCATGTATGCGGTGGTTCTCAGCCTCTTGCCCGCTGTCTGCGCGTCGCTCTACTTCTTCCGCCTCAGGGCCCTCCTTCTTCTTCTTGCCTGCACTGCGGCCAGCCTGGCCAGCGAGGCCGTCTTTCTTCTCCTCAGGAAAAAACCGCTTCTCTCTCTCCGAGATGGGTCGGCGATCATCACCGGCCTGCTCCTGGCCATGACTCTCCCGCCGTCGGTCTCCCTGGATATCGCCGTGATCGGAGCCGTGGTGGCCATCGCTCTCGGAAAACAGGTCTTTGGCGGGCTGGGATCCAACATCTTCAATCCGGCTCTGGTGGGCAGGGCTTTTCTCCAGACAGCCTTCCCTGTGGCTATGACCACCTGGATTCCCCCTGTCTCGGTCAAGGTCAACACCGCCACCTTTGCCACTCCTCTGGCAGACCTGAAATTTCAGGATGCTCTCGCTCAGGGGACACTTGCCTCTCTCAAAGACCTCCTTTTCGGAAACGTGGGAGGCTGCCTGGGCGAAACCTCTGCCCTTGCCCTCCTCATCGGGGGAGCCTTCCTTCTGCTGCGGAGGGTGATCGACTGGCGCATTCCTCTGGGGATCATCCTTTCCTTAACCCTCTTTACAGGAATTTTCTGGCTGGCCAACCCGGCCAGATACGCCTCCCCCCTCTTCCATGTCCTGGCCGGAGGGCTGATGATCGGCGCCTTTTTCATGGCGACTGACATGGTCACCTCGCCCATCACTCCTCTCGGGACATGGATCTATGCCCTGGGCATAGGGTTCGTTATCGGCCTCATTCGCCTTTACGGCGGCTTTCCTGAAGGGGTGATGTATTCCATTCTTTTCATGAATGCGTTCGTCCCCCTTCTGAATCGCTACACCCGGCCCCGCATTCTCGGAGAAAGGAGGCCGGGATGAAGAGTTCTGCGCGGATGGTCCTCGTCCTGACTTCGGTGGGCCTCCTTTCCGGAAGCTTCCTGGCAGCAGTCGGCCTTCTGACCAGGGAGCGGATCGAATTCAACAAGCAGAGAGAAATCGAAACCGCCATCATTCAGGTGGTCCCCGGAACCTGGAAGAGCGAGAAAGTCTACGAGGAGAAAGACCTCTCGCTCTATGAGGGAAAAGACGCGGAAGGCCATCTTCTCGGGTTCGGAATCCTGGCCTCAGGCGTCGGCTTCCAGGACAAGATCACGCTGATGCTGGGCACAGACGCCTTCTTGACGAAGACGCGGCGGATGGTCATCCTCGACCAGAAGGAAACACCCGGCCTGGGAGCGAAAATCAGCGATGACGCGGCGTTTCTCCGGTTCTGGGAGGACAAAGACCTCAGCCGCACGCTCAGCCTGCACAAGCCTGCGGCAAAAGCGGCCGGGGATCTGGCCCCGGACGAGGTCAACACCATCACCGGCGCCACGATTTCTTCCGAGGCGGTTCTCAAGATTGTCAACAATTCCCTGATGCGGCTGAGAGCGCTCAGCGATGAAGGGAAAATCCGGGTCGGAGCTCATGATGACGACTAAAAGCATCGGGCAGGAATTCAGCAAGGGGCTGTGGAACGAGAACCCGATCTTCCGTCAACTGCTGGGGATGTGCCCGACGCTGGCCGTGACCACAGCGGTCATTAACGGATTCGCCATGGGCCTGGCCACGAGTTTTGTCCTCGTCCTCAGCTCGATTGTTGTCGCCTCGATCAAGAAAATCGTGCCCCGCCAGGTCCGGATCGCCAGCTACATCGTCATCATTGCCAGCTTTGTCACCATCGCCGACCGGTTCATGGCGGCCTTCTTCCCGCCCATCTCCAAGGCCCTCGGCCCTTATGTCCCCCTCATCGTCGTCAACTGCATCATCCTCGGCCGGCAGGAAGCCTTTTCTTCCAAGAACAGCCCGGCCAGGGCCTTCATCGACGCTCTGGGCATGAGCTCCGGGTTTGTTCTGGCCCTCCTCATCCTGAGCGCAATCCGCGAGGTCCTCGGCGCGGGAACTTTCCTCGGCTTTCAAGTCCTGGGCCCCTGGTTCAAGCCCTGGATCATCATGATCCTCCCGCCGGGAGCCTTTCTGACCCTGGGCGTGCTTCTCGGGCTCGCCCTCCTGATTGAACGGAAAATCGTGAAGAGGAGTTGAGCGTGGAGCTTGTGGCGATCCTCATCTCGGCGATTCTGGTCAACAATTTCGTGCTCTACTACTTCCTGGGCATCTGCCCTTTTCTGGGCGTCTCCAAAAAGCTTGACTCTGCGTTCTCCATGGGACTGGCGGTGACCTTTGTCATGACCATTACCGCCGTCATTTCATGGGTGATCAACCACTGGATTCTCATTCCCTACGGTCTTGATTACCTCAAGATCGTCTCCTTCATCCTGGTCATTGCGTCTTTGGTTCAGCTGGTGGAGATGTTTATCCGCAAAGTCAGCCCTCCCCTCTACCAGGCGATGGGAATCTACCTTCCTCTGATCACCACCAACTGCGCCATCATGGGCCTGGCCCTGCTGGCCGCCCTGCGAGAGTACGGTTTTCTGGAAACCGTGGTATTCGGAGTCAGTTCGGGCCTCGGATTCACCCTGGCCATCATCCTCATGGCTGGAATCCGGGAGCAGCTTGAGCTGGCCGACGTCCCTGAACCTTTGAAGGGAGCGGGGATCTCGCTTGTCGTCGCCGGCATCATCGCCCTTTCGTTCATGGGCTTTATCGGGATGATCAAATGATGAGCATTCTTGTGCCGATTCTGACCATGGGGCTCCTGGGGCTTCTCTTCTCTCTGGGCCTTGTCTTTGCCGACAAAAAGCTCAGGGTCGTCGAGGACCCCAGGATCGAGAGCGTGGCAGAAGCGCTTCCTCAGGCCAACTGCGGGGCATGCGGATACGCCGGATGCCGGGCCTTTGCCGAAGCGCTGGTCAGGGGAGACGCGGCCGCTGACGGCTGCCCGGTCGGCGGGCAGGAAGTCGCGACCATGATTGCCGAAACCCTGGGCGTCGAGGCCCTTGAAGTGACGCGGATGGTCGCCCGTCTCCACTGCCGCGGCACGCACCAGGCGGCAAAGGACAAGGGCGTCTATTCCGGAATCTCGACCTGCCTGGCTTCCCATCTCATCGGAGGCAACAAGCAGTGCTCTTACGGATGCCTCCATCATGGAGACTGCGTGCGGGCCTGTGTTTTCGATGCCCTTTATATGGAAGAAGACGGCCTTCCCGTGGTCCGGGAGGACAAGTGCACGGCCTGCGGGAAATGTGTCGACGCCTGTCCTCGAGATCTGTTCGAGCTTCATCCCGTCTCTCAAAATATCATCGTCTTCTGCCGTTCCCGGGATAAAGGAGCCCCCTCCAGAAAGGTCTGTCAAAATGCCTGCATCGCCTGCGGGATTTGCTCTCGCGCGTGTCCGGAGGCCATCGTCATCGAAAACAACCTCGCCGTCATCACAGACTACAAAAAAGTCGATCCAGATAAGATTCCTGAAATCGAAAAATGCCCGACCGGAGCCATCGGCCGGATTCACAGGGACAATGAGGGATAAAGGACTGGTGGTGAGCGCACGGGGAGACCTGGCTGAGGTCCAGGTGGAGTGCGTTGCCGTCTCCTGCCAGGGCTGCTCCGCGAGACGCTTATGCACCGGAAATAGAGAAAAAGCGGGAATTCTCTCGGTGAGAAACCCTCTTCATGCCAGAATAGGAGATAAAGTCGAAATTGAAATCCCTGAAGAAAAGTACTCCAGAGCCTTGATTCTCTTTTTCGGATTCCTTCTTCTTGCTTTGCTTCTGGGGACAGCGGCCGGCTATGGAATTTCCATTCTCTTCACTCTTGATTCGGAAAAATCAGCCATTGGCGGCATTCTGCTTTCTCTGTTTCTGGCCGGAGTCTTTCTTTCCCGATACTTCCGGAAAAAAATGAGTCCTCATCTTTATCCGGTAATTATCCGCATCCTCCCGGAATTGAATTCCAAACGATAGTGTTGCGTCTCAATGCTGGATTTTTATGGAAAATCCCGAGCTGACTGTCGCCCTACAACTTCATGGGCATAATGACATAGAGGCACTGGATGTCCTCTTCGACCTCTGGCTTCATCAGTACCGAGCTGTTGGCATCCTTCAATTCGATGCACACGTTTTCCGAGCTGACTGTGGACAGAAAATCCAGAATATACTGAGAATTGAAACCGATCTCGAGGTTTTCTCCTCGATAATCCGTGGCCACCCTGTCTCTCGCCTCTCCGATTTCCGGGTTTGAAGAGAAAAGCTTTATTTCCTTATTTTCGATAAAAAACTTGATCCCTCTCGACCTTTCGGTGGAAAGGAGAGAAACCCTGCGAACCGCATCAGCGAATTCTTCTCTGGAAACAATCAGTTTGTTCTGATTATCCTTGGGAATAACCGCTTCAAAATCCGGAAATTTCCCCTCGATGATCCTGGAAATCAGCGTCCTGTTTTTGACCCTGAAGAAGAGGTTGCTTTCATCGAGGTCGAACTCCATGTCTTCGTCTTCGAGCTTTCTCAACTCGCCCAATGTTTTTTTGGCCACAATGGCTCTAATTTCCTGATCAACCTTCAAGCCGTCGATCGCATGCGCCGTGTACGCCAGGCGGTGCCCGTCCGTGCTGACCAGCTCCATCGAGTTATTTTTAATAATCAAGAGTGCGCCGCTCAGGTAGTACCTCTGTTCCTGGGAGATCGCGTAGTAGACTTTTTCGATCATGTTTTTGAATTTCTCTAAAGGAAGAACGATTTTCTTTTCAAATTTGGGCCTGGGAACCTGCGGGTAATCCTCCTTCGGCAAGCAGAGAACCTTGAATTCGCTCTCTCCAGAAGCTATTTCCATGATCAGGTCTCCGCTTTCCCTGAACATCACATCCTTATCTCCGGCAAGAGACTTGACGATCTCAAATATTTTTTTTCCTGACAGAGTGATTGTTCCTTCTTCTTCAATTTCCGCAGGAAAATACGTTCTCATACCAACCTCAAGGTCTGTGCCTGTTATTTCGATCTGCTCGCTTGATACATTGACAAGAATATTGGCCAGGATAGGCATGGTGTTTCTTTTTTCCACGATTCCCTGAAAAAGCTGGAGCTCAGCCGCGATATTTTCTTTTTTAATCGAGAACTTCATTTTTGCACCTTTTTATCTTATTTCTTAATATATTTATGAAATAAGATTAAATAATATAAAAAATAAAAGCAATGAAAAAGTCTAAATCGTCTGTAAATGACTGATATTTTTAACGTATGGAATCAATCAGGCTGTTCAATTCTTTGTTGAATTCCGGGTCTGCATTGCATAGCTTATCGATTTTTTTGATGCTGTGAATGACTGTCGTGTGGTGTTTTCCACCGAATTTTTTACCGATTTCTGGAAGGGAGGTCCTGGTTAAATTCTTGGCGAGATACATGGCAATCTGACGCGGAAATGCCACCTTGGGAGAATTGTTTTTTGATTTCAACTGGGAAAGCTTTATTTTGAATTTGTTGCAGACGATTTTCTGGATTTTTTCGATGGTGACGACGGCGGAGGAAGAATCAAGAAGGCTTTTAAGGGCCTCTTTTGCCAGGTCAAGGTCAATTTTTTCTCCTTTTAGAGAAGAATAAGCAATCACCCGGCGCAAATAACCTTCAAGGACCCTGATGTTGGATTGAACTTTATCCGCAATAAAGAGCGCAACGCTTTCCGAAAGGTCGACTCCTTCAAGCTCTGATTTTTTCCTGAGAATGGCAATCCGGGTTTCAATATCGGGAGGCTTCAGGTCCGCGATCAGCCCCCATTCGAATCGAGAGCGGAACCTCTCTTCCAGGTTGGGGATTTCTTTTGGAGGACAATCGCTGGAAATGACGATCTGCTTCTGGCTGTCATAGAGATGGTTGAATGTGTGGAAGAATTCCTCTTTAGTGCGTTCTCTGCCAGAAAGGAAGTGAATATCGTCCATCAAGAGGACGTCGATACTCCGGTACTTCTGCCGAAAGTCGAGAATCTTTCCGTACTGGAGGTGATTTATCAAATCGTTCATGAATTTTTCGGTTGTGATGTAGAGGGTTTTCATCCGGCGCTGGTTGTGGAGGATGAGATGGCCGACGGCGTTCATCAGGTGTGTCTTTCCCAGGCCGGCGCCGCCGTAGATGTAAAGCGGATTGTAGCACTTTGCAGGGTTATTGGTAACGGCCAGAGCAGCGGCATGTGCGAACTGATTGCAGGAACCGACGACAAAGTTCTGAAACGTGTAGTTCGGGTTGAGGTTGGGGGTGAGCAGCGCTCCACGTTTGGCCCGCCTCTCATGAGGAGAGCCTCTCATGAAAGAAGGGGCGTCTTCGTCGAAGACAAACTGAACGTCGAAAACTTCACCCAAGGCTTCCTGGCAGCAGGCGTTGATCAGGCTGGAATAATGGAAGGATATCCAGTCTTTAAAGTAGGAATTGGGCACCTTGACATAAAGGGAATTTCCTTCTTGCCCGATAAAAGAGGTCGGCTCAAACCAGGTCTCGCAGGTGTTTTTTTCCACTCTTTTTTGAAGCTCTTCAACGATACGGAGCCAGGGGTTTTGTTTATCTATTGGTTTCATTTATCCAGGCCTGGCACACAGATTTGCACGTATCCTCTGATCAATCGGCGCAAAGAGGTCAAAGCAGCTATATTACGGGCATCCGATTTCCACAGAATTATCCACAACTGTGGAAAAATAGTCGCGTCGTTCCTCTCCGGGCGCCGGAAAAAGCGGGGCTAATATAGCACTCTCATGGAAAGATTTCAAGGGGTTTACTTTATTTTTTCAAAAATCGTAGCCGATCCAGAATCTCACCCTGAATTTTCCGTAGGATTCGAAGTCGAAAGGCTTGGAGAAGTTCTGCCACTCGATTCGTTTCGCCAGGTCAAGATGAAGGGGTAAACCGAAGATGAAAAACTGAAACCCGTAACCGATGGATCCGATGGCTTCGGCTTCTCGAAGGATGGGAAAGCCAAAAGCGTCATAACCGGTGAGAGTCCAGAACTTGGCCGGATATCCGCTGATCTTAGACCGGGTGACGTCGAAGAAAAGCGTTCCCCGGACTGGACCGATTGTCCCGATGAGCGTGGAGGCGATGTTGACGAGAGGAAACCTGAATTCGAGGTTGGCATACCAGCCCTCGCTTCCGACGATGCTGTAATATTCGGCGGAGCGAACCTGGTTGTTTCCTCCCCAGTAGGAAATAAAGGGATTTTTCCCCCTGCTGGCAAAGCCGTTGAAGCGGGCAGCAAAGAGGGCATCGGCTCCGAGATAGAGATACTGCCGGAGGTCGGCCTCTGCGGTCGTGTTCTGCAGAAAGCTGGAGGAGACAGGAATGGCCTGAGAAAGGGAGAGCCTGAAAGTATTCCCGGAGACAGGGCCGTACGGATATTTGAACCGCGTCGTCTCCCCGATGAGCGAGACATCCGCAGAGACGATATTCCCGTTCCAGAAACCGCCATAGCCGCCGCCGTAGAAGGCCAGATAGTTCTCTTCGTAATTGTAGAACCCGAGGCTTCCCTGGAAACGGTAGAACCTGTTGAAAGGATAATAGGTGCTGAAATTGATGCCCGTAATTTTCCGGGTGGCCGTGGCGTCGCGGTAGCTGTAAAGGTCGTAGAGGAGCGGGTCATAGTAGGTCGAGAGGTAGTAAAAGAGAGTGTACTGGAAAGCGCTGGCCATATACTGGAATCGTTTTTTCCGGTTGATGAAGGAAAACTGGTAGGAGCGGAAGGACCGGACCTGGTAGGCCATGACGTTCAAACTGTAATCTCCCAGGATGTCGCTGAAAGAGAGGGCAGACCCTCCATAGAGGGAGCCGTCTGTGGACACCATGGTGTCCACGGGAGGCCTCCCGAGGAGATACAGCTTGCTCATTCCCTTGTGGACCTGAATCTTATCCTTTTCGATCTCGACGGTGACAACGGGCTCGAACCTTTCGTATTCCTCATCAGGCTCTTTCTCGACGAATGCGACCGTCATCAGCGGTTCCCCCTCGAGCTCGCTTTGGAAGAGTTGAAGGGCGCCTTTATTGAAGGAAGAGAAAATGATGGTGTCGGGCTGTGTGGGGTGGGGGATGGGGAAGAAATTGCCGGTCCTGACATCAGTGTAGCGTTTGAGCTCTCCTCCCTCCAGGCTGATAGAATAGATATTGTAGGCATCCCTCGTGTCTCCGGAGAAAAAGATTTCTCGGGAATCCGGCGAGAAATGGGGAGAAATGGTGTTTCCTTTTCCGAAGGTGAGCTGGGTTTTTTTCTTCAGGTCATCGAGCGGAGAAAGGAAAAGCTTGTCGTATGCATCAAGGCGAATGGAGTAAGCCACGTATTGACCATCCGGGGATACAGTCGGGGCCTTTTCGAAGAGGTCGTCTTCGGTCAGGTTCTGGAAGTTTTCGGTGGCCAGGTTCAGCCTGAAGATGTCGTGCTGGCCTTCATGAAAGGCGGTGAACAGCATCTCTTCGCCGCCGGGCAGAATGCAGGGGCTGCTGGGCTGGTCGTAGGGAATGGGGATTTTTCTCACCGTCTTTCCGTTCGCAGGGTTGATCATGAAGAGCGCATATTTTTCTCCGGAGCGGCCGAAGAAGGCGATGCTGTCCCCGTCCGGGGACCAGACCAGGTCTTTGCCTTTGGAAGGGTCGATATCGAACCGGACGTATTCATACTTGGTCGTGTATCCTTTGGTGATGTTCTTGATCACCGAGCCGTCTTTGGTGGAGACGAGAAGGATGTCGATGTCATAAGCTTTATAGTTCTGGGTGATGACCGCCACGATGTCTCCCGATGGAGAGAGCGCGTGAGAAATCGAAAAGTAATAGGGATTCAAGGGAAACTCCGGGCCGATAGGAATGCTGTAATTCTCTGGATTTTCCCTGGCCACGAAATCCTTGAACCGGTCGCGAAGGTACTTTTTGAATTCGTAGTTGAACTGCTTGTAACTTATGTTAAAAGATTTTTGGATCGGGTTCCGCCTGCCCATGAAGGGGAAGCGCTTCAGGGAATGCCAGAATTCCCGGATCCCGTTTTTGCCGAATTTGGAGTCGATGAATTCGAACATGGCATGGCCGAAGTCATAAGCCGGCGGCCTCGGGTAAGGATAGCGGATAGAAAGGCGTCCGTCTTCGTCGAGCTCGGGAATGCGGTCGTTTAAGGTTGCGTCCCTGACGATGAGGATGGACCAGGGGTCCCAGGAGCCGGTGTTGAACTCGCAGTAGCCTTCCATGACCCAATCCGGAGGAGCGCTCAGAGAGTAGATGCGGCCGCCCGGGCTTCCCCAGAGGAGGTCAAACTGGAAGACATGGGTCAATTCATGGGCAATGATGTTTTGCATCTCATCCGGGGGAAGGTCGCCGTAGACGCCGATGCGGTGGAGCAGGGGTTCTGAGACGCCCAGGACGCCTTCGCCGACGCCGGGGAAAACATTGGTCTGCTCGAAGTCTGTCAAAGTCTTGTAGTAGATGAGCGGGACCGGAACGGTAAGGGCATGTTTGAGGTCGTGGCTGATTTTCTGGTAAGCGCTTTCGGCCATCTCGGCCACGGCCTTCAAGGTTTTAATGTCTTCCACATAGTGGTAGATGGTGAAATGCTCGGTGTTATAGCTTTTCCAGTTGAACTGACTGTACTGGACCTTGTTCTTTCCGTAATAGGGAATGTAGAAATACTGAGCGAAGCTCAGCGGGGCCCCGAGAGTCAGGAAAAAAAGGCAAAGAACATATTTAAAGTAACGCTTCATCGACATTCTCCTTTGAATTAATCCGTGATGAGGTATCGTTCCTGGATTTGAAGCCCCCCCAGGATGTCGCTGAAAAGCTTTTCTTTCACGCGCTGGATAAGGTCGAAGAAGGCAAAAAAGGCCGTCTGTTTCGGGTTTTCATAACCCCTGGATTCTTTGAAGCTTCTGGAAAAAAGAGTCTCCCCGCTGCTGCCATCGATCAGATAGAGGTTGAGGGTGAGGTTAAAAAACCGTCTCTCCGCCAGGGCCCGCTCGCGAGGGAAAGGGTCATCGGTGCGCGCCTTTCGGGTTTCCAGAATGGCCTTTCTGACCTCCTGGAAAAACATGGCGCTTCCCGTTAGATAGGCCAGGCCTTCATCCTCAGAGGAGAAATTTTTCCAGAATTCCTTATCGCTAAAGATGTCCTCGTTTTCAAGGGGGACTTCTTTTGTGGACACGGTTTCATTGAATTGCCGCCTCATCTCGTAGCTGAGATAATCCACGATTTCTTTGTTCAGGTCGAATCCTTCCGTCTCTTCCTGGATGAGAAAGTTGGTGACGAATATTTTCTTGTAGGAAGCGAGGTCCACTTCGGCTTTTGTGGGGACGGAAACTCTGAGCTTCCAGTAGTTGACACCACTGCAGGAGGAGAGGAAGACAAGGGCGAGAAGCATAGCGGTCCTATTTATTTTCATCCGGCAGCTCTTTCTTTTCTTTTTCCTGGTTTTTCTTGAAATTTTCGTAGTTGGATTTGATGTAGCTGTTTTGCGGGCTCAGCTGGAGAGCCCTCTCGTATTCTTCCCTGGCCTTCTCCATCATGCCTTTTTTTTCGTAGGCGACGGCCAGGTTATTGTGGGCAGCCGCAGAGGAGGGATTTTCGCGAACCGCCTTTTCCCAGCGGAACACGGCTTCGTCCCAGAGCTCTTTCTGGGCGACCTGGATGCCGAAGAGAATCTCGCTTTGATGATGAGAGCGGCTGCAGCGGGAAAAGATAACCAGGGTCAGAAGAATGAGAAAACAAATTGTCAATTTTTTGGACATCATGAACGGCTTCGGCATCTCCACGGCTCTCTGTTAATCTTATTATACAATGATGATGCGGCAGAAAACAAACCGTATGCAATTTTTATACCAAAATCTCCAGGGAAAGATCCGGGAAAAAACGGGTCTGATTGTCTCCAAAAAATGACAGCTCAAAAAATGTTTTTTATCCGGGGAAAAGAACAGTCTTTCAGAAATTGCCGTTATGAGATGCGGTTTTTTCAACACCCAGCCTGGCCCTCTTTTCGCCTTCACGGGCACAAGCCCGCGCAGGAATGACAAAAAGAAGACTTTGACGCAGTTCTTACCGGTGCGGAATCAGGGTTGGAATTTTTTGAAAAGTATGGTATAAAAGCTGTCTCTGCGAGAGTTTGAAAATGCCAAAAGTATGCGAGATTTGCGGAAAAGGACCTGTCTTTGGAGAGAGCCTGAGCCATTCCCATAAGGCTTCAAAGAGGAAGTGGAAGCCGAACCTGCAGCGGGTAAAAGCGAAGACGACTTCCGGAGCGAGGCGAATCTGGGTGTGCACAAGATGCCTGCGTTCCGGGAAAGTGGCCAAGGCCGTTTAGCGCCCTTCAGATTCTTTCCACTGTAAAGATTTCCTTTATTCCGGAGAGCTTTTTGATGATCGCCTCCAGCTGCCGGATGTCCCGGATTTTGATTGTCAGCCTGAACAGAGCGCTCTTATCGGCGGAAGTGGTGACAATGGCTTTGGCGATATTCCCCTCCAGCTCGGCGATGGTCGAGGCGATCTTGGCCAGCACGCCCGGCGAATCCTCCCCTTTGATGAAAAGCTTCCCTTTGTAGATCTCCTCCGGGGCATCTTCCCAGGAGACCTCGACCATCCGGTTGATGTCCAGGATTTCTTTCATCACCAGATGACATCTCTGTGCGTGGACCGTCATTCCTCTTCCTGAGGTCAGATAGCCAATGATGGGCTCCCCCTTGATCGGCGAACAGCACCTGGCCAGAACAACATCCTTGACCTGAATCACGGGGGGAGGCTTTCTTGTCACCCGCGTCACCACCTTCTTGAGAAAGGGCTCTTTTTTGGCAACGATTTTTTCAGCCGGGAAAAGCCCTGCGATGAGTTTCTTGTCCAGAATGATTTTGCCCAGCCCGACATTGGCCAGGAAATCTTCCATGCTCTGGAGCCGGAGAGATGTTGAGGCGGCGATTTTCGGAAGGAGAACATCTTCTTTCAGCCAGCCCGGCGGGAGGGCGTATTTCTGTGCCGCCTTTTCCCACAGCTTCTTCCCCAGGCCGATGTTTCTGGCCCTTTCCCGCTGGTTGAGCCAGCGTTTAATGCGCTGCCGGGCAGTGGAGGTGAAGGCGATGTTCAGCCAGTCCCTGCGCGGGCTTTTGTCCGGAGAAGACAGGATTTCGACCACATCTCCCGTCTTCAGGATGGTTTTCAGGGGAGCCGGTCTTCCGTTGATTTTCGCGCCAGCCGTGTGGAGGCCGATTTCGGTATGGATTTTGAAGGCGAAATCCAGGGCAGACGCACCCAGGGGCAGGGTCACGACCTTCCCCTTGGGCGTGAAGACGTAGACTTCCTCGGGAATCAGGTCCGTCTTCAGGCTCTTCAGGAATTCGCGGGGATTTTTCTGTTCCTTATAGAAATCCACCATCTCTCTCAGCCAGAGCAGCCTTTTGTCTTCTCTCAAGATGTGGCTGGGGTCGGCCTCCTTGTATTTCCAGTGGGCAGCAATCCCGTTTTCCGCCAGGTTGTGCATGTCATGAGTCCGGATCTGGAGTTCGACAAACTGATTTTTTTCGGTGATGATGGTCGTGTGCAGCGACTGGTAAAGGTTGGGCTTGGGCATGGCAATCAGGTCCCGGAATCGATGAGGAAGATGGGGCCATTTCTGGTGGATGATGCCCAGCGCGGAATAGCAGTTTTTAACGGTATCGATGACCAGCCGGAGCGCCATAAAGTCATAAACCTGGTCGAAGTCGACTTTGCGCCGGGCCATCTTGTCATTGATGCTGAAGAGCCTCTTGATCCGGTAGGTAATCTCGGCCGGGACATGGTTTTCGGCCAACAATTTCTCCAGCTCGGCCTTGATTTTCTTCAGTTCCTTCTCGGCCTTCTTTCGCCGGGGATCGACGAGAGACGCGACTTTGAAGTAAGACTCAGGATTGACGAAGCGGAAGGCATGGTCTTCCAGCTCGGCCTTGATTCTTCCCATGCCCAGGCGGTTTGCGATGGGAGCATAAATCTCCAGCGTTTCTCTGGCAATCTGCCGCTGTTTGTCTTCTGGCAGAAACTTCAGGGTTTTCAGGTTGTGAATCCGGTCGGCGAGCTTGATGAAGATGACCCGGAGGTCATCGGTCATGGCCAGGATGATCTTGCGGATACTCTCGGCCTGCCGGGCTTCTGGCGAAGACTCCTGAACGCGGCTGATCTTGGTGGCCCCTTCCACCAGGAGGGCGATTTCCTTGCCGAAAGTCCGCTGGAGCTCCAGGGCCGTGGCCTCGGTGTCCTCAAGGACATCGTGAAGCAGCCCGGCTGCAACGGTCGTCTTGTCCAGCTTCATGTCCGCCAGCATGCTGGCAACCTCCAGGGAATGGCTCAGATATGGCTCACCCGAGCGACGGGTCTGGCCCTTGTGAGCCTGAGCGGAAAACACGTAGGCTTTCTTGAGAAGAGTGATGTCTTTCTCCGTGTAGGAGGAGGACACTTTTTCCAGGATGTCGTCAAACCGTATCATGGGCCTTATCGATGCGCATTTCCGATGATGTCAGCGGGGTTCGATCCGGCCTTCACTTTCTCTTTTCAGAATCCAGTTCACGGCATCGAGCAGGTTCTCGGCCACGAAGGCCGGGGCGATTCCTCTTTTTTTTAGCTCGGGAAGTGATTCCGGGCCGAACCCCGTCAGACAGAGGATGGGCTTGGCATGGATGTTGATCCCGAACAGGATGTCTTCGACCTTGTCCCCCACCATGTATGACTCCCGGAGGTCAATCCCCAGCTCTCTGGCTGCCTTCTGGCCAAGGCCCGGGCTGGGCTTGCGGCAGCGGCAGTTTGTTCTGTACCGGGGGTCAGGAGCGAAAGGGTAATGAGGACAGTAGTAAATCCCGTCGATCCGGGCGCCGTGCCGGGCAAAAGACTCCTTCAGCCTCAGGTGGATATCCTGAAGATTTTTCTCCTCGATCAGCCCGCGGCCGATGCCGGACTGGTTGGTGACGATGACGGCCAGGAGGCCTGCCTGGTTGATTTTCTTTACCGCTTCGAAGCTGTAGGGAAAGATTTTGATGGCCCGAAAACTGCTGGGGTATCCGACGTCTTTGTTGATGGTCCCGTCTCTATCGAGAAAGACAGCCTTTTTTTTCATCTCAGGAATCGTTCACAGACCGGGAGGACTTCTTCCGCAGGGATGCCGGCCAGGCACCTGTGGTCAAACGGGCATTCCCGGTACCGGCAAGGCCAGCAGGGAACATCCTTTTTGATGACCGCGGACGGCTCCTGAAAAGGCCCTGTGATCAGGGGGTCTGTAGGCCCGAAAAGCGCCACCACCGGCGTTCCCAGAGCATTGGCCAGATGCATGGGACCGGAGTCGTTGCTGACAAAGAGCGCGGAGAGGCTGATCAGGCCGGCCAGCATCCGCAGGCTGGTCTGCCCGGCCAGGTTGAAGGGCTTGTTCTTCATCAGGGACCCAACAGCCGCGGCCAGTTCTTTTTCACTCGATGCGCCCGCAATGAGGATGTTCGCTCCCCATTTTTCCTGAAGAAGGGAAGCCAGAGCGGCAAATTCACCGGCCGGCCATCTTTTGGCCGGCCCGTAGGAAGCACCGGGATGGAGGATGACCACAGGCTGTTCCATGTTGAGACCCAGGGAAAGGAGGAATTCCTTTGCCGCTCCTTTCTCTTCCCCGGTGAGAGGGAAGAAAAGGTCGGGCTCCCCGGTTTCTAATCCCAAACCAGACATCAGGCGGAGATAATACTTCAGCTGATGGGAGGATTCCTCTTCAGGATTCAGGGACACTCCTCTCGTGAGAAGGATGCCCCGACCATCCCGGGCATACCCCCACCGCCGGGGAATCCTGGCCAGCAAGAAAAGAAGAGCGGAGGCAAAGGAATTGGGCAGCAGAACTCCAAGGTCGAATCGGGAATCCTTCAGTGTCTGAGCGGAATTCTTAAGGCTCTTCAGGCCGTTGCCCTCAGAGAGGGGGATGACTCCCTGGATCAGGTCGCAAGATGCGTAGACATCCTTGACCCAGTCTCTGGCCACCACCCAGAGTGCGGCCTCCGGGAAGTTTTTTCTCAGGCACCGGATGGCGGGCATTGAAAGGACGGCATCGCCGATCCAGTTGGGAGCACGGATAGCAATCTTCACGCGCTTCATTGTATTCCTTCGCCTCTTTCTTGTCAAAATCAGGGATGAGGGTTTGAGGGTTCGTTATGTTTTCCCCGGCGTGGAAAACGAGCTCGCATCCGGCTTCCGTTCTTCTCTCCTTCGGGGAGAAACCGTGCCCGATCAAGCTTCATATGGAGCTCCTCGCCGGGGAAATTCCGCGTGTTTTCGATGCGTCCAGCCTGACCCGCAGTCTTATTCGCTGTCACGGAAAAAAGATGCTTCCTCATGGAACACGATGGCTTCGAAGATCGAAATTTCAGCTCCAGCCTTCCAGGCATCTGGAGGGAGTCCCGCTTTCAGGCAGCCCTGGCGGAGAAATTCCTCCCTCGACCATCCGTTCTCTACCGGGACATGGGGGAGGAGAAGCCCCGCCTTGTCGTCCCTGGCGATGATCAGCCCGTGTTTTCCGACATGGACCATCCGGGGATTTTCGATTCGCCGGGGAAGGGAAAGAACGGAGATTTCGATTTCTATGTCGTCGAGCTCTTCGGCTCTGACCGGGGGAAAGCGGGTGTCCCTAAAGGCGGAAAGAATTGCGGCCCGGATGACCGTCTCATACAGGGGAAGAACAGGCTCCGCATAACCTATGCATCCCCTCAGAAGGCCTTTCTTCTTGAGGGTCACAAAGGCCCCCCTTTTGGTCAGAAACGTTGCCGCATCTGTTCTGTAAGCAACGACTTTCTTCTCTTTGAGGAAGGTCTGAATGGCATCGCGCGCCAGGCTCAGGAGCTCTTTCTTTTCTTCGGGAGTGAGGGAAAGGGGGACCTCCTGGTTTCTGGAGTAAACGGCGGCCGCAAGATAGCCGACGACCT
>CAYZDV010000006.1:0-31633 GCA_964477275.1 uncultured Eubacteriales bacterium
ATGGCATTCTCTACATGGCGGCCTTTTTCATCGTCCTCGTCGTGATTGCGGCCAGAATCTTTTCCACGGACAGGGTGCTGACCATGAAACTCAGCTGGAGGAAAAAGAAAATCGTCCTCTGAGAAAACTTGTATCTCTGACCTTTGCTAATTTTTTAAGGCCTTAAGAACTGCCTTCTTCAATTCAGGATGAATTTGAGCACCATTGGCTTCTGCTTTATTCACGTAGTCTAAGGCTTTCCGATAATCTTCGGCCATAAAATAGAGGTTGATGAGATTATTGTACGCATTTCCGTGCTTGGGGTCTCTTTCTATCGCTTCAAAATACTGGCCGTGGGCATCCTGATATCTTTTCAGTTTAAAAAAGATATTCCCATGAACATAGAAATAATCCCCGGGAGTTTGAAGCACTGGGGGCAATGGCTCTTTCAGGTGGGTATCGATAATAGAAATACTGTTTCTCGTATTCGATATTGCGGATTCAATCCTTTGTCTTTCATCCTGATCAGTGGCTGTAGGCAATTTGCTCTGAAGATAGATGAGATGGGATTCCAGTTTTTGCTTCTCCTCTCTCATGGACTCCAGGCGTGTCTGATGGGTGAATGTATAAAATTTGGCAATGAATTCAAAATTGTCCTTGGCCTTTTCAATATTCGCCAGAGCTTGATCGAAGTCGCCCTTGTTGTAATCAATTTGGGACAGAACAAACAGAGCTTCTGCATGTTCCGGCATTGTCTCCAGGCACTTTTTCAGCTCCTTTTCTGCCTTAATCGTGTTGCCTTTGAGAAATTGGGCTTTGCCTTTCTGGAAGCGGCTGTCGGCAAGCTTAAATTTTTCGACCAGTTTCCTCTCCTCCATTAAAAAATCCCTCTGGCCATGGCCAATATTCGCTCCGACAAGAATGAATAAAACCAGAAGAACGAGAGCTTTATTCTTTTTTCTCATTTTTAACACATCCTTAGAATTTCTATTGAATTTATTTTATTGGCTCTCTTCCAGACTGTGTGAGTAAAATACATGGAAGAGAACCGTTTTATTTTTTGCAGTCCGATTTATAATAGCACATCAGGTAATACCATACAATCGCCGGATCTCCTCAGTGCCCTGTTTCATAAATTCTATCACGTATTTTTGAGGCGAAGCGGGGCACTTCCACAGGGTCTCGCGCCCCGGACCTTGAAAAAAAATATGAGAAGAAGTAAACTGATAGCGACATCTGATAAATTAAACGCCCATGGAAAAAAGGATTTTTTCCCTTCTCTCCGTAGGGTTGGTCATCGCTCTTTTTCTTTCAGCCAGCACAAAAATCAAAGATCTCCCTGACCGATACCGAAAATGGCTGCAAGAGGATGTTATCTACATCATCACTCCCAAGGAAAAAGAGGTATTCCTGAAGCTTCAGACAGACAGGGAAAGGGATATATTCATTGAAGCTTTCTGGAAGGTTCGTGATCCTAATCCCCTCACTTCTGAAAATGAATTTAGAAAAGAACATTATCGCCGCATCGGCTATGCCAACCAGTATCTCGGGAAAGAATCTCCCGGGCCGGGCTGGAAGTCGGACATGGGCAGAATTTATATAATCCTGGGAGAGCCAAAATCCGTAGAGAAGTTTGAAAATTTTTCCGAAGTCTATCCCTTAATTATCTGGTTTTACGAGGGGATGGCAGATTATGGACTTCCCAACGCATTCAATGTCGTTTTTTTCAAAAGAAGCGGGATAGGCGAGTATGAGCTGTATTCTCCTGTGAAGTATGGGCCCCAGCAGCTTGTTATTCATTATATGGGAGATCCGGCAAATTATCTGGCGGCTTATTACGAGCTTCGTAAAATTGAGCCCCGAATCGCCGAGGTTTCGCTTTCCTTAATTCCAGGGGAAGCCGCGCACACTCTCAGCCCTTCTCTCGCATCCGAGATTCTCATCTCATCAAGGATCCCTTCGGCCGCCCATGAAAAAGTGAAAGATTTATACGCAGAGAAGCTTCTGATGTATAAAGATATCATTGAAGTCGATTATACAGCCAACTATATCGACAGTGATTCTGCTATAAAAGTGATGCGGGATCATTCTGGAATGTTTTTTGTCCATTATCTTGTTGAACCTAAACGCCTTTCTATCGAAAAGTATGAGAATCGATTTTACACAAATTTAGAAATTAACGGCAAGATTTCTGACGTCCAAGGAAACACAATATACCAGTATGAAAGGTCCGTTCCGATTGAATTGACAGAAGAGCAGATGGCCTCCATAAAATTAAAATTATTCAGCTTTCAGGATATGTTTCCCCTGATTGCGGGAAATTACAGGTTTAATCTCATCTTGAAAAATGCTGTTTCTAAAGAGTTTACATCTGTCGAAGCGGACATCGCGATTCCGGAAATCTCTTCTCTCCGAATGAGCTCCTTAATCCTCGGCAACAGGGTTGATAAGCAGTCAAAATTTAAAGGGCAAAATAAACCATTTCTTTTTGGAGAGACTCAACTCGTGCCTTCACCACGAAATGATTTCTCCTCTGAAGATAATCTGTATCTCTTTTTCAAAATTTATGGACTGACGGAAGGCTTGAAAGAGATGGGTTTTCTGGAGTATTCCATCTATAAGAGAGAGCAGAAAATCCAAACACTGACAAAAAATATAAAGGATTATCCCCATGCGCCCGACTTCCTTGATGAAATATCGCTGGCCAATTTCTCTCCCGATCATTACAAAATCAAAGTATCTCTTCTTAATGAGAACAAAGAAGAGATGCTCTTTGAACAGAGCGACTTCTACATAACTCCCGTATTGTTCTTGCCCCGCCCCTGGGTCCTTTCCTTGCCTTTTCCATCTTCTGATGATGCTGTATACCTCAACATCCTCGGAAACCAGCTCTTCAATAAAAAGGATATTCAGGGAGCCAAACCGTTGCTGGAGAAAGCCTATCGAAAAGTCCCCACTTCCGCGCAATATGCCTATGACTTCTGTCGAGTTCTTTTTACGGCGAAAGACTACAGGGCTGTAAAAGAGATCGGCATCCCATTCTTAAAGGATCAGGAAAAATATGAATTTCTGGGAATCCTGGGTCAGACTTCCCAGCTCCTCGGGGAGTTCCAGGAGGCCATTTCCTATTACAAAGAATCCCTTTCTCATTTCGGCACCAACGTTAATATCCTCAATTCCATAGGAGACTGTTATTATCGGCTGGGAAACAACAAAGAAGCACTGACTGCCTGGGAAAAATCCCTGGAGATCAGCCCCAATCAGGAGAAGATAAAAAAGATGGTGGAATCCATCAAGGGAAAAAAATGAGAAAATTCGTCTATTGTATTTTCTTTTTGATGCCTTTCTTCCTCATGTCCTGCAGTTTTTATAAATTGGAAAAGAAACTTGATCCGGAACACAAGGATTTCCTTTCCACAGTGAGATATATCATCACCCAGCAAGAACGGAAGATTTTCTTTAATCTTCCCCCCTCGGAAAGAGGAGAGTTCATTGAACAATTTTGGAAAAAAAGAGACCCGGACCCTTACACCGACATCAACGAATTTAAAGACCAGTACTTCGCCAGGATTGAGGAAGCAAACAATCTCTTTAGAGACGGAGGGCAACAGGGATGGCTCCAGGACAGAGGACGGGTATATATACTCCTCGGCCCTCCAGAGCGAAGAGATGTTTATCCCAGAGGCTACACATTCTACGGAAAGCCCGTAGAAATATGGTATTACGGTTTTTTCCCAATTGTATTTATCGATAACACCTGGAATGGCAACTATGAGCTGGAGCCTCTCAGTGCTCAACATATTGCTGAGCTCAACAAAGCCCAAATGGGAAGAAAACCGAAAGTCGAGCCGGAAAAGGTTGTTTTTGATTTCAATCTGAGCGTAAAAAAGGTCAGCGACGTGGATTTGCTCATTCAGGTCGAAGTTCCATATAGGAACATTTGGTTCAGAGAGGAGGACAACAAGCTCAGGACAGTTTTGGGAATTGCGATCGAGATTTTTGATTCTTCTGAGAGGAAAGTATGGGAAACTCACAAAGATTTCCCCATTGAGCTATTAGCAGATGAGATCGATAAGATAATCGGGAAAGGATTCATCATCGAAATTCCATTGACCCTCGACCGCGGAAATTTCAGCCTGACAGCAGAATTACAAAATAAAACTTCTGAAAGCCGTGTGAGGAAAAAAGTCAAATTTGATGTTTGAGGAAAAATTCCATCGTGAGTTCGCTGTTGATCCATGAAAGAAATAACCCGGTCGCATATAGCGGAGGGAAAGAATGAGAGCAAATAGAGGTTTAAGGTTTTTTTTCTTCATTTCGCTTGTTCTCCTTTCCGTCAACCATGCAATTTCACAAGCGGGGAGAGGGACAGCGAGAGTGAGCGGTCTCGTTGTGGATGAAAACCAGAATCCCGTCAGTTCTGCAAAAATAGTCATGCAGCTCAAAGACAGTGAGGATATCAAGCGAGAGACAACTTCCAATAAAAAGGGAGAATGGGCAATTCTCGGGCTCGGCACCGGGATGTGGAGAGTGAGCGCTTCAGCAGAAGGATATGCCCTGTCTTTTGTCGATGTTTATATCCGACAGCTTGAAGCAAACCCAAAAATCACTTTGACTTTAAAAAAAATGACAAAATTCGAAAATGCCGCAGGTCATGAGGAGTCATATTTCAGCCTCTTTGAAAAAGCGAACCAGCTCGTTGAGGAACAGAAATATGATGAGGCTATCCTCCACTATCGGCAGCTTCTTGAAAAAAATCCGGACGCCTATCAAGTTCACTGGACCATTGGAAACTGTTATGTATCCAAAGGAGACATTGATAGGGCAATCGAAGAATACAATATATTGTTGGAGAAGTCCAAGAATGATGCATCAAGGGGCAACGAGATGGCAGCCAAGGCTCTGGCAGGGCTCGGCGAGTGCTACTTGAAGAATGGAGATTTCGAAACGGCACAGGACTATTTCAGACAATCCATCGACTCTTATCCAGAGAACGAAATCATCGCCTACAATGTTGGAGAAATCTATTTCTCGAACCAGAGAGTGGACGAAGCCATCCACTATTTTAAGATATCCTCTGAAATCAAGGCCGATTGGCCACTCCCCTACCTCAAATTAGGTTATGCTTTTCTAAACAAGGGAGAGTATGATAAGGCCATCCTCTATCTCAAGAAATTCCTGGAGCTTGACCCTCAATCTCCGGAATCCCTCACCATCAGAAACACAATTGAGTATTTGGAGAAAATCAAAAAATAGGCATAAAAAAAGCCCCCTCAAAAAAATTTGAAGGGGCTTTTTTCTACTCTAACTTCAGCTTAGAAGATGAACTTCATTCCGAAACGAACAGAGATTGGGGGATAAAACGACTCCTGCATCAGAAATCGAGGATCAGGAATGTAAGTGAGAGTTCTCGCGTATGTTGTGATGGTATTGGTCGCCATATCGTAATCCCAGCCAGCCAGTCTCTCCGCATCCGTGAGAACCCTTCCAGACTGGTCTACCCTCGGGAAGTTACGGCGCGCCGTCTTGGTGTCGAAGAGGTTATCAACGTTGACGTTGAACTGAATCTTGTATCTTCCTGCCATTCTCAGATTGTACTCGGCATAGAGGTTGGTCCAGGTCAGGAAAGACGCCCTTCCATCCGTGGCCCTTCCGTCCGGATAATAGCCTTCGAGGCCGGTGTGCAACTCCCTTGTCGTTGGAATTCCGCTCATTCCATTGGCCACGACGCCCACAGTCAGCCCCCAGGGAAAGACATAGCTTCCGTAGAACTTGAACTGGTGGGTTCTGTCGGTGTTGAGAAGGCCGACGATCTCTTCCAGGTTCTTGTCCCACATGTGCCACCAGAGATCCCAGTATCTTTCCACATTGGGGTCGTTTCTTCCCCACTCATCGGAGCTTGCCAGTCCTCCGTAATTGCCCCACAGCCGGCTCCACGTATAGGACAGGCCGGCCAGCCAGTTGTTGCTGAACCTCTTGTCCAGGTTGAAATTGACCGCCCAGTACTCACGCTTGGCCTTTGGACAGGTAGGGAACGCATCATCAAATTTGCCGCCTTCAGACTCAGGCAGAGTCCAACCGTAGCCAGGATTTGCGGTGAAGTATTCCTCACCCGCAGGTGTCAGAACTCCGACGTCTTCGATGGTCCGGATGAGGTGCTTGTAGGCCACACGGACAGAGGCGGAGAGGTTTTCCATGACCATTTTTTCAACACCGAAGGTCAACTCTGACTGAGCCGTAGGCTTGAGTTGGGTGTCAGTGGTATCGAAGGAAGGAATCCGCCAGTTGTAACTGGTATAGTATGTTCCGGGATAGTTGCCGTTTCCAATTTGAGTGAAATCCCAATCATCCAGGGAGTAGTAAGAACTTGTCCATTTGAATCCGCCGTATGAGCCCAAAGCCATATTCATCTTCATGACATCGTAATAGACGCCAAAGCTTCCGTACACTTTCAGGCTCGCATCACCCAAGACATCGTAAATAAAGCCAAGGCGAGGAGCCAGTTTCTGGTCGATGTGGAAGGATATGGGAGGATACTGATACTCTGGAAGGTCGGAGAAGCTCGGGATATCCTCTTTCTCCGCCCGGATTCCGATATTCAGAGTGAGTCTGTTGCCCAGGAAATCCGGCGTCCAGCTATCCTGCAGGTAAATGGCCCAGCGGTAGCTGTGCGGGTTGGCAAATGTCCCATAAGGATAAGCGGGGTGGTTGGGATCGGCCTGAGCACCACGAATCGCATAGAAGCCGTATGTCCCTCTGACCTCCTCTCCGGTGTCGAGGTACTGGAACGACCTATTCCAGCCGAGGTAGACAATTTCGTATGCCGCTGTGTTGTCGATATCCTGCTCGATGCGCACCATCTGAATGCCCCATTTCCAGGCGTGCTCGCCGGCGACGTTTGCATACAGGGTCATGTCCAGGTTGGAATGGAATCTGTTCTGGATGTCCTTGTTCAGCGCCATCGGCATCGTGGACATGTTGGACCAGCCTGCGGCATGGACATATTCAGGTGGAATCTCGAGGAACATGGCGTTCGTGACGTTGGCATACCCTGGAGCTTCCTTTCGAAACCACCACCTGACACCAGGGGGACTGACCTGCTCATTTGTTGTGTTAGTGTAGAAGTAGCCGCCGCGGGCATTGATGAGGAAATTGGCTCCCAGAGTGTAGTCTAACGAGATGTTCGCGCTCCAGTTGGGATAGTCATAGCCATAGTCTGACCAGGGTTCATTCGGGTTACCCGTGCCGTCTCGGCCAGGCAGCCGTCCTCTGTATTTCCAGAAGTTATTCAAGAAGCTGGCGCTCACACGCATGCCTGTTAACGGCATGGCTGTTATCTTGGCCTGAAAATTATAGGCATAACTTTTGTACGTGTGCTCGCTGTCTGGAGCGGTTCCTTCAGGAATCCAATGGATTTTTCTGGTTTGGTCGTAGAGGGCGGGCAGTGCGGAGGCATAGAACCACAATTTATCTCTAAAGATATAGCCTCCGAGGTTGAATCCGAATTCGTACCTGTTCGTCTCATCCTTTCCATACAGGTCCTGGTAGTTGACATACTCGGCAATACTCGGGTCCATCGGGTTCAGGCGCAGCGCGTCTCTTTCTTTGCCGGTCAGCCAGCTTGTGTCATAGTAACCGATCAGCTCGCCGGAAAATGTATTTCCACCCGAGCGAGTGACAACGTTGATGACGCCGCCCATGGAGCCTCCGTACTCAGCCGGATATCCGCTGGCCTTGATTTGCACCTCATCCACAAACTCAAAGACAGCAGTCTGGCCGCGTGTGCCGCCGTACATGCGGGTGATATCCTGTCCATCGATGTAATACATGTTTTCTGCGCCACTCGCTCCGTCCACGGATAATCCTGCTGCCCAGGGCTCATCGTTGACTCCTGGAACGGCCGTAACGAGGGTATCGAAATTCCTGCCCCTCGGAAGCACGCTAAACATCTCTTTGGTCAATGTCATCCCTTTGACCGTGCTCTTGACATCGACCAGAGGCGATTGCCCCACGACCGTTATTTCTTCCTCTATGGTTCCTGGCGTCATGGCGATGTCTACCGTTATTGTCTCTTCAACCCGGACGACGATATCTTTTCTGACGACAGTGTTGAAGCCGGGAAGCGTATAAGTGATAGTATACGTTCCGGATGGAAGAGCCAGAAGACGATAGACTCCGTTGAAATCGGTGACAGCCGTCACTTTGCCAATGAGCTTTGGGCTTGTTGCTTCCACTGTAACGCCAGGAAGAAGAGAACCCTCATCATCGAGAACTTTCCCGACAATTTTGCCTGTGGGAGCTTGAGCCATAATGATGCCGGTCGTGAGGAGGAAGCCAAGGAAGAAAAGCGCTATCCATTTTACTTTATGCATCTTTTTCCTTCTTTTCCTTTCCCGTTAACCCCGCCGGGGATTAAAGCGGGAAATTTTTTGCTCAGCATTCTTTAATCCTTCTAGCTGAGTCTCGTTGAATCCCTTTCCCTGAATGCGATTTTGGATTCGGAACATCTTTCATGACAATCCACAATCGCACTCAAACCCCATGCCTTGAATTGAAGTTATTTATGTGATTCTCACCTCCCCTTTTTTTATTCACTCTTTTATTCCGCTATTTCGCACTTATTCGCCGTTGCGCTTATCTATTCCCTTTATTTTTATAATAGCAAATTACGTGCCAAAATAGATTAAAAGTTCGGACTTGTAAGTCGTTCATTATAAAAGAAAAAATTAAAATGCTGTTTACAGAATTTGAATATAATCCATTTTTTTGGATTTCTATTCAAACATTTGAATTTCATATTCTTCGTTTTATTCCCTATTGCCGCTTTTTTTACCACATCCCCGGGCTCCCGGCTGTTGAGGAGAAGGATCGGCCATCCTGGTGAGATTCTTACCGGAGACCCTGTCGATGATTTTTATGTGCACGATGTAATTCCCCTGCGCCAGATCCCGCGATTCGGTTTCTCGCCGGACTCTGACCGGATGATGACCGTTTGTTTCACCGGCTTGGGCCGGCCGCTTATTCGTTCTCCCCACTCCTCCCTCCGTTTGGAATGATATCAGTCCAACAGCTACACATTGGATAAGTCCCTGCTGCCGAGGAAATGAAAGGCTTTCTCCATATCCTGATGGCTGGCAACAAGCACCAGGATATCCCCTTCTTCGATCCTGAAATCAGGGGAAGGGCTGGCAAAGGACTGATCGCTGCGGACCACGGCAATCACCGTCGCTCCTGTCTTTTGCCTGAGGTCAAGCCCTCTCAGCGACTGCCCTGCTGCAGGAGAGTCTCTGAAAACAAAAAAGGTCTCGGCGGTCCCGGCCCGAAGGAGATCGGCGATTTTTTCCATCCACCTTCTCCTGGTTTTCGGAGCGCTCCGCAACATGCTGTAGCCCTCGCTCCTGATGACTTTGACCTGGGTATCGATGATGTTCCTGGGAACATGAAACTCCTCAAGCACCCGGGCAAAGATCTCGATCGACGTCTCGAACTCTTCGGGAATCACCTGATCAGCACCCAGCTTGTAGAGTTCATCGATTTCAGAGACGTATCGTGTTCGCACGATGATGTGAGCATCTCTGTTCATCTGTCGTGCCATTTTAACTCCCCTTTTTATCGACCCAGGATCAGAGATGGCAAACACGATGACTCTGGCTCGCTCGATGCCCGATGTTTCGAGTATTTCCCTGGTCGATGTATCCCCGAAGATGATCGGCTCCCCTCTCTTCAGGGCATTTTTAACGGTGTCAGGGTTGAGCTCGATGACGACGAAGGGAATGCCCGTCTCTTTCAAAACTCTGGCCAGATTCTGCCCGTTCAGCCCGTATCCGGCAATGACGACATGGTTCTTCAGAGCTCTGAATTTTTCCACGGTGGATTCATCGAGCCTGGCTTTCCACCTGAATAATTTCAGTGTTCTATCAGCAAGATATGGCGAGAAATGGATGAAAAAGGGAGTGGCCAGAATCGTCAGAATGGAAGAAGCAATGAATGCCTGAAAAATTTCCTCGGAAAGAAAACCGTTCGCCTTTCCCAGGTTGGCCAAAACAAAAGAAAGCTCACCAATCTGGACAAGACCCAGGCCGGTGATAAAGGCAATCCTGGCCGGATATTTCAAGATTCTTACTGTAAAGAAGACAACCGCACACTTCAGGAAGAGAATCGAAAGGCTCAGGATGATGATGAACACCATCCCATCCCAGGCGACCTGAACGTTGAGCAGCATGCCCACGGAAATAAAAAAAATGCTGCTGAAAAGATCCTTGAAGGGCATGATTTCAGAGGCCACCTGATGGCTGTATTCCGACTCGGAGATGATGATGCCGGCGATGAAGGCGCCGAGAGCGAATGACAGACCGAAAGAGAAGGTCAGAAGGGACATCCCCAGGCAGAGGAATAGAGTGGTGATGAGAAAGATCTCCCTGACTCTGGATTTGACGATGACGTAAAGAATTTTCGGCATGAGGCGCTGGGCGAGAAAAACAACGGCTCCGATCACAAGACCGCTGAGCAAAAACCTGAGCAGTACAACTTTCAGAGAAATGGACAAAGACGCTCCGAGAATCGGCGTCATGACAATCATCGGAACAAGGCTTATATCCTGGAAGAGAGATATCCCCAGCGAAAGGCGGCCTTGCGGGGAGTCGAGCTCGCTTCGGTCCGAGTAAAGCTTCATGACGACCGCTGTGCTGCTGCAGGCTATGAGAAACCCGTAGAACACACTGGTGTTCCAAGGAACATGAAATACACTCAGGATTCCGGCCACAAGGAATATCGTCATGAGGACCTGGAGGCTTCCGCCTATCCAGAAGATCTTTTTAATCTGCTTCAGCTTCTTCAGCGAGAATTCAATCCCGATGGTGAAAAGGAGCATGACCACCCCGATTTCAGCCAGAGCATCAATGCTTTGAGCGTCCCTGATCAACCGCAATCCCCAGGGTCCGATCAAAATCCCTGTGACCAGAAAGCCGACAACCGTCGGAATCTTCAACCTGTGGCTGATGAGAAAAACGGCGATGGAAGCAGCCAGGATGATGATCAATTCTCTGAGTATGGGAATATCCATCGCCGTCGATATTAACAGAAACACCAGCAACTCAGCAATCTGAAAAACGCTGCCGGAACTTAACGCGCCCTGTTAACATTTATGAACGCAATAAATAAAGAGTTCTCTTCCATTTTGTGTGGGTTATTGAATGACGAAAATACACAGAAATGGCATCGCTCCCTTCAGATTTTTAACGCCATTCCCGTGTATTTTACCCACACTAAGCTGAAAGAGAATCAAATAAATTGACAACAGATGTGCGGCGATGAGGCCGCCCCTCAAGCCCCCGCAGCGGAGGGGGAACCGGCGGGAAAGAAATGGTTTACGGCACGGGAGGAAATGTGGCAGAATGGACTGTGGATGAGAATGGATGGGCAAATCTTCAGATCCGGCTCTGCCATTCCCACAGACGATTGCAGCCTTTCCACCGCGCCAGCTGGCGAGCGGTTGCCGGAAAAAAAGAATCTTGGGAGCAGTCAAGCCTAAAATGCTGAAACTCAAAGCTTCATTTCTCTGACGCAGGGGTGAAGTTCTTCAAATGAAAAAAATTCAGGCTGATTTTCGGGACAGGGAATTCTTCATCCAGCGTTTTGGCCCGGATGTCTATGCCGTGGGAGGCTTTGTCCGTGACCGGATCAGAGGAATCCCTTCCGATGATGTCGACATTCTCATCACCCGCCACAGCGTGGAGGCGATCGTTAAAAAAATCGAGCCTCACGGGAAGGTGGACCTGGTCGGAAAGAGCTTTGGCGTCATCAAGTTCACTGTCGACAGGAAGACCTATGACATCGCGCTGCCCCGGAAGGATATCCCCAGAGGAGCAGGAACCAAGGGCCATAAAGACTTCATCATCTCCTCAGACCCTGATCTTCCCATCGAGAAAGACCTGGAAAGGCGCGATTTCCGCTGCAACAGCATCGCCCTCCGGCTCATCGATGGCCTGCTCATCGACCCTCTTCAGGGGACAAAAGACATTCAAGAAAAGATGATCCGGCTGACCAACCCCGGGGCTTTTCCAGATGACCCGCTGCGGGTGCTCCGGGCGGCGCGCTTCGCCTCCCTCCTTGAATACGGCATCGAGCCGGACATCTACGAAGCCGCCTGGGAGATCGACCTGACCGGCCTGAGCGTGGAAAGGGTCAACGAGGAGCTGTTCAAAATCCTCCTCCTCTCCCCTGCTCCTTCTCGGGGCCTCCAGGAGCTGCACAAGCTGTGTGTGCTCCCCCAGCTTTTCCCCGAACTGGATAAACTCACCCTCTCCATCCAGGATGCCGTCTTCCACCCTGAGAAAGACGAATACGGCCACCACACGGTCTGGCATCACACCGCGATCACCGTGGACCAGGCAAAGAGGCTGGCCGGGCTGGCCGGGCTGGCCCAGGAGAAAAAGCTCGCCCTCCTTCTCGCCGCCCTTTACCATGATGTGGGGAAGCCGGCCGCAGCCAGGTGGGAGTACAAGAGAGGGAGGATGGTCATCACCAGCAACCGCCATGATGTTTTCAGCGAGAAGATCGCCAGGAAAATCCTCAACCGGTTCAGAATCTTCTCCTGGAATGGTTATAGCCTGAGAAAAACGGTTCTCTCCCTTATCAAATGTCACCATCGGGCCTCCGAACTCTGGGCCAACAGGGAAGTGGTGACCAAGAAAGCGTTCAACCGCCTTGCCGCCGACATCAACGGCGAGATCGAGCTGTTGATCTTCCTCGATGCCGCTGACCGGGCAGGAAGGACGGAGACTCCGGTCAAGGGACTGGACACGGAAGCCCGATGGCTGCTCCGAAAATTCAGGGAACTCAAGGTGAGCAAGGAGTCCATCCAGCCGATGATCATGGGGAGGGACCTGCTCAAAATGGGTGTTCCGCCCGGACCGGAGATGGGAAAAATCCTCAAAAAATTGTACCGCATGCAGCTGGATAACGAATTCGAGACCAAAAAAGACGGCCTTCGCCAGGCCAGAAAAATCATCAGAAAGGAGCGCTGATGCGCATACTGGTGGCCGGAGGAGCCGGATACATCGGCTCCCACACCGTCAAGGAACTGCTCAGAGAGGGCTATGAGGTTGTCATCTTTGACAATTTCTCCACCGGAAAAAAGGAGCTGGTCGTCGGCGGAAAGGTGGTGACCGGCGACCTTTTGGAGAAAAAAGCGGTCAGAAAGGTCGTCGGCTCCCTTAAGTTTGAGGCTGTCCTTCACTTCGCTTCCCTTATCCAGGTTGGAGAATCCTACCTGAATCCCGGAAAATACTACACCCATAACATCATCAGCAGCTTGAACCTTCTGGAGGCGATGCGGGAGGCGGGAATCGAGAACTTCGTCTTCTCTTCCAGCGCTGCTGTCTACGGCGAGCCCGGTCAGATTCCGATCCCGGAGAGCCATCCTTTGAATCCGGTCAATCCCTACGGACAGACGAAGGCCATCGTCGAGAAAATCCTCGAGGATTACCAGAGGGCTTATGGGCTGAAGTTCATTTCCCTCCGCTATTTCAACGCGGCCGGCGCTGACCCGGAAGGCCAGCTCGGGGAGATGCACGAGCCGGAAACTCACCTCATCCCCAACCTCCTGCTCTTTCTGCTTGGCCAGAAAACGAACTTCGCGCTTTATGGCACCGATTTTCCGACTCCGGACGGGACCGCGGTCAGGGACTACATCCACGTCACCGACCTGGCCAGAGCCCATGTGCTTGCCCTGAAAAAGCTCCTCTCCTCTTCACGGAGCGAGCTCATCAACCTGGGCACGAACCGGGGATATTCTGTCTTAGAGATCATCCGGAAAACAGAGGAAGTCACCGGCCAGAAGGTCCATTACAGAGAAAAGTCCCGGAGAAAAGGCGACGTTCCGGTGCTCCTCGCTTCCAGGGAAAAGGCAGAGACGATCCTCGGCTGGAAGCTCTCACACTCCGATATCGAGACCATCATCGAAACAGCCTGGAACTGGCACCGGAAGCAAGCCGCAAAAAGAGCTTGAAATCAGGGAAAACCCATCCTCCTTCCGGGTGAGAAGGAAAAGACGAAAAATCACTCCAGAAATCATCTCTAAGGGCGATTTACATATCTGGCGCTTTTTGTTTAACATATGATTTCACGTTTCCAAATCCGCGATGGCAGAAAGGTCGAAAAAGAAATGATTTTCACCAGGAATTTGACGAAAAAGCGCCAAAAATGTTATAAAGGTCCTCTGGCAGGAGAAAATTGAGAAGACACACATTCTGCACCGCTGCCCTCGCTTTTTGCTTCGCTTGCCTCTGTTCCTGTTCTCTTTTTCAAAAATCAGCCGCTCCTCCACCCGGCCATCCCCTGAGTGGCACGCAGACACAGACCGCTCAGGCGGTTCCGTCTGAGGAGAAAATGCAGAGCTTCGAGCCGGACAAAGATCAGACAGGCGCAGAACTTCTCTCCCCGGAGAGCCTGGAGGCACAGCTGTCGCTCGAGGAGCAAGAGAAAGAGGATAAGGTAGGCGCCGGCGCTGTTCTCGAAGAAGCGCTGTATGCCCTGCAGGATTCCAGGCTGGCCTGGGAAAAGGGGGATTTCGACACCTCCCTTGCCGCTCTGGATAATGCCTACAGTTTGCTTATCAAGCTTGACCTCCCTCATGACTCCCCTCACATCCAGGAGAAAAACGAGCTGCGGCTGCTGATTGCCCAGCGGATTCAGGAACTCTATGCTTCCCAGATGACGGCCGTGGGAAACAACCACCAGTACATCCCTCTGGTGGAGAACCAGCATGTGCTCAATGAGATCGCCATCTTTCAAACAAGAGAGAGGGAGTTCTTTGAGCAAGCGTATCAGCGCTCCGGCCGCTACCGGAAGTTTATCCTCGAAGAGTTGAAAAAAGCCGGGCTGCCTGAGGAGCTATCCTGGCTTCCGGTCATTGAAAGCTGGTTTAATCCCAGAGCCTACTCCAGAGCAAGGGCGGCCGGTCTCTGGCAGTTCATCGCTTCCACCGGACACCGCTTCGGCCTCAACAGAGACCGCTATATCGACGAGAGAATGGACCCGCTCAAATCCACACGGGCCGCTCTGAAATACTTGAACGAGCTTCACTCCCACTTCGGCGACTGGTGCACTGCTCTGGCCTCTTACAACTGCGGAGAGTATAAGGTCAAAAGGGTCATCAGCTCCCAGCGCATCGACTATTTCGACAGCTTCTGGGACCTTTATCTTATGCTCCCCCGGGAGACGGCTCGCTTCGTTCCCCGTTTCATTGCCACCCTGCTCATCGTCAACAACCCTGAAAAATACGGTTTTGCCCTGCCCGAACCTGACCCGCCCCTGGAGTACGAAACGATTTCCATCGACAAGCCCGTCAACCTAAGTGTCCTTTCCCGGGCTCTCGGTCTTGAGGCCGGAGAGCTGGCAGCCCTCAACCCCGAACTCCGCCACAAATCCACGCCGGAGCACGAATACGACCTGAGAGTTCCGGTTGGCTGCGGCGAAAAAACTCTTGCCGCTGTTTATTCCCTCAACCGTTACATTCCTCCGGAAGCTTCCTACATCCTCCATTATGTCAGGAGAGGAGAAACCCTTTCGGAAATCGCCCGGCGCTACGGCACCACCGTCTCTGCCATCGCCCGCTTGAACCTGATCCAAAAGGTTCACCTTATCAACCCAGGACAGGCGCTCAGGATTCCATCTGGAGGGTCAAGAACCTCCGCTCCTCTTTCTTCTCCCGAGCTCGTCAAAGAAGGAGAAAAGCTCGTCTACGTTGTCCGCCGGGGTGATAACCTCTACAAGATCGCCAGCGCCTTCAACACCACCGTCGATAAGATCAAAGACGAGAACAGCCTGCAAAGCGATGTCTTGACTGTCGGCCAGAAGATTGTGATTCAATCCGGGATACCGGAGGGAGCCATTCCGTATTCGGTGCGATCCGGAGATACACCCTTTGAGATTGCTCGCCGCCACGGCATGAACCTCAACCTGCTTCTGGCCCTCAACGGACTCAGTTACAGGTCAAAAATCTACCCCGGCCAGGAGCTGTGGGTGATTCCCAGTAAATAGACGCCCTTCCCCCTTTTTGGCATCTCAATCACGATCCCAAAAAAGACTCTCGGTCAGTCTATGTTCGCTTTCTCAATTTTTTCTTGAGATCGGTCTTCTTCTTTTCCTTCTTCTTGTATTCGGTGCCGATGAGCTCCAGGATGGCCATATCTGCGCCATCTCCGGCTCGAGTCCCGATTTTGACAATTCGGGTGTAACCGCCCGGCCTTTCACTGAAGCGCGGGCCGATCTCATCGAAAAGCTTCTTGACCACTGTTTTTTTGTTGATGAAGCTTATGGCCCGGCGCCTGGCGTGAAGAGTGTCATTTTTGCCCAGGGTGATCATCTTTTCAGCCAGAGGCTTTGCCGCCTTGGCTTTAGCCAGAGTCGTCCGCATTCGCTCCTTTTCGAGGAAGGAAGTGACCAGATTCCGCAGCAGCGCTCTTCGATGAGCAGTGTTTCTCCTCAATTTTTTCGTTTTAACCAGATGCCTCATTCAGACTGCTCCTCATCTTTTTCTGCTTTTTTCCTGTCGGCCTCCAGCTTCTCCAGCAGCTTCGGATGGAGGTCCAGGTTGAGGCCAAGGCCCATCTCCTGGAGAGTTTCCTTGATCTCGCTCAGAGACTTTCGTCCGAAATTTTTAGTCCTTAACAGCCCTTCTTCGGTCTTCTGGACGAGCTCGTATATCCTTTCAATTCCGGCCGCCCGGAGACAATTGCTGGACCTGACGGAAAGTTCAAGATGGTCGATGGATTTGGAAAGGATATCAATCTGTGACAGATAGGGAATATCTTTCTTGATCACCATCCGCTCCTTCTCCATCGGTTCATCCACAACATGAAGAAAAATCACCAGATGGTCTCTCATGATTTTGGCTGCCTGGGCAAGGGCATCCTTGGGAGAAACGGCTCCGGTTGTCCAAACTTCCAGGTCCAGTTTCTCATAATCGATCCTCTTGCCGACTCTGGCCGGTTCCACCCGGTAATCGACCCTCAGAATGGGGGAATGGGAAGAATCCAGCGGAATGTAATCCACGCTCAACTCCTTGTCATAATTCTGGTCGGCGGCGATGTATCCCTTGTTGTTCTTGACGACCATCTCGATGTCCAGCGCCCCGTCTTTATCGAGGGAGGCGAGGTGGACCTCCTTCTCAAGAATCTCGATATCAGGGTCATGCTCGATGTCCGAGGCTTTGGCTTCAGCCGGCCCCTTTTTCTTCATCGTCATGACTTTGGGTTCCGACCCCTTCAGTTTGAGGAAAATGCTCTTGAGATTGAGGATGATATCGGTGACATCCTCAACAACTCCGGGAATGCTGGAGAACTCATGAAGAACACCTTGAATCCGAACAGCTGTGATGGCCGCACCGATGATGGAAGAGAGCAGAATCCTCCTCAGGGCATTTCCGATGCTGATGCCGTAGCCTCTTTCAAAGGGCTGGGCCGAAAAATGGCCGTATTTCTCGGTCAAGGTTTCATAATCGCACTCAAGGTACTTCGGCTTCTGAAATTCTATTTCGGTCATGTGTCCTCCTTTTCAGGTTCCTTGCTCAGGTTGCTCACTGACACGCGTCCAAAGTCTCTCCGTGCCCTGAAACATCAGAGACCTGTCTATTTCGAATAGAGCTCAACCACCATGTGTTCTTCGACAGGCAGAGTCACATCTTCCCGGGTGGGGAGATTCAGGATTCGAGCCTGCATTTTTTCCGGGTCGACCTCTATCCAGCCAGGGACTTGCTTGGTCCGGTTGGACTCCACGATGGCCCTTAGCTCTTCTTGTTTTCCGGATCCGTCCTTGAAGGAAACAACATCGCCCTTGCTGACCAGGAATGAGGGAATGTCGACCTTCCTGCCGTCGATCCGGAAATGGCCGTGAGTGATGAGCTGCCGGGCTTGAGCCCGGGAATGAGAAAACCCGATCACGAAGATCACGTTATCCAGCCTCCGCTCCAGCATGATGAGAAGGTTTTCTCCGGTAATTCCTTTTTTCTGCTCGGCTCGCCGGAAGAAGAGCCGGAACTGTCTTTCTGACATCCCATAATATCTTTTCAGCTTCTGTTTCTCCCTTAGCTGCAAACCGTAGCCGAGAATTCTCCTCCGGGCCCGGCCGTGTTCTCCAGGCGCATAAAGCCGCCGCTCCACCGGGCATTTATCACTCAGACATTTGCTTCCCTTCAGGAAGAGCTTGACTCTCTCCACTCGACAGAGCCGGCAAATGGGTTCACTGTATCTTGACATCTTTTTCTCCTTTTCCCTCCCTCCTCCTAAACTCTCCTTCTCTTCCGGACCCGGCAGCCGTTATGGGGTATGGGTGTGACATCCTTGATCGATTTGATCTCCAGTCCGTTGACCTGAAGCGCCCGGATCGCCGATTCCCTTCCTGCTCCCGGGCCTTTGACCTTTACGTCAACGTATCTGACGCCAAAGTCTTTGGCCTTCAATGCGGCTACTCTTGCAGCCAGCTGAGCCGCAAAAGGCGTCCCTTTCCTGGCGCCCTTGAAGCCGGAGGTCCCGGCACTGGACCAGCAGACCGTGCTTCCCTGCTGGTCTGTGATGGTGATAATCGTGTTGTTAAAGGTGGACTGGATATAGGCCACGCCAAACCCAATCTCCTTTCTGACTTTCTTTTTGACTTTTCTTCTGGCTCTGGGCATGATTCACTTCCTATTTGGCTTTAGGTTTCCTCATTGTATGGCCCCGGGGGCCTTTTCTCGTCCGGGCGTTCGTCCTTGTCCTCTGACCTCTCACCGGGAGCTTTCTTTTGTGCCTCAACCCGCGGTAGCAACCGATGTCCATCAACCTCTTGATGTTCTGGCCGACCTCCTTGCGCAGATCTCCTTCAATCTTCTCTCTTTTTTCGATAATGTCGCGGATTCTTCGGATTTCTTCCTCGCTCAGCGCCTTGACCTTCTTATCCTTGTCAATGCTGGCCTCCTGGAGAATCCTGATCGCCTTGGAACGTCCGATGCCATAGATGTAAGTTAAGCCGATTTCAATCCTCTTTTCCGCGGGAAGCGTGATGCCTGCTATTCTTGCCATTTTAACCTCGTTTAGCCTTGCTTTTGTTTATGTTTGGGGTTCGAGCAGATCACACGAAGAATTCCTTTCCTCTTGATGATCCGGCAATTCCTGCAAATCTTCTTGACCGACGCTCTGACTTTCATGGGCCTTTTCCTTTACTTGAACCGATAGGTGATCCGTCCTTTGGTCAAATCATAAGGTGACAGCTCGACCAGCACCTTGTCTCCAGGAAGGATGCGGATAAAATGTTTCCGCATTTTTCCGGAAATGTGAGCCAGAATCACATGCTTGTTGGCCAGCTCCACACGAAACATGGCGTTGGGAAGATTCTCGATGACAGTGCCTTCGGTCTCGAAAACATCGTCCTTAGGCATAATGATTCTCCTTCAAATGATAGGAACTGTCCCTTTCTCCTTCCCACAGGCTGAGAATCTCAGGTCCTTCCAAAGTGACGGCCACGCTGTGTTCATAATGGGCCGAAAGGCTTCTGTCTCTGGTGATGGCCGTCCAGCTGTCATCCAGAATCTCCACGTTCCAGTCCCCGGCTGCGATCATCGGCTCCAGGGCCAAAACCATGCCCGGCTTAATCTTTGGCCCCCTGCCCGGGGGTCCGAAATTCGGAATCTGGGGCTCTTCATGGAGCGAAAGACCGATTCCATGGCCGACGAAGGCCCGGATGACCGCAAACCTCTTCGATTCGACATGGCTCTGGATGGCATGGGAGATGTCGGATATTCTCTTCCCCGTCTTCATCTTTTCTAAACCCTTATAAAAAGCCTCCTGGGCTGTCCGGATCAGCTTCCTGGCCGTGGGAGAGACCTCGCCAACGGGATAGGTGGCCGCCGCATCTCCGTAATAGCCCTCGAGGAGGACGCCGAAGTCGATGCTGATGATATCTCCATCCTTCAGCCGCCGAGAAGATGGAATCCCGTGGACGATCTCCTCGTTGATAGAGGTGCACAGAGAGGCTGGATAGCCCCGGTAACCCTTGAAGGCCGGGATGGCCCCCATCTCGCGCGTTCTCGTTTCCGCATATTCATCCAGTTCTCTTGTCTGGATTCCTGGCTTGATCATCGTCTCGAGCTCAGATAAAACTCTCGCCACAATCCTGTTGCTTTTCCGGATGGCCTGAATCTCTTCCTCACCATATATGATCATTTGCTAACCGTTGCCTGACGGGATTTGGCGAGCTTTCGATCAAGGATTCGCCGGATTTCCGCAAAAACATCCTCAATCCCCGTCTCACCGTTGATTCTGTAAAAAGCCTTTTTTTTCGAGTAATGGTCACACAGAGGCCCGGTCTGCTGATGGTAAACCTTCAACCGCTCCTTGATCACTCCGGGTTGATCGTCATTCCGCTGGATGAGTCTCTCGCCGCAGCTATCGCATTGTTCATACCTGGACGGAGGCTTGACAAGCAGGTTGTATATTCGCTCACAGCGCGGACAAACCCGCCTGGCTCCCAGCCTTCCCAGCACAGCCCTGTCGCTGAGATGGATATCGATGGCCAGTTCATCCTGATCCGGGTCGACCTCTTCCAGCCGCCGCGCTTGAGCAATGGTGCGGGGGAAACCATCCAGAACGTAACCACGTCGATATTCCGGCTGGACAATCCTTTTCCGGATCATCTCCGCCACCATTTCGTCGCTGACCAGCTCTCCTCGCCTGATCACCGCCTCCACCTCTTTTCCCAGTGCCGTTCTTTCCTGGACTTCCCTGCGGAGGAGGTCACCCGTGGAAAGCCTCGGCAGCCCGTATTCTCTTTCTATCCGGTCAGCCTGTGTTCCCTTGCCGCTTCCCGGCGGTCCGAGGAGAATCACTCTCATCCGCGCCTTCCTCTGATGCGGCCCCGCCGCATGAATCCATCATAGTGACGCATGATCAGCTGGGCCTCGATCTGCTGCATGGTGTCCATGGCCACCCCGACAACGATAAGGACGGAAGTGCCGCCAAAATAAAAATCGATGTTCAGCCCCTGGGTGAACCAGCGGGGGAGGTTGGTGTTCAGAAAGTCGCCGATGAGGGGAAGGGTGTGGACCTTGAAGCCGGTCATCAAAAATTCCGGCAGGATGGCCACCATGGCAAGATATACCGCACCGACAAGAGTGATCCTCGAGAGAACGCTGTCGATAAATTCGGAGGTGTTCTTTCCCGGCCGGATACCAGGAATGAACCCTCCGTATTTTCTCAGGTTGTCGGCGACATCGGAGGGATTAAAAATGATCGAAACGTAAAAATAGGTGAAGAAGATGATTGCGGCTATATAAAAGAGATTATAAAGGGGCATGCCCAAATTGAACTGCATGGCGAGCTGCTGGATCAGCGGCTGTTTGGCAAACTGGGCGATGGTGGCCGGAATGGTGATGACAGAGGCGGCAAAGATAATGGGAATGACACCGCCCGTGTTCACCCGAAGAGGCAAATGCGTGCTCTGCCCGCCATAGATCTTGCGGCCGATAACCCTCTTGGCGTAAGAGACAGGAATCCTCCGCTGGCCCCTCTCGACGAAAACGATGACGCCGATAACCGCCAGCATCAGAACGAGGAGGAAGAGCAGCCTCAAGGGGGTCATGTTTCCTGTTCTCAATCCGGAGAAAAGGCTCTGCATGCCGCGGGGGACGTCGACCACGATGCCGGCAAAGATGATGAGCGAGATGCCGTTTCCGATACCTCGCTCGGAAATCTGCTCGCCCAACCACATGACAAACACGGTTCCGGTAGTCAGGGTGAGAATGGTCAGGAAAATAAACCCAATACCGGGGTGGGGAACGATGGGCGCTCCGCTCGCTGTCGTCTGGCTTTGCAGCCACCAGGCGATGCCGCCGGACTGGATCATGCAGATAACGATCGTTCCGTAACGGGTATACTGGGTGATCTTCCGCCTCCCGAGCTCTCCTTCCTTGGACAGCTTTTCCAGGTAAGGCCAGACCACCTGGAGCAGCTGGAGGATAATGGAGGCGCTGATGTAGGGCATGATGCCCAGCGCAAAGATGGTCATCCTGGACATGTTTCGTCCGGAGAAAAGGTCGACGAAACCAAAGATGGTTCCCTTCTGCTGCTCCCAGAACTCCGCCAGGGCTGAACCACTGATACCGGGGTTGGGAATCTGCCACCCAATACGGTAAACGGCCAGAAGGAGCAAGGTAAAAATGATCCTCTTCCTGAGGTCTGGAATACTGAAAATATTTCGAATGCTCTCTAACATCACTCGCTTCCAATCAGAATGGCTTTTCCTCCTGCTTCCTCGATCTTTTTCAGCGCGGAGCGGGAGAATCTATGGGCATGAATGGTTTTGGCCGAGGAAATCCTTCCTCTTCCCAGAACCTTGACCATTTCCGAAACCCTCCTGATCAAACCGGCTTCCTTCATATCCTCGAGCTTGATCTCTTTTTTGGTGATCTTTTCCAGCTTCTCCAGGTTCACTTCACTGTATTCCGTCCTGAACACATTGGTGAAGCCCCGCTTTGGAAGCCGGCGGTGAAGGGGCATCTGGCCTCCTTCGTGTCCTCTTTTCCGCGAATAGCCGGTAATGGACTTCTGGCCTTTTGTGCCGCGGCCAGAAGTTTTTCCTCTTCCCGAACCAGGTCCCCGGCCGACTCTTTTAGGGTTCTTTCTGGAACCTTTGGCTGGATGAAGTTGACTCAAGTTCATTTTTTCTCCAACACTTCGACTTCCAAAAGATGAGGGATTTTGTTGACCATGCCCCGAACTTCAGGGCAGTCTCTGCGCACGACCTCAGAATGGATTTTTCTCAAACCGAGCCCTTTCACCACTTCTCTCTGTTTTTTCGGGCGTCCGATGAGGCTGCGAACGAGCTTCACCCGCAAAAGCCTGTGCTCGGGCCTGGCCTGAGGGGATTTTTTTGCCGCTTTCGGCTTTTGTCGTCTCCTCTCTGTCTCCCTGTCTTTCACTGCCATATCTTATCCTTCGCTTTTCCCCTGTTTCTGGAAACCGCTTCAGGGTTCTTGATTTTCCTGAGGGCATCCATGGTCGCATGGGCCACGGCAACAGGGTTATTGCTCCGCAGAGATTTTGTCAGGATATCCTTTATTCCAGCCAGCTCCATGATGACCCGCACAGCCCCTCCGGCAATAACACCCGTTCCCTTGGAAGCCGGCCGAAGGATGACGGCCCCTCCATCGGCTTCTCCCTTGATGATATGATGAATCGTCGTTCCCGCCAGGGGAACTCTGATCATCTTTTTTTTGGCGTCTTCAACGGCTTTGGCGATCGCCTGGGGAACTTCCCTGGCCTTTCCTTTCCCGATTCCGATCATTCCCTTTTCATTTCCGACAGCAACGATGGCTGAAAAACTGAGGTTTTTCCCTCCTTTGACAACTTTGGTCACTCTGCGGATGGAGATCACCTGGTCTTTCAAATCAGCTTCTTTGTCTTCTTCCGGTTTGAGCTCCTCTGCTTCAGGCTTCGCCTCCTGTTGTTCTTTTGCAGACTCTGTTCCCTTCTCTGTTTTCGCTTCTTCGTCTCTTGATTTTTCTTCCTTCAATTCTTCCTCAGCCACTCTTGATCCTCCTTGTCCTTCCTTTAAAAAATCAAACCTTCCTTCCTCATCGCTTCAGCCAACGCTTTGATCCGGCCGTGATAAGGGTAGATCCCTCGATCAAAAACGATTCTTTCGATTTTTTTCTCCTTCAGCCTCTTGGCCAGCGTCTTGCCCAGCGCCTGACAGGCTTCGATATTCTTAAAGTTTTTGTTTCTGGATTTGAACTCCTTTTCCAGAGTCGAGGCTGTCGTCAACACCCGGCCTGAGTCATCATCGAGGACCTGAGCGTAGACATAGCAATGACTCTTGAAAACGTGGACCCTCGGCCGCTCCGAGGTTCCTCTGATTTTTCGACGGATTCTCTTCCTTATCCGTTCTTTGGTTTCTTTCTTGATTACCACTTTATGCTTGTGCACCGCTTACCACCGTCTTGCGTTCTTTCTTGATCAAGCGCTCGCCAACATAGCGAATCCCCTTGAGCTTATAGGGGTCAGGTTTACGGAAGCTCCGGATTTCTTCTGAAACCTGGCCGACGCGCTGTTTGTCAATCCCTTTGACCGTGATCAATGTCGGCTTCTCCAGGACAATTTCGATGTCCCCGGGGATCTTGTAAACAATGGGCCTGGCATATCCCAGGCTGAGCTCGAGCTTGCCCTTGTCGACCTTGGCCCGGTATCCAACTCCGACAATTTCCAGCTGTCTGGAGAAGCCTTCGGAAACCCCTCTGGCAGCGTTGGAAGCCAGGCTCCGGCACAGACCATGGGCAGCCTTCTGCTCTTTGGAATCGTCGCTCCTCTTGAGGATGAGCTCATTATCCTGAATTTCTGCCCGGATCCCCGGAAGCAAGGGAGAGGCCAGCTTCCCTTTCGGGCCTTTGAGCTCAATCTTCCCGGGCAGAATCTGAACTTCGACACCAGGGGCTAATGCGACCGGACGTTTGCCTACTCGCGACATTTTAGCCTTCTCCCTCTTCGTGGTTTACCAGACGTAACATATCACCTCTCCTCCCAGCCCGAGTTCTTCGCATTTCCTGCCCGTAGCAACTCCTTTGGAAGTGGAGATGATCGCGATCCCCAGGCCGCCCAGGACTTTGGGAATCTCATCCGCCTTGCAGTGTGCCCGACATCCGGGCCGGCTGATTCTTTTGAGCCCTGTGATGACGCTCTGGTTGTTTTCGCTGTACCTGAGAGTGAGGCTGAGAATGCCCTGCTTCTTATCCTCGATGACCTTGAAGTTCCGGATGAACCCCTCATCCTTCAAAACCCTGGCGATTTCGACTTTCATGCGAGAGGAGGGGATATTCACTTCTCTTTTCTTGTCGCTGACGGCGTTCCTGACGCGGGTCAGCATGTCGGCAATAGGATCAGTCATGGTCATCGTCTTATCCTTTCCTGGAAATTACCACGAAGACTTCACGATTCCCGGAATTTCCCCTTTCAGAGCAAGCTCCCGGAAGCACAGGCGGCACATATCAAACTTCCGATAGTATCCCTTGGAGCGTCCGCAGATCCGGCACCGTCTCTTTTTCCGCACCGCGTACTTCGGTTCTCTCCTGTATTTCGCCATGGATGATATTTTCGACATTTTCTTTCCTGTTAAGCCTCCCTGAAAGGCATTCCCAATTTTTTCAAAAGGGTGAAAGCCTCTTTATCCGTCCTGGCAGTGGTGACGATGGTGATGTTCATTCCCCTCGGCCTCTCCACTTTGGTATAATCAATCTCCGGGTAAACCAGCTGGTCTCTCATCCCCAGGGTGTAATTTCCTCTTCCGTCAAAGGAGCGGGGGGAAACGCCCCTGAAGTCACGCACACGAGGGAGCACGATGTTCACCAGGCGGCCGAAAAACTCGTACATCCTTCTGCCCCGCAGGGTCACATAGCAGGCGATGGCATGGCCCTTGCGGAGCTTGAAGGAGGATATGGATTTCCTGGACCTGCCCACAACCGGCCACTGGCCGCTGATCAGGCTGATCTCCTTCATTGCTGTATCCAGGAGCTTGATGTTCTGGATGGCGTCTCCCACTCCGGCGTTGACCACGATTTTTTCCAGGCGGGGAACTGCCATCCTGTTCCGTATGGAAAACTCTTTCTGGAGCTCGGGAACGATCTCTTTTTGATATTTTTCAAGAAGATGATTCATTATTGACCCTCATTTCTGCTTCTCGAGGCTTGTTTCACATTTGCTGCAGACTCTGATTTTGCTTCCATCCTTGAGAATTTTTTTTCGAATGCGCACGCTCTGACCGCAATCAGAGCATAAAAGCATCAGGTTTGAAACATGGATGGGAGCCTCTTTCTCCATGATTCCACCCTGGATGTTGCGCCTCCTGTCCGGCCGAATGAATTCCTTGACGAAATTGACTTTCTCCACAATGACTCTGCTTTTCTCAGGGATGACTTTCAAAATCTTTCCTGTCTTTCCCCTGTCTTTTCCTGCAATGACCACCACAACATCGTTCTTTTTTAAATATAAAGTGCTCATCAGAGAACCTCCGGAGCCAGAGAGATGATCTTCATGAACTTTTTCTCTCTCAATTCACGGCCGACCGGGCCGAAAACGCGCGTTCCCACAGGCTCGCCAAGCCGGTCAATAATCACCGCTGCATTATCATCGAAGCGAATGAAGGAGCCGTCTTTGCGCCGGACTTCTTTTTTTGTCCGGACAACCACGGCCCGCACAACCTTTCCCTTGGCAATCTTGCTCTCCGGCTCAGCCTCCTTCACCGTGGCCGAAATCACATCGCCGATGGTCGCCGTCCTCCCCACGCCTCCGCCCAGAGGGGTGATGCACATGATCCGGCGGGCACCGGAATTATCTGCCACTTTGAGCATGGTCTGAGTCTGGATCATTCCTTCTTTTCCTCAACCTCTTTTTCTCTCTCGCTGGGAGATAATCCGACAATCTCCAGCACACGCCATCTTTTTCTCTTGCTCAGAGGCCTTGTCTGGATAATTTTGACGATGTCTCCGACCTGGCATTTCTCGTATTCATCATGAGCAAAAAACGTTTTCCTCCTTTTGATGATCTTTTTGTAAACGGGATGCCTCATCGGACGCTCGACGAGAACGGTCACGGTCTTTTTGGCCTTGTTGCTGATTACCACGCCGACTTTGGTCGTCTTTCTGACCGGGCTTGACTGAGTGTTTTCCATGCTTTAGGACTTCCCTTCTTTCATTTCACTCAAGAGTGTTTTGATCCTGGCAATATCTCTTTTGATATTCTTGAGCTTCATTGCATTTTCCAGCTGCCCCAGGGCATGCTGGAATTTCAGCTTAAAAAGCTGATCCTTCAATTCCTCTTCCTTAATCCCCAGCTCTTCGGGGGACAATTCTCTCAGTTCTCTGATCTTCATCTCATTTCCCTGCTTTCTCTTGAAATAAATCGAGTTTTGATGGTGAGCTTGTGGGCCGCCAGGCGCATGGCTTCTCTGGCCATGTCCTCCGAAACTCCCTCCAGTTCATAGATGACCTTTCCCGGCCTGACGACATCGACCCAGAACTCCGGGTCTCCCTTGCCCTTCCCCATTCTGACTTCGGTGGGTTTCTTGGTCACCGGCTTCCATGGGAAGACTCGAATCCAGAGCTTCCCCTTTCTCTTGACATGACGGGTGATGGCGATCCGGCCGGCCTCTATCTGCCGTGCGGTGAGCCAGGCGGGCTCCAGCGCCTTGAGGCCGTATTCTCCGAAGGCAAGCTCTGCCCCCCGGCGGGCCATGCCTCTCATCCTTCCTCTCTGGTGCTTTCTGAATTTGACTTTTTTGGGCATCAGCATGGTCAAATCTCCTCGATCTCAGCGGTTTGAGAGGTCATCTTCGGCTTTTCCACATCGCTCCTGTAGATCCAGACCTTTATGCCGATCTGGCCGTAGGTGGTGAAGGCCTCGGTGAAGCCGTAATCGATATCCGCTCTCAGTGTCTGGAGGGGCAGCTGGCCTCTCAGGTACCATTCCGAACGGGCGATCTCCACTCCTCCCAGCCGGCCCGAGCACATCACCTTGATCCCCTTCGCTCCCATCTTCGAGGCCATCTCTACCGCCCTGCGCATGGCGCGGCGGTAGGCAATCCTCTTCTCCAGCTGGATGGCAATTCCCTCGGCCACCAGCAAGGCGTTGAGCTCAGGCTTATCGACTTCCCTGATGTCGATGTAGACATCCCTGTTGACGATTTCCTGCAGAAGAGTCTTGAGGTTTTCGATCTCCTTGCCACCCCGGCCGATGACAATTCCCGGCCGGGCGGTGTGGATGATCACTCTCACCTTCGGGCCCACGCGTTCCACATCTGTCTGGGCGATTCCGGCATGGTAGTACCTCTGCTTGACCAGCTTTTTGATCTCGAGGTCTTCATGGATGAAGCGGCTGTATTCTGATCCTCTGGAGAACCAACGGGAACTCCAGACCTTGTTGAACCCCAGTCTGAAACCATGCGGATGAGTCTTCTGTCCCACTTCTATCTCCCTTTTTTCTCTTCTAAAAAGATGTGGACATGGCTTGTCCTTTTCAATATTCTGGCTCCTCTTCCCATGGGAGCGGCTCTCCACCTCTTCCACTGCGGACCCTGGTTGACGAAGATTTTTGAGATGTAGAGATTATCGACGTCGATATCGGGCCCCTTTTGCTGGGCGTTGGCAATGGCTGAGCGCAGCACCTTTTCCACGATATGGCTCGCTTTCTTCTTTCTCGAGAAACGGAGGATGGTCAGCGCTTCTCCAACATAGCGATCCCTGATCAGATCGGCCACCAGCCGGCACTTCTGCGCCGAAATCCGGACGTACCTGCCCGCTGAACGAGAGACAACCGCCTGTTCTTTCATCTCACTTCTTTATCCTGATCGTTCTGGCCGTCTTCGATGTATGACCCTTGAAGGCCCTTGTCGGGGAGAACTCCCCCAATCGATGTCCGACCATGTTTTCGGTGATAAAAACCGGAATGAACTTCCTTCCGTTATGAACAGCAATGGTCAACCCAACCATCTCAGGAAAAATCGTCGAGCGCCGGGACCAGGTCTTGATCACCTTCCTCTTCTGTGCCTGCTTTTCCAGGTCTTGAATCTTCTTCAAGAGTTTGTGATCGATAAACGGACCTTTTTTCAACGACCTGCCCATCGCTATTTACTCCTTCTTCTGATGATAAAGGCTTGAGTTCTCTTGTTTTTTCTCGTTTTATAACCCTTGGTTGGGATTCCTGTCGGGCTCACCGGATGGCGACCGCCTTTCGATTTTCCTTCTCCTCCTCCATGGGGATGGTCCACAGGGTTCATGGCTGTGCCCCGGACATGAGGCTTTCTTCCTTTCCACCTTCTCCGCCCGGCTTTACCGATGGAGATGTGCCGGAAGTCGAGGTTGCCGACCTGACCTATGGTTGCCCGGCAATCCAGATGAACCTTCCTGATCTCTGAAGAAGGCATGCGCAACTGGGCGTAATTTCCTTCTTTGGCCAGGATCTGCACCCCGGCTCCGGCTGACCTGGCCATCTGACCGCCCTTGTTCTTCCTCAGCTCGATGTTGTGAACGATGGTTCCCAGTGGCATATTCCTCAAAAGCGTGGTGTTGCCGGGAACGATATCCACCTGAACATCGGACGAGATGACGGTCTGTCCCACCTTCAAATCGAGCGGGGTCAGGATGTAGCGTTTCTCACCATCTCTGTATTTGACGAGAGAAATGAAAGCCGAGCGATTGGGGTCGTATTCAATGGTCGCCACAACAGCGGGGATATCCAGTTTGTCTCTCTTGAAGTCGATAATCCGGTACAGCTTCCGATATCCTCCGCCCCGATACCGGACTGATATCCGCCCACGGGCATTCCTTCCTCCTTTCTTGGTCAGGGATTGGGTCAGAGGTTTATGGGGATGGTCAGTGGTCAGCTCCTCGTAAGAGAGGACAGTTTTCTGACGCATGCTTGATGTGGTCGGTCGGTATGACTTAATTCCCATTTTAGACAGCCTCGAAATATGCGATCATTTTTTCGCCTTCTTTGAGTTTGACATAAGCCTTCTTCCAGTCTTTTTTCCTGCCCACGTTTCGACCCACTCTCCTTGTTTTTCCTCTCTTGGTCTGCACCCTGACCCTCTCCACTTTCGTCTTAAAGAGCTGCTCAACCGCCCTTTTGATTTCCACCTTGTTTGCCCTGGGGTCCACCTCAAAGCAGACTTCTCTGTTTTTCTCCTTTAGGAGCGTGCTCTTCTCGGTGATGATCGGCCTGATGATGATCTGATAAGGGTCTTTCACTTCAATCTCTCCACGAATGATTCAAAGGCCTTCTGTGAAAAAACGAGCCAGTCGTGATTCAGAACATCGTAAACATTGACAACCTTGTAATCCACGGCTTTGACCCTGGGGATGTTGCGCAGAGAAAGAAACAGATTCCTGTTCTGGTGGTCATCCACGAACAGCGCCGAATCGAGATGGAATGTTTCCATAAGCCTGGTTCCTTCTTTTGTCTTGGGCTCTTTGATTTCCAGTTCCTTGAGGATAAGAATGCGGTTTTTGGCAAGTTTCATGGACAGTGCCGATTTCATGGCATTTCTTCTGGCTTTTTTGGGCATGGCATAAGAATAGTCTCTGGGCTTGGGGCCAAATACTGTTCCGCCTTTCCGCCACAGAGGAGAGCGAATGCTTCCGGCTCTTGCCCTTCCTGTCCCCTTCTGTCGCCACGGCTTGCGGCCGCCGCCACTCACCTCGCTTCTGGTTTTCGTTGAGGCGGTCCCCCGTCTTTGATTGGCCCGGTAGTTCACCACCGCTTCATAGAGGAGATGTTCCTTGGCCGGGTAGGAGAGGATGTCTTTGGAAACGCTCAGCTCGCTCACCTTTTTTCCGCTTCGGTCCAGGACTTGGATTTTGTTCATTTCTCTTTCTTTTCCTTTTGAGAAACCTCCGGCTGAGACTGTTCGGCTGGATGGGCAGAATCCGTTTTCGGCTCCGCCTCTTGCTCTCCGGCTCCACCTTCAGGCGATTCCGGGCCGGCCTTTTCCTCAGGTTCAGGCCGCTCGACCTGCGGCTCCGACTTCTGAGCCTCGGGCTTTTCGGGTTTTGTCCTGGGTTCGGGCTTGTAAAATAACGGATCGAACCCTGCCTTTTTTATCAACAGGTGGCCTCCGTTGGCTCCAGGAACGGCTCCTCTGACAATCAGGAGGTTGTTTTCCGCATCCGTCTCGATGACAGTCAGGTTGCTGATGGTCACCCGGCTGTTTCCCATTTGACCGGGAAGCTTTTTTCCCTTGAGCACCCGGGAGGGAAAAGCAGAGGCCCCGATGGAGCCGGGCCTGCGGTGAAACATGGATCCGTGGCTGTCCCCGCCGCCGCGAAAACCCCAGCGTTTGACCACGCCGGCAAATCCCTTCCCTTTGCTCGTGCCGGTCACATCCACCTTGTCGCCAACCTTGAAGACGTCGACAGAAAACCGATCTCCTTCCTTGACCTCTCCCTGCTCGGCAAACCGGAACTCCCGCAAGATTCTGGCCGCAGCCAGGCCAGCCTTGCTGTAATGTCCGGAGAGCGGCTTGTTGGCTTTTTTCTTCGCTTTATCTTCCACCAGGCACATCTGGACGGCAGAATAGCCGTCCTTCTCTCTTGTCTTTTTCTGGATGACCGCGCAGGGGCCAGCCTTGATGATGGTCACGGGGACGACGTTTCCTTGCTCGTCGAAGGTCTGGGTCACCCCAACCTTTTTTCCGATGAGTCCTTCGACCATGCTCATTCTCCTCCCGTACCAAAGGCCTGAATTTCGACGTCAATCCCGGCTGGCAGGTCCAGCTTCTGGAGTTCCTCGATTGTCTCGTTGTTGTAATCGCTGATGTCAATCAGCCTCTTGTGGACCCTCATCTCAAAGTGCTCTCTCGACCTCTTGTCCACATGAGGAGAACGAAGAACACAGAACCTGTGAATGCGCGTGGGCAGAGGTGTCGGACCCGAGACCCGGGCTCCAGTCCTTTTGGCTTTGACAACGATATCCTTAACAGACTGGTCCAGCAAACGATGGTCGAACGATTGAAGCCGTATTCTTATCTTTTCCATTTCTCGGTTCCTCTGTTCTCCTCTCAAACCTGCCTTTGAATCTCTCTTTTTTTATTCCAGGATTTCGGTGACCGTCCCGGCTCCCACCGTCCGGCCTCCCTCCCG
>CAYZDV010000007.1:0-29729 GCA_964477275.1 uncultured Eubacteriales bacterium
TTGTTCCTCCCTGTCCTGCTTCCACAGCCAGAGTAATAGTGAACAGTTCCTTCATCGTGTAACGGTCTGAAGCCGCGTTGGTTAACGAAGCCGCGCCGTTGTGATTGGACAATTGATAATTGAGCCCGTCACCTCCGGAGATGCCGATTGTCGGCGCTCTCGAGCTGAAATCCGCATTTCCGCTTCCGTAGTTGAACCGGATCTGGCCGTCACTGAAGAGAATCAGCTCCACGTTGACCGGTTGAGCCGTGCCATAGGTCTCCGCCACCCAGCGGATCACCAGGCTGTCAGGATCTCTTCCCAGCCCGACATTATGAATAACGTAAACATCTTCTCCCGGCTGAGCGCTGCCGTTCGTCCGCAAATCCACCCAGCAGGGCGCGATTCTCCGGCTGTTAACCAGGGAAGTCAGAGTGTTATACCATTCCGGGTAGGAATTCTCGAAATCAATGTATCCGTTGGTGCATATGTAGATTTCCCTGCCGGCAGGGATGACTTCGCCGAAATAAGGGAAATCAAAAGGAAGAGAATAAGAAGCCATTCCGTCATCCTGGCGAAGGTTAAGGGGAGTCCCACCGCCGATATAATCGTGCGCTGGCTGGGCATAAGTATAAAAATCCAGCTTTTCGGCGATGAGCAGACGGCAGAAGTGATAAAGGTCGATGTGTTCAGGAGCGTAAAATCCCAAGGATAGAGCTCTTCTCCATGAAACCTGGGTTCCGGCCATGGTGCTGTAAAAGGCGCCGAGAAATTCATCCCACTGCGTATCGCTTGCAAAATCAATCACACTGCCATTGTAGTCCGGATCGAAATTCCCTGAAGTCGCGGGGAAATAGATGGCCAGGCCTCCAGCGTTCCGCCATGACGGGCCGTGCTGTTCTCTGATGACGGCATTTTCTATTTCCGCAATCACTTGATGGGCAGCGATTTTTATCGGGATCGGGACTTTATTAGCGGCCTCACTCCCGTGCTGAATCAGCGTTTGAGCGAAGGAGCTGATGGTGCTGGCCAGGGTGTTCATCCTGCTCAGATCAACCGCGGACTGGGTGAAATCGTTTCCGTAGGATTCATAATAGCGGTCAACAATGGCGTGAGCCAGATCTGCGGGGGACCAGCCGGGATTGTTCGCAAAATCCAGGAGAATGGTGTCATACGGCCAACCATCTCCAGGCTCGACTTCCTGCGAACCCACCATGACCTCAGCCAGGTTTCTGACTTCATAGGCAACCTCCACCATGCCCATCAGACAGGCATCGAACCCCAGCAGATTGACTCCTCCGGCTGAAGCCAGAGCGCTCTGGACTTCACTCATGTACAGGGGATCTTGACCGTCCGTATCATCCCAGCAAACCGCTCTAAATTGAAGCTCTTTTTTTCTTTCCTGAAGCTTGAGGATTTGCTCCTCCTTGGAAAGCCGCCAGCCTCCGCCATGGTTCCAGAGAACAAGCGCATAATTATGGGCCGGATAATCCGTTTTGGCCCAGTTGATAAAATCGATGAGTGTCTGCGGGTCGCCGTGATTCAGCTCGCCCAGGTCTTCGAGGGCATTCCCCGCATCAGGAGTCATTCCCGGAGTGATGTAGAAACGCTTGGTCGTTGTCCAGTTCCCGTAACTTGTGGTATAGCCGCTGATCCGGTCGAACTGGACGACGATGTTGACATTGGCGTTTGACCCGACAGAAGCCATCTCCAGGAAGTCGTCGATGGCGGCCAGTTCGAGATTATTATCGCCGTCCAGGTAAACCATGAATGTCCACGGCTTGATCCCGGTTGTGAACTGCCACTGCGGGCCCTCCGAGAATCCGCAGTCGGTCTTGGCGATTATCTTCCACGTGTAGGAAGTCAAAGGCAGCCATTCTCCAGGATGATAATGGCTCTCTGAGACCGTCGCCACCAGGTCGCCATTAACGTAGACATCATAAGAGGTGGCATAACTGCTGTCCTCCCAGTCGAGTGGCGTATCGAGAGGAAGGTCCGCGGCTCCATCAGATGGGGAAACGTTGGAGAAGGGCTCTGGAAGGCAACAGGTGCTAAAAGCCCATTCCAGGCCTTCTGTATCCCCGCAATCGTTCTTGGCCACGATTTTCCAGAAGTATGTCGTGCAATAGAGGAGCGTTCCTGGATCATAGAAGCTCTCTGTGACATTGGCCACAAAAGGAGGCGGAGAGCCCGTCCCAAAATAAACGTCGTAGGAGGTGGCTCCGCTGCAGTCATCCCAGTCGAGGTCTGGATCAACCGAAGGTACCGTCGTCCCGTGAGCGGGCGACGGGTTTAAAGGCACTGAGGCCGTGGCACAATCAGATGTGGTGAAATGCCACTCCTCGCCGTGGGATTCTCCACAGCCGTTTTTGGCCACGACTTTCCAGTAATATGTCGTGGATAAAGAGAGCTCTCCCGGAATGTAGGAGCGGTCCGTCACTGTAGCTATCAAAGGAGGCGGAGAACTCGTGCCGAAATAAATGTCGTAGGAATCGGCATTGTCCAGGGTCATTTCCCAGTTCAATACGGGATGATTCGTCACTCCCGTTTCTCCGTTTTGAGGAGAGGGGCTGGTCGGAATTCCGGGCGAGACACAGGTCTCAAACCGCCATTCATCGCCCGGCGTCTCGCCATAGGAATTCTTGGCCACGATCTGCCAGTAATAGGTTGTTCCTTCACTCAGCGTTCCCGGGTCATAATGGCTCGCGGTCACATCGGCCTCGAAGGGAGGCGGCGAACTGGTTCCAAAATAAACATCGTAAGAAGTCGCGCCGAAGCTGTCCACCCAATCCAGGTCTGCTTCGAGGGAAACATTGGTTTCATCCTGATACGGATACGAATAGGAAAAAGACGCAGGGGGCTCTTGAGGCGGCGGGGTGAACACGATGGAGTTCACATCCGTCAGGATTGTGTGGGCATAATAGCTTGAGATATTGCCGTTTAAGCCATCGCCTTTGGAGATTCCGATGACCGGGCTGTAAGGGGTTCCGGACAAGTCGTTGCCCCCGTCGTAGTTGAACTGAATCCGGCCATCAGCGCGCAGGATGAGCTCAACGTTCACAGGCTTTGCGCCGTAGTAGGTCTGGGCGCGCCAACGGATGACCACACTGTCGGAACTCTCGGTAATATAAACATCCTCTCCGGACTGGGCCGTTCCATTTGTTCTCAGGTCGACCCAGAAAGGTGCGATTCTCCTGTAATTAGCCAGCTCCATGCCGCTGCCGGAAGGGTCCACATAAAAATCATCGAAGTCCACAAACCCATTCGTGCAGATGTACACTGTCGTTCCCGCCGGAATCGTCTCTCCGAAATACGGAAAATCAATGGGAAGAGTGTAAGTTCTGGAAGCGTCATCATAATGGAAGCCCCACCCTGTCCCTCCTCCAAGATATTCAGGCGAGATTTGGGACTCGATGTAATAATAGCCCGTCTCTTCCTGCAAACGTTCACAAAAATGGTAAAGGTCGATGTATTCCGGATAGGTAAACTCCTGGCTGATGCCTCTTCTCTGGGCGATCCAGGAGCCCTCCATCATGCTGTAAAGCGCCTGGAGAAATTCGTCCCACTGGGTGTGGCTCGAAAAATCAATGGTCGACTCATAATCGGAATCGAAAGCGCCTGAATAGAACGGGAAATAAATGGCCAGGCCGCGGGCTCCCGGCCAGTCTGCGCCATGCTGCTCTCTAATCACCGCAGTTTCAATCTGAGTCATTACCTCAGAAGCCGCATTCTTCACTGCAGCCATGTCTGTATTCCAGCTGTCCATCATGGTCTGGGCGAAAGAGCTGATAGTGCTGGCCAGAGTTCCGACCTTGGTTAAATCAACCGCGGACTGAGTGTAATTGTTTCCGTAGGATTCATAGTAACGATCCACAATCGCCTGTCCCAGCTCAGAAGCTGACCAGCCGGGATTGCTCGCAAGATCCAGGAGGAAAGTGTCATAGGGCCAGCCGTCTCCCGGCTCTATCTCCTCCGAACCGACCATCACTTCACCGTAATCTTTAATCTCGTAGGCCACTTCGATCATGCCCATCAGACAGGCATCAAAACCGATGAGATTCGCGCCGCCGGTGGACTGCAGGCTGAACTGGACCTCGTCCATATACAGGGAATCGCCTCCGTCTGTGTCATCCCAGCAGACCGCTCTGTAATAGGGCCTGTCCCTGCCTTCGAGCCTGGCCTGGTAATCTTTCTCTTTGGATTCCCGCCAGCCGCCGCCATGGTTCCAGAGAATAAGAGCATAGTTTTGCGCAGCGTAATTTGCCTTTGCCCAGTTGATAAAATCGATGAGCGTCTGCGGGTCGCCGTGATTCAGCTCGCCCAGGTCCTCCAGGGCATTTGCCGGATCTGGAGTCATGCCGGGAGTGATGTAGAAACGCTTGGTCGTCGTCCAGTCTCCGTAGCCTGCGTGATAGCCGCTGATGCGGTCGAACTGAACGACGATGTTGATGTTTTCATTAGAGCCGACCGAAGCCATCTCCAGGAAGTCGTCGATGGCGGCTGACTCGAGGTTGTTGTCCCCATCCAGATAAACCATGAAGGTCCATGCCTTCTGGCCGGTCGTAAAACTCCATTCTTCTCCGGTCGCCTGGCCGCAAGCATTCTTGGCAATAATCATCCAGTAATATGTTGTATTGGAGTTCAAAGAACCCGGGTCAAAATAACTCGTTGAAACTGTTCCAACATAGCTCGGTGGAGAAGTTGTGCCAAAGTAAACATCATAAGAAGCTGCTCCACTGCTGTCCTCCCAGTCCAAATCCGCATCGAGGGAAATGTCTGCTGCCCCGTTTGGAGGCGAGATGTTGGAAAATGTGCCGGGCAAAGAACAGGTCGTGAAATTCCATTCCTCGCCATGTGTCTCTCCACAGGAGCTCTTGGCAACGATCTTCCAATAATACGTTGTCACCCAATTCAATGTCCCGGGATCGTAGGCACTGTCTGATACATTCGCGACAAAGGGAGGCGGCGAGCTCGTCCCGAAATAGACATCATAAGAACTCGCCCCACTGCTGTCCTCCCAGTCAAGGTCCGCATCGAGGGAAACGTCTACGGTCCCGTTTGGAGGCGAGATGTTGGAAAATGCACCGGGCAGAGTGCAGGTCGTGAAATTCCACTCCTCGCCGTGGGTATCCCCACAATCATTCTTGGCGATGATCTTCCAGTAATACGCCGTTCCAAGATCGAGAGGCCCGGGATCATAATAGCTATCAGTAATGTTTGCTACATAAGGAGCCGGTGTTGATGTCCCAAAATAGACATCATAAGAGGTCGCTCCAGAGCTGTCCTCCCAGTCAAGGTCCGCATCGAGGGAAACGTCTACGGTCCCGTTTGGAGGCGAGATGTTGGAAAATGCACCGGGCAGAGTGCAGGTCGTGAAATTCCACTCCTCGCCGTGGGTATCCCCACAATCATTCTTGGCGATGATCTTCCAGTAATACGTCGTCCCCCAATTCAACGTCCCGGGATCGTAATAACTGTCTGATACATTTGCGACAAATGGAGGCGGCGAGCTCTCTCCAAAATAGACATCATAAGAGGCCGCCCCAAGGCTATCCTCCCAGTCCAAATCTGAGAAGGCATCCGTCGTCGCTCCGTTTGACGGCGAAAGGTTGGAAAATGTGCCGGGCAGAGTGCAGGTCGTGAAACTCCACTCCTCACCAGCCGTTTCTCCACAGTCATTTCTGGCCACGATCTGCCAGTAATAAGTTGTTCCTCCACTCAGCGTTCCCGGGTCATAAAAGCTCTCCGTCACATTTGCCAAATAAGGAGGCGGCGAGCTCTCTCCAAAATAGACATCATAAGAGGCCGCACCACTGCTGTCCTCCCAGTCAAGGTCTTCTTCCAGGGAGACATCCGTTGCTCCATTCGCAGGCGAAAGGTTGGAAAATGTGCCGGGCAAACAGCATGCTGTAAAACTCCAGATAGAACCATACGCATCTCCGCAGGAATTTTTTGCCACAATCTTCCAGTAATAAGTTGTGCACGAGCTGAGTGTTCCCGGGTCATAAAAGCTCTCCGTCACATTTGCCACATAAGGAGGAGGGGTGCTCGTGCCGAAGTAGACATCGTAAGAAGTGACATCGCTGCAGTCATCCCAATCTAAGTCTGTATCAAGTGATACCTCTGTTGCTCCATCTCCAGGTGAAGGACCAATTGGAATCGAAGGAGTCGGACAAGCCGCTGTTGTAAAGCTCCACTCTGAACCGAGTGTTTCGCCACAGGAGTTTATTGCAACGACTTTCCAATAATAAGTCTTGCTGTAGTCTAACGTTCCGGGATCATATTCACTATTCGAAACAGATGCCGCAAACGGTGGAGAAGCGCTCTCCCCAAAATACACATCATAGGAACTTGCTCCAGTGCTGTCCTCCCAGTCCAGATCGGTATCAATTGAAACATTCGATGCCGCGTCCGGAGGCGAAAGGTTGGAAAATGGACCGGGCAAGGAACAGGTCGTAAAATTCCACACATCGCCGTGCGTCTCTCCGCAGGAATTCTTGGCAACGATCTTCCAGTAATAGCCAGTTCCTCCGTCAATTGTTCCGGGATCGTAATAGCTCTCCACGACTGTTGCCGCATAGGGAGGCGGCGAGCTCGTCCCAAAATAGACGTCGTAAGAGCTCGCACCGCTGCTGTCCTGCCAATCCAGGTCGACATCGGGAGAAACTTCCGTCGCGCCGTTCAAAGGTGAAACATTGAAAACTTTTTCCGGAACAGCACATGTTGTGAAATACCAGGTCGAGCCGCTCGTTCCGCCGCAGTCCTCATTCTGGGCGACGATCTTCCAGTAATAAGTCTTACTTGGTTCGAGAGTTCCGGGATCATAGTCGCTTTCAGTCACGCTGGCGACAAAAGGCGGCGGAGAGCTCGTCCCGAAATAGACATCGTAAGAGTCCGCACCGCTGCTGTCGCTCCAGTCCAAATCGGCATCGAGAGAAACATCCGTTGCTCCATTCGAAGGCGAGACATAGGACGGATACGCTGGAGTGCAGGGTAACCAGTATGCATCAAAATAAATGTTGAAGCTCCAAGTGGAGTACCACTGGGTCCAGGCGACTCCGGCCCCGACCTCTCCCGAGGGGCTGTATTTTGGGAGAAGAGCAACCGGGTCGTCATCGCTGAGATCATAGTAGTAATCCTCCACATCAAATTCAGCCGTCCAGGTCGTCGGACTGGAGTAGGTCGTCTCCCTGATTATCACCTGTCGGGGCAATTTGATGTAGGAAACATAGACATTGGATTCCCCTTGAAAGGCTCTTATCGACGGAAACCTTTCATCCGCTGTCGTCGACGCCATGGGATTATTCGTCGCCCAGCTCGTTCCGCCGTTATTTGTGTAAGCATAGAGCACGTCTCTATCGGTTGACGAATAATGATACTCATAGGCCACAAATACATCGTTAGCCGTGGCAGCCGTTATTTCTGGATAGAGCTCATCGACCGAAGCGTTGGCAATTATGGTAGGTGAAGACCAGGTAGTCCCGAAGTCTGTTGATTTTGTGACAGCGATATTATTCTGTGTCCCGTCAGAAAGCGTGTAGGCCACAAAAAGGACGCCGCCATCGTAATCGATGGAACAATAGACGTTTCCTGGCGTTACTGTCGCAAGAGTCTGCGGTGTGGACCAACTCGCTCCGTCATCTGCGCTAATTTGAAACCTCAACTCGCCAGACGCCCCCTCCATCTTGTAATAAACCACATAAATATAAGGTATTCCTGGATAATCCTCATAATCGCTGGTTATGTCCGGCCGGACATAATCACCGGCATCGTCATCCAGTTGATACGAGCTAACGTCGTTCAAATCGGAATTATTGATTCGTGTGAACCAGACCTCGGAACCTGCCGGATCCTGATGGTTAAAAACGAGTCCCATATACTGACTCGACACCTGTTTCAGTCTGGGAAAGGCAAGAGGACTGGGACCTGACATATCTATCTGGTCCGACCAGGTTCCGCCAGTCCCATATTTAGAACTTCTTTTTATTCGAATCTTTAAAGGAGAGGACGTTCCGTTCCAATATTCAGCGGCGACATAGATGTAGGGCGTCAAGCTCCACACATCCCATGTCTCGATTGTCGGTTTTCTTTCGTGATTCCAAGTATCTGTCATCACAGAGACATCAGTCGACTGCCACTTCTCCTCAATTAACTCCTCGCTCTCGCGTTTCTGTCCGATTGCTGCGCTTATGGTGGTGTTTTGCGGCGGAACCACAAAATGTCTTTGCCCGGATAACTTCTCAAAAATCTTCTGAACGTTCTCTGTATCGCCGATTGTTCTGTAATACTTGAGCAGCTCGACTAATTCTTGACGTTCAGGATCGGCATTCTGATCTTCCCCATGGACTATTATCGGCTGTGGAAGGTTTTTTCCTTCTTGAGCCACGCTCAGATTCGCCACGATGACCGAGCTTAAGGAAACGACTAAGATGGCGGATAAAATTAAAAATAATTTCGTTGGGCCGGATTTGTTCATTTCCCCTCTCCCTTATTATTCCAAGCGAATTCCTGTCATGGCTAAAAATCAAGCCCGAAGCCGACCATCCCCTGAAGGCCGCCTAAATTGGCTTCCACATCCATGGGCTTGACTTTGCAATAACTGTAGCTTGCTTTGATATCGATCATGATGGGACCGATGATTTTGAAAATGCATCCCAGTTGCCCGATATAACCGATGTCGGCTTTCTCGACAGTCCCCATCGGGCTGGTCTCCTTGTATTTGAAATAGCCGACACCCACTCCCAGATAGGGGCTCACTCTCGATTGAGGGACCCGGAATTTCAGTCCGCCGTAAACAGGACTAATCTGAATCTCTGTCTCTTCCTGAGTAAAAGTTGTCAGGCCGTTTTTCGCGTAAAAATGTCCGCCTGCCCAGATGCCAACTCCCCTGAAGAAAAGTCCGATTTCTCCCCCGAAAAATGTTCCATTTCCGTATATATCTTTGAAGACCTGGTCTGATGGCTGGAAATAACTCCCGAATGCTTCCAGGAGGAATCCTGCCGCCTTTTTCCTTTCTCTCTTTTCCAGCGGCACGGGTGGGGCCTCGCCAAGGACCCGGATAAAACTCTGATGAATGTAGCCGGTCACAGTGATTCCCAGCACGGTGGTCACTTTGATTTCATACCAGGAGCCAACCTTCTTCTCCACGTCAAACAGCTCCCCCCTGGAAACGGTCTGGATGATCTCGCTCGTCGGATCCGGGCCTTCCCGGATCGCGGCATTATCCACCACCACCTCAATGATCTGTTTTTTGGGTTGAGCCTGGAGAAGAATCGGATAAATCAAAAAAAACAATAAAACAAAAACACCCGCTTCTTTTCCCCTCTTATTCATGCCCTCTCCTTTTTTCCGGGATCAATCACTTCGATGCACGGGGTGTAAGAGCAACGATTTTCCAGCTTTCGCCCTGCTTTTCCAGGTCCCAGACATAAACTCCCCTGAAGATCTCCTGGTTCACCCCATTTTTATCGGTCCCGCTTATAGTATGAGAGAAGCTGGCTTGAGCCCGGTCTGCCCCCTTGAACTTAATCTCAATGTTGGAAGCAGAGCATTGAACCTGGATGTAGGAAGTGGTGATGACTTCAGCCACTTTTTTGATCTTTTCATAAAAGTCCCGGGAGCTGTTGGCCTGATAAAACCCAGGAAGGACACGGGTGTTAAGGGACTGAATGTATTCGTTGACGAGAGAGCGGAGCTTCCCCTCGTCAATTTTTTCGCCGGCCAGTCTTGTGTATTCTCTGGCCTGGGCGTTGTCCGGGTCCAGGCTCAACACATTTTTAGCCTGAGCGAGGCAGTCCTGGTAATCGCCCCTCTGGAAGGCCGCTTGAACCATTTTCAGGCCATCACTGATTTGTTGCTCTTTGCCTCTTTCTTCAGCTCTTTTTCTTGCTTCGCTTAAAAGATTCAAAGCTGTGACATTGCCAGGTTCTAATTTTAACGCCTCCTGCGCCTGCAGAATACAGGACTGGTAATCACTCTGCTGATAGGCCTCCTGGGCAATGCGCAACCTGTTCCGGATTTCTTGCTGTATCTGGATTTCCCCTTTTCTTTTTTTCGCTGCAGCCAGCATATTCGCTGCGGTGCTGTTTCCGGGGTCCCTCCGCAGCACTTCTTCCATTTCCCTGATGCAGGTGTCGAAATCATTCCGGTTGAAAGCCGCCACTCCCCTGTCTAACCAGGCGGAAATATCGACCTTTGGCTTCTCTTCTCGCAGTGTCTCTGGCGCTGCCCGCACGGTTTTCGGCGGCGCTTTCTTTTCGGTTTCGACTGTCGGCGCCTCCGCAGTCATTCGCTTTTCAGGAGCCACGGCAACCCCGGGCTTGACCTGTGCCGCCTGCAGCTTCTTATCCAGGTCCTCCATTCTCTGCTGGATCAGGCCGGAATCGGAAGCCTGGGGAGCCAGACGAAGATATTCTCTGTAATAATCGAGAGCTTTTGCGAACCCGTCTTTCTGCTCATAAAGCTCTCCCAGAGATTTGTAAGAACGTGGTTCGGAACGATTCAAAGTTAGACTTTTCTCGAATTCGGCGATGGACTCCTCCACTTTCTCCTGCTCTTTGAGGATTCCGGCAATGCCCAGTTGGGCCTCGAAATGACCGGGGTTTGTCTCCAGGATTTTCTGAAACTGGCTGTAGGCTTCCTGATATTTTTTCTCCTCCCAGTATTGATGAGCCGCTCTGAGACTTTCGTCGATGGAGCGAACCTTGGCTGAAGAAGGTGAAATTCCGACCACCTCCGGTAATGGGGTGAACTGCCAAGCTATATAAGCCAGGACACCGAGGGCAGCGATCACAAATACGGGGATGAGCACAGCTTTCATCCCTGATTTCCTCTTGATTGTTTCTTTGGCCGTGCTGGGTCTTCCCCAGGGAATCGCCCTGTCTGTGCCGGGCATGCCGGCCTCAAGCCTGGCCAACGCTTCGTTGAGTTCCTCTGCGCTCTGGCATCTTTTTGCCCGGTCTTTTTCCAAGCATTTGAGAATCAGGCGGCTCAGCTCGAGGGAAATCTGAGGATTTAAGTCTCTGGGATTTGGCGGTTTTTCTCTCACGTGCATCATGGCGATACTGAGCGCTGTCTCTCCCTGAAAAGGAGTCGCGCCGGTCAGCATCTCAAAGAGAATGACACCCGTGGCATAGATATCGGAGCGCTGGTCAACAGGCTTCCCTTCCACCTGCTCGGGAGACATATAATCGGGCGTTCCGATCATCATCCCTGAAGTGGTCACTCCCTTGGCTTTGACCGAACGGGCAATTCCGAAATCCATTATCCGGGCATTGCCTGTCTTGTCGATCATGACATTCTGGGGCTTCATGTCGCGATGAATAACTCCCAGCTTATGGGCCTCGGCCAGACCGTCGCAGACCTGTCTGGCGATGTGAACCGCTTTCCCCGGGCTCAGCGGTCCCATTCTTCTCAGCGAGCTTTTTATATCCTCACCGGATACGTACTCCATGGTAATGTACGGGGTTCTTTTATCCTTGGCCAGGTCAAACATGCGGCAGACGTTCTTGTGAGTGATTCTGCGGGCCAGCTTCAATTCGTTCCGGAATCGCTCGATCATCCGCTCGTCGGCAGCAATTTCCGGCTTCAGGAGTTTAAGGGCAATTTTCTCTCCGAGCTCTGTGTCGAACGCTTTGTAGACACTGCCCATACCCCCTCTTCCCAGCTCCTCGATGATCTGATACCTCTCGGCAAAGGTGCTTCCGATGGACAGCTCCACTACCGGGGTTTGCAGGGTTTCTGTGGCAGAGAGGGGCTTTTGCGTCAGAGGAATCAGTTGGGTCCCGCAGTTGCTGCAGTATCGGGTGTCAGGAGGGCTTTCTGAGTGGCATTTCGGACACTTCATGAGCCAACGCTTCCTTTTGCGTGGATAGCTATAAAAATATCAGCAAAAAAATTATTTGTCAATTAAAAATATAAGGATGTTCTTATAAACCGAGAATTCTTATAGAATCGAGCGGAGAAAGGAAATTTACCCTTCCTCAGGGTTGGCCATCTTCCACGCTCGGTACCTTTTGAGGTAATCATCAGCGACCTTATGGGGGTTGAGCAGAAGGTAACGCGCGTAATTCATCACATGGGCCTTGAGGTAGGCTTCGTGGGGCAGGGACTCGAAAATCTCGAGCTCGATATTTTCCAGAAGTCCGTGACGGATTTTGGTGTCGAGGGCCACCTCGAACAACTGGATTCCTTTTTTTTCTCTGATTCGTTTCAATACAGGTCCACTGTAGGAAATATTCTTTTCGTCCGCCTCGCTGTTTCCGCTTTCGGAAGGGAAAGAGGAGTTGAAAGGTTCAAAATTCTCGCGGCTGTCCCGGAAGAGCTCTATAATCTTGAGATAGGCTTCCTCGATCTGCCGAAGGATCTTCTGCCTTTCCTCTACCGAGAACTCATCTTCGATAGGAGAGATAACGATGGAATCTGAGGAATACAGTTTTTTCAGGCGGAGATACGCCTTTTTCACTTCAACAAAGGAGGCATCGGAACTGAGCTCAAGAACATCAAAATACTTTTTGAAATCTTTTTTTGACACGGTTAGCTTCTCGTCATCCTCATCTCCTGATCGTGAAGGAGATTCTCTGTCAATGCCTCTATCTCTTTTCCACAGCGAGATAAGGAATAGTGGACCATGAACGGCTTTCTTTCTCTTATCGACCTCCAGATGGAATCATCGTGCTCGATATAACCGACAAATTGAGCATTGATTCCCAGGTACTTCATGAAGATGCTTTTGATCGAGGAGCCGATGAGAATATCCTGGCTGCTCCTGATCTTGTTCAGGATCAGGTAAATTCTGAAATCGGCCAGTTCCCTGTCCAGAAGATCTCTCAGGTAAGAAAAACTCCCTTTGAGGGCCTCGATCAAGTCTTTCAAGCTCTTGATGTTGTACTTCTCCCTCTGTTCCCACAGATGGTCGACAGCCTCTTTGAAACCGTAGGCTTTCAAGGCCTTTCTTATCTTGCGGAACAGTGCATTTTTGATGAAATGATACATGTTTTCGATGGCGATGATTTCCGGCTCCAGAACGGCAATCTTCCTGTCGGCCATGAGAAAAGTATCCAGGGTGTTGTTATGGCTCCCGCCCCCCAAATCGATAATCACGAACTCTCTGTTCAGCTTCAGAATGTGCCTGAAGAGTTTCAGCTTCTGCGTGAAGCGGATGTTATCGGAGGCGAGAGAATGGATATCCCCTGTAATCAATGACATGTTGTCGATGCCGGTCTTGACCGCAAGCTTCGAGAGAGGAGTCCCCATCTCAAAGAAATTCGTCAGGGTTTTTCCGGGCCTGTTCATCCCCAGGAAAGAATGCAGGTTTGCCCCTCCGATATCCACGTCGACCAGGACAACCCTTTTCCCCAGCCTGGCCAGATAGATGCCGAGGCTGCTGGTGATGAACGTCTTTCCTGTGCCGCCCTTGCCTCCTCCAACTGCCCAGATTCGGCCTGTTTTTTCCTCAACCAACTTGTTTTCCCGCATCTGTTACCTGATTTTTTCTCCACAATATAATAATCCCTTTAGCCCGTCAACCTCAAGCTGGTTCATTGCAATTTGGAAACTTTTGTGCTATACATCCTCTAAAAATTTTACGGACGGATATAGATGCAGCTGATCGATCTTATTCCTTATTCTTTTATCGTTGGTTTTCTGGGGCTTCTCCTCGCGATTCTCCTTTACTTCTGGAACAAGAGATATCCGAAAGGAACCGAGGTCATGAATGCCATCGCAGAAGCGATCCATTCCGGGGCCATGGTCTTTCTGCGAAGGGAGTACAGTTATATTTTTATTTTTGTGGTCGTGGTCTTTCTGGTCCTGTGGAAGCTCTTTACCATTGCCACCAGCCTTGCCTTCCTGACCGGCGCCTCCTGCTCGATGCTGGCTGGATTTATCGGAATGAAGGGCTCAACGCGCTCTGCCGTGCGCTCGACGCAGGGAGCAATCCAGGGTGGGACGCCGGCAGCCTTGATCATCGCCTTCCAGGGCGGGGCAGTGATGGGAATCTCCGTTGCAGCCCTGGGAGTGGCGGGAATCGGCCTCTTTTATTTCTTCACCAAAAACCCTCTCATCATCAACGGCTTTGCCATGGGCGCCAGCTCCGTCGCCCTCTTCGCCCGGCTGGGAGGCGGCATCTACACCAAAAGCGCTGATGTCGGCGCAGACCTGGTGGGAAAGCTTGAAGCCGGCATACCCGAAGATGACCCTCGAAACCCGGGAGTCATCGCCGACAACGTGGGCGACAACGTGGGCGATACGGCCGGAATGGGAGCTGACCTTTTTGAGTCCTATGTCGGCTCTGTGGTCGCCACCATGGCCATCGGCGCCACCTTAACCTCTCCTCTGAAATACATGTCCCTGCCCTTGCTTCTGATCGTGGCCGGACTCATCAGCTCCGTCATCGGGGTTTTTTCCATCAACTTCCTCAAAAACATCAATCCCCAGTCGGCGCTCAGAAACTCCTATTACATCAGCGGCATCCTCTTCCTCATCGGAGCCTTCTTCTCGGTCAGAGCTCTACTTGGAAACCTGAGCGCATTCTGGGCCGTTTCGAGCGGGATGCTCGCCGGAGTATTGATCGGGCTGGAGAGCGAGTATTTCACTTCCGGGCCGCCAATCAAGACCATTGCCCGGACAGCCCAATCCGGAAGCGCTCCAGCCATCATTACCGGCCTCGCAATCGGCTTCCAGAGCACAGTCTTTCCTCTTCTGACCATCGCAGCGGCCATTTTCGTCTCTCACAAGCTCGCAGGGCTCTATGGCATCGCCCTTTCGGCTGTGGGCATGCTGGCCACGATCGGAATAGTCATGTCCACCGACTCCTACGGCCCGATCGCCGATAACGCAGGAGGAATTGCTGAGATGTCCAAAGCCGGCCCGAACATCCGCAAGATCACCGATAAGCTCGATTCTCTGGGAAACACCACGGCCGCCATCGGCAAGGGATTTGCCATCGGGTCTGCTGCCCTGACCGCACTGGCCCTTTTCTCGGCCTACCAGAAAACAGTCAACCTGGATGTGATCAGCCTGACCAACGTGGAGACGGTCATCGGATTGCTTATCGGCGCCCTAATGCCCTTTGTCATCGCTTCCCTGACCATGAAGGCGGTGGGCAGGAACGCCAACAACATGGTGATGGAAATCCGGAGACAATTCAAAGAAATCAAAGGGCTAATGGAAGGAGAAGCCAGGCCGGATTCAGACCGCTGCATAGACATCGTCACGCGGGGAGCACTGAGAGAGATGATTCTTCCCGGCCTTCTGGCTGTGATCGTTCCCCTGCTCGTCGGCTTTATTATCGGCCCCGAATCACTCGGAGGATTTCTCGCCGGAGCAACGGCCACCGGTGTCCTGCTGGGCATCTTCATGGCCAATGCCGGAGCCTCATGGGATAACGCAAAAAAATGGATCGAGGACGGAAACCTCGGCGGTAAGGGCACCGCGGTTCATGCCGCTTCTGTCATCGGCGACACCGTCGGCGATCCCCTGAAAGACACGGCTGGCCCTTCGATGAACATCCTGATCAAGCTCATGGCCGTGGTCAGTCTCGTCTTTGCTCCTCTGATTATGTAAACGAAGACGTCCGCAGGGTCTGCCTCCCAATTTGATATTCTTTTTCAATTCAGTTATAATTCTCGCTTCTTTATGTTCTTCATGGGCATAATGAGGCGAAACGATGAAAGTCAATGTCTGGAATTCCATCCTCCAGCTCAGCAGAGAGAGAGGGGTAGCGACCAAGGTCATCGTCAACGCCATTGAGGAATCTCTTCGCGTCGCCTATTCCAAATACTTCAACCACAACGAAAAAATCACCATCTCTTTTGTCCCGGAGAAAGGAGACCTGCGCGTCCACACCATCAAGAAAGTCAGCAAGAGCCCTAAAGACCCGGCCGCTGAAATTTCTTTAGAGGAAGCGAAAAAAATCCAGTCTGAAGCCAGAATCGGCGACACGCTCGAGATCGACCTTCCTTCAGAAACCCTGGGCCGCATCGCCGCCCAGGCTGCAAAACAGGTCATCTTCCAGAAAGTCAGAGACGCCGAGCAGGAAAAAATCTATGACCTCTTCGCTCCCCGCCTGGGAGGAATCGTGACTGGCGTGGTGAGACGTTTCGAATCCAACAAAAACATCATCCTGGAGGTGAACAAAACCGATGTTCTTTTTCCCTACCGGGAAAAGCTGAAGAATGAAGAATTCCAGAGGGGCGACAGGGTGAGAGCCATGGTCATCCAGGTCAAAAAGGAAGACAAGGGCCCCCAGGTCGTCGTTTCCCGGACAGACCCCAAATTTCTGGCGAAATTGCTTGAAATGGAAATTCCCGAAATCGCCAGCGGCCAGGTCGAAATCAAGGAAATCGTCCGTCAGCCCGGAGAAAGAGCAAAGGTCGCGGTTTTCTCCAGGGAAAAAGACATCGACCCGGTGGGCGCCTGCATCGGAGTTAAGGGAAACAGGATCATGACAATCAGCAACGAGCTGAAGGGAGAAAAGATCGACGTCATAGAGTGGTCCGAGAATCCTCTGGTTTACGCCAAGGAAGCCCTCAATCCAGCCAGGGTTGAGAAGGTGTTCATCATCAACAAGAATGAAAAAATCCTGCAGGCCATCGTCTCCAAGGACAAGCTCTCTCTGGCCATCGGAAAAAAAGGAATAAACGTCAGGCTGGCTTCAAGGCTTGTCGGGTGGAAAATCGATATCAAAGAAGCATAGGAAACCTTCACACATGAGGAAATCAAGAATCATGGATAATCAGGAAAAAGAAACCAAATCGAAACTCGACCCTGAAAGGAACGCCGCTCAGCCGGTTTTGTCTGGAGAGGGCCAGACGATAAAAGAGCTTTCCGAAAAAATCGGAATAAAGGCCAGAGACATCCTCGAAAAGCTGGAGGCAACAGGACACTCCCTCGGCGTGAACGATATCATCGATGACGCTCTGGCAAAGCTAATTTCCAGGGAAATCGGGAGAGACATCGAGCTGGTTTCGATTGAGAAGGAAATCCGTCTCCGCGCAGAGAGCAATCCCGTTGAGCTGGTATCCAAGGCTCCGGTCGTGACCATCATGGGGCACGTCGACCACGGCAAGACCACTCTTCTCGACTCTATCAGGGAATCCAACCTGGTCGGGAAGGAATCCGGCGGCATCACCCAGCATATCGGAGCATACCGTGTCTTCCATGAGAACCGGTCCATCACTTTTGTCGACACTCCCGGTCACGAAGCCTTCACCAGACTGAGAGCCAGAGGAGCGAAACTGACCGATATCGTTGTCCTGGTCGTGGCTGCGGACGATGGTGTCATGCCCCAGACAAGAGAAGCCATCAACCATGCCAAGGATGCCAATGTGCCGATCATCGTGGCCATCAACAAAATCGATAAACCGGAAGCCAATGTCGAAAGGGTGAAACAGCAGCTCTCCCAGGAAGGCCTTCTGGTGGAGGATTGGGGAGGCAAAATCATCAGCATCGAGGTCTCGGCCAAGGAGAAAACGAACCTGAATGAGATTCTGGAGATGATCCTCCTCCTTGCTGATGTCATCGAAATCAAGGCCAACCCGAAAGTCCCGGCCCAGGGAGTCGTTCTCGAGGCCCGCCTGGACCCGAAAAAGGGCGCCATGGCCACAGTCATTATCCAGCATGGAATCCTCAGCCAGGGAGAAGCCTTTATTTGCGGAACGAGCTACGGCAAAGCCAGAGCTCTTTTCGATGAAAACGGCAAGCCGGTGAAAATGGCCGAGCCTTCCTTTCCGGTGGAAGTGCTTGGCTTCTCGGAAGTGCCCAGACCCGGAGATCTCTTTCAGGTCGTCGAAAATGTCGAGAAAGCTAAACAGGTTGCCCGGTATCGGCTCTCTCTGGTCAAAAAGGCTGAAGCCCCGAGGGCTGAACATCTGACGCTGGATGAGCTCTTCAGGAAGATGGAGAAGGGGAAAGTCAAGGAACTGCCTCTCATTATCAAGGCGGATGTCCATGGTTCGGTTGAAGTCCTCACTGACATCCTTCCTAACCTGAGCACGGAACAGATCAAAATCAAGATCGTCCACTCCGCAACCGGCAAAATCACAGAATCCGATGTCCTTCTGGCTTCTGCCTCCGGCGCCATCATCATCGGATACAACATCCGACCTGACCAGAAGATCCTGGATCTGGCCAAAGAAGAGGGCGTAGAAATCAGGAGCTACAAGGTCATCTACGAACTGTCCCAGGATGTCAAAAAGGCCGTGACCGGTCTGCTGGAGCCGGTTCTCAAAGAGAGCTATCTCGGACGGGCCGACGTCAGAAGGGTCTTTCATGTTTCGAGAGTCGGGGCTGTTGCAGGATGTTATGTAACCGACGGAAAAATCACGCGCAGCGCTGAAGCCAAAATCGTCAGGAATAAAGAGGTCATATTCAGCGGAAGAATCGCTTCTCTCAAACATCTGAAGGACAGTGTGGCAGAAGTCACCAAAGACTATGAATGCGGAATCCGCCTTGATAAATTCAAAGATTTCCAGGAAGGCGATATCATAGAGGCTTTCATAACCGTTAAGGAAGCCGCAACGTAAATTCATCCTGTGTTTTTCGATGGTGATCGGGTTTCTCTCCGTTGAGATTCATCTCCCCTTCTCCCGTTCTCTGAAGGATAAGAGAAGACGGCTCACAGGACTGAGAAGCCGTCTGACAAAAAAATACAACGTGGCCTTCACCGAGCTTGAATTCCACAACAAATGGCAGAGGACAAGGATCGGCATCGTGACCATCAACAACCAGAAGAATCCGGTTGAAAACCTCTTTCTGAGAATCATCAAAGACATAGAGAAAAATATCGACGGGCAGATTATCGACTACCATACGTGCTATTTTTGAATTCCTTATCTCTCCCGTCGCTTTTTGCTGATTATTCTGAATAAACAAGAGCAATGAACGCCTCACGACGACAAAAAAGAGTGGCCAGCCTGCTCAAGGAGGAACTCAGCCGTCTGCTCATCGAAAGCTTTCAGGACTCATCCTCAGGATTGATCACGGTAACACGGGTGGAAATGGCAGCAGACCTGAAGACCGCCCGTATCTATCTCAGCATTTACGGGGGCGAGAAGGACGAGACGTTTCTTGAGGTTCTGGAAAGAAAAAAAGGGTATTTAAGAAAAGCTATTGCCTCCAGGGTCAAATTAAAGTATAATCCCCTGCTTATTTTTTCCTTAGACCCAAGTGCTGATTACCAAGAAAAAATTGAAACACTGTTAGAAGACTTGAAGAAAAATGAAGAATGATGCCCCAACGCTGATCAGCAGAAAAATCCGTCAAAGCCAGAGGATTGCCATCACCTCTCATCTCAGGCCGGATGGAGATTCCATCTGCACAGCCCTGGCTCTGGCTCTCATGGCAGAGCAGCTGGGAAAAGAAGTCCGGATCATTAATAAGGACAGGACGCCCTTCCCTTTCAGCCGCCTGCCTGACATCCAAAAAATCACAATCGGACAAATTCCACCCAAAATGTTCGATATCATCATCCTTCTCGAATGTGCCAATGTTTCCCGCTCCGGGCAGGAACACCTGGATGACTATTTCAAAATCAACATCGACCATCACTATTCCAACGATTATTATGCCAACATCAACTGGGTGAACCCGGATGCTTCATCCGTGTCTGAAATGATCTATTTTCTGGGTGAAAGATTAAAAATCAAATTTACGCCCCAGATCACTGACCATCTTTACTGCGGGATCGTCTCCGACACAGGCTCCTTTCAGTTCTCAAACACCAACGCCAGAGCCTTTGAAGCCTGTCATAAGCTTCTCAGCCACGGGGCCAACGCGATAAAGGTTTCCGAGTTTCTCTTCAACAACAATTCTCCAGAGAAAATCAAACTGCTGGGCTTGGTTCTTTCCACGCTGCGGATGAACCGCAAAGGAAACGTGGCCACCATCACCATGTATAAAAAATTTCTGGATTCCCTCAACCTTAAAGAGGTGGACACCGAGGACATCACCACCCTGGCCCGCTCGATCAAAGGAGTGCAGATGGTTCTCTTCTTCAAGGAGATTGAAAAGCACACTTTCAGAGTCAGCCTCCGCTCCAAAGGGACGGCCAATGCCGTATTTGTCGCCGAATATTTTGGCGGTGGCGGCCACGTCCATGCGGCTGGCTTCACGGCCAGGGGAAAATACGAAAGATTGATCAGAGAGATTCCTGAAAAAGTCGACGACCTCTTGAAAAAACAGCCCAAAATCAAGATCAACGAAAAGGATCAATCCAGCGAAACCTATTGAGTCATGGACGGGCTCATCCTTGTCAACAAGCCTCAAGGTTTGACGTCTCACGATGTGGTCGTTGAGGTCAGAAAGATTCACCATATCCAGAAGGCGGGCCACTGCGGAACACTCGACCCGCTGGCAACGGGGCTGATCCTCGTTACCATAAGAAAGGCCACAAAGCTCTTTCCTTTTCTCTCCAGCGAGGACAAAGAGTACTGCGGAGAATTCCGGCTCGGCTATTCCACAGATACCTATGACTCCACAGGAAGGCCGACCTCGCCCGAACAGACCGCTCTTCCGGACAAAGAGGGCGTAATCCAGGCTATGAAAAAATTCGAGGGGGGAATCCTTCAAGCGCCTCCTCCCTATTCCGCCAAAAAATACAAAGGCAAGCCTCTCTATGAGCTGGCCCGGCAGAATAAAGAGTTCGAACTGAGGCCCAATCCGGTTTTTATCCATTATTTTCTGTTGACGGCTTTTCATCCTCCCTTTTTAGAGTTCAAGGTGCATTGTTCCTCGGGGACATACATCCGATCCCTCGCTCACGACCTGGGGCACAACCTCGGCTGCGGAGCCCATCTCACAAAGCTGACCCGAATCCAGGTCGGAAGCTTCCATCTCAGAGACAGCTTCGGCCTTGAAGACATCAAGGCCCTTCACCAGACCGGTCGAACAGAAAAATACCTCGTTCCTCTGGAAGCTCTTCTCTCTGACCTGCCCAAAATCATCCTCACCGAAAAAGGGGTTTCTCTGGCCAGGAACGGCAACACGATTTTTCCCGAGGATATATCAAAAATCATCCTGGACTCCTCATCTTCTGCCGCAACCGGCCGCAAGGGAGAAAACCTGTTCCGGATGTTCAGTTTTGAAGGAAGATTTCTGGCTCTGGCCAAAAAAGTGGCTGAGAGGAATTGTTTTCATCCCTTTCTGGTGATGGACTCATAAAAAGCCGCAACCAGGATAAGAAATGATCAAAAAAGAAATTTTCGCCTCCCGCTGGGGAATCATTTTCGCTGGCCTGGGAATGGCTGTGGGGACCGGAAACATCTGGCGCTTCCCGCGCATCGTCTCCCAACATGGAGGGGGCGCCTTCATCATCGCCTGGATGATCTTCCTCTTCCTCTGGTCCATTCCCCTGCTGGCTATCGAAATCTCCATCGGCAAGAAAACGCGGCTGGGCGTCATCGGCTCTTTCGAGAACATGCTGGGCAGAAAGTTCGCCTGGATGGGAACCTGGGTCGCCTTCGTCACCACCGCCATCATGTTCTACTATTCGGTAGTGACCGGCTGGTGCATCAAATATTTCGTGGCCACCGCTTTCCAGGGACTGATCAAACAAGACCCCCTCGATTTCTGGCGGTCTTTCACTTCTTCCTGGGAGCCCGTCCTGTTTCATCTGGCCGCCATGGCCATTGGTGCCTTTATCATCTATTCCGGCGTGGTCAAAGGAATCGAAAGGGCCAACAAAATCCTCATTCCATCTCTCTTTTTTCTGCTGATTATCGCCTGCGTGCGGTCTTTGACCCTCCCATCGGCGGCTCAGGGCTTGAACTTTCTTTTCTCGCCCAACCTTGACCATTTGGCGGATTACAAGCTCTGGTTGAACGCGCTGACTCAATCGGCCTGGTCAACAGGCGCAGGCTGGGGCTTGATCCTCACCTATTCGGTTTATTCTCACCGAAGGGAGAATCCTCTTCTGACCTCAACCACCCTCGGCTTTGGGGACAACCTGGCCTCGCTGCTGGCGGCTGTGGCCGTCATCCCTACCGTTTTTTCTTTCTTTTCTGCCCAGGACTTATCCCCGCAGAAAGTCATCGAAGTGATGAAGGCGGACAATCAGGGCTTGACGTTCATCTGGATTCCCAACCTGTTCTCCCAAATTCCCGGCGGTCCTTTGTTCCTGGCCCTTTTCTTTCTCGCACTTTCTTTTGCGGCCTTTTCTTCTCTGATCTCCATGCTGGAGCTGGACACCCGCATCCTGATGGATGCCGGCTTGAGCCGAAAGAAAGCGGTCATCGTCATCGGCCTGGCTGGCTTCCTCTTCGGCCTTCCCTCTGCTCTCAGCATGGGCTTCTTCAACAATCAGGACTGGGTCTGGGGCTTGGGGCTGATGGTCAGTGGATTTTTCTTTACCCTGGCCTGTCTCAAGGTCGGCCCAAAGAAATTCCGGCAGACGATCATTTCCACTTCCGATGTCAAGATCAAGCTGGGGAAATGGTTTGATATCCTGGTCATCGTTTTACTTCCCCTTCAATTCATCGCCATGCTCGTCTGGTGGTTCTGGCAAAGCTATGCGGATGATCCTCAAAACTGGTTCAGGATATTCTCTCCTTTCACCGTCGGCACAGTCCTTTTTCAGTGGGTCCTCGCCTTCGGCCTGTTCATGCTTTTCAACAGGGTCATCGTCAATAAAATGTGTCCGGATAAAAAATGAACCCGGGAGCCTTGATTTTTATGATTCTGATCTTCGCTTTCTGCCTGGGAGGCTTTGCGTACTGCCTATGGCTTTCCAGTAAGGTCAAATAATCCATCCTTCGTTTCTCCAGGGGAAGAATCCTCCTCTCTGCATTCGCCAGAGCCCCGCTTCATCCCGCTCAGCCAAAAAGCAGAAAAAAGGGTGAGATTCGGCTTGAAAAACGGCCAGGATGCCGTTTCCCGGGAGAAAAAATGCAATCAATCCTTGAAATTTGGCCGAGGTTATTGTATTTTATGGGAGAAATGAGGCTAAACAAGAACCAGATCGAACATCTCGCTTTCATCAGCGTCAGAAATCTGCTCAAAGAGGGCAAAATCCTCGTCGAGGATAAGAATAAGCTGGTGGAGGACATCATTAGCCTCATCATTGAGGAATTCCAGAAAGAGGATAAGCTCGACCAGGAAGTGAGGGAAATCCTCAGCAAGCACATAGAAAAAATCCGCAGGGAAAACATCGAATATCAGACGCTGTTCAGGATGATCAAGTCAAAATTGGCCAAAGAAAGGAATATCGTCCTGTGACTTTGAGGTTATCCAGAGAAAAAATCAACTTCCTCTCCCGTTTGATTCTCGATTCTCTCTACAAGAATGACCAGGTCGAGTTTCTCGATGACCCGAACGAGATCAGGCTTTCCATCGTCAAAAGCATCGAAGAGGAGATCAATCTTTACAACATCATCGATAAAAAAGCCTCCGAGAAGATCCAATCCCAGAAAAAACCCATCGAAGAAGGAAGCAGAGAATGGGAAATTCTCTACCGGAAATACTACAATGAAGAAATCTCAAAGCTCGGCAAACTTCTCAGCTAAGAATTTATCCGATGATGGGCTCAAAAATTTTTTAGAATTCGAAGAAAGAGTCCGCTACTCTGAGACGGACCGGATGGGGGTTGCCCACAACAAGAACTATTTTGAATGGTTTGAAATCGGTCGCACCGAATACTGCCGTCAGAAAAACATCTCTTACAAAGACATCGAAGAAAAGGGGTATTATTTTGTCGTAGTCGAAGCTTTCTGCCGCTACAAAAGACCGTTGAGATATGATGAACGTTTCCTCATCCGTGTCGCGCTAAGAGATTTGACACCAAGAAAAGTTGTCTTTGACTACGAACTGGTCACCCTAACAGATAAAAAACGGATTGCTTCTGGCTACACCATCCACGTTTCAACCAACGCCAGGGCAGAAGTTCGCTCTCTTTCTCCTGAAATTCTGGCTAAGCTCGCAGAATAAAAAGAAAAATTGGGAACGTTTTGAAAGGAAAGAGAATATCTGTCCATATTTTTTTTCTATTTTCCTGAGGATAAAAATGTCTTTACAATCTGCCGGATGAGCCCGGAATCCCGTGGAGTGGAGTTCAACGCTTTCTCAAAAAAAGGCCTGGTTTTCAAATTGACGGCGATCAATTTCCTCAACAGCTTCTGCGCGCTTTGAATATCGATCTCAGGATGGATCTGGAGTCCCCACACCGGTCGTCCTTTCATCTCGAAAGCCTGGACCTCGCTATCTCTGGACGAGGCCAGCACAATGAAATCCCCGCCCAAACCGGTGACCTCATCGAAATGCACAGAGAAAGTGTCAGCCTGTCGGGGCTTCCCGAGAAGTCTGCTTTTGACTTTGATCTGAATGGGAATCCAGCCCACTTCTGGATGCCTGCTCCGGCGAACATGGTCCGGTCCCATGAGCGCAAGGACAAGAAGCTGATGACCGTAGCAGCTGCCGAGGATGCTCAGGCCTCTCTCCAGGGCTTCCTGGACAAGTTCCACCTCCTCATCGACCCATCTTTCCCGATAAACAATAGACGCTTCCGAGCCGGTCATGAGCAGATGCGTGTAGCCTTTTTTCAAATCCGGCAATTGACGTTGTGTCGCCCTGAAGGCTTCCCACTCCAGGTTCAAATACCGACTCCAGTGTTCTCTGGGATTGTAAACGTCGGGATCGATGGAATTATCGATGACGGCGAGCTTCACTGTTCTCTCACTCTCTCCCCGGTCTCGAGCGTTTTCCGCCCTCCCATTATAATTATCCCTGGACAAAAAACAACTTGCTCTCTTCCATCATGCGCATTTTTAAACCCGTGATGGCAGCATGACTGAAATGCGAAATTTTCACATTTTCTTTTGTATTCAAGACGTTGATTCTGGTATAATTCACACTTTGAAAAAAGGAGAAAAAATTGCACAACGTCAAAGAAGAGACAGAGCTGCACGTGACAACACCCAATGAACCCGGCATTCTCGGGCGTGTCCTGGGCACACTGGCCAATGCGGGAGTGAACCTCAGAGCCCTCCGCGCTCATGCCGAAGGAGATAAGGGTATTTTCCTGCTGGTCACCTCAAACAACGAAAAGGCTGAGAAAGCTCTCAAAGTGTTGAGATACAAGGTCAAAACCCGAAACGTGGTGACCATCCTGATTGATGACCGAATCGGTGCTGGAGCGGAAATCGGGGCTCTTCTGGGAAACGCGGCCATCGATATTGACTACTGTTATGGAACCTCAGCCGGCACAGGAAAAGCGCTGCTGGTTTTCCAGACAAACAACAACAAAAAGGCCGTTGATACGCTCGGCTGATCGCTCAGAGAATCCTCGTTCCTGATGGGGCTAACTCTCCGTTGGAAGTCGTGAAAACGCCAGCGAAGGTTTCGTTCGCCGCTTCCGGCATTCACGTGGTATCATCCATTCCGTTAGAAAAAAATTTTTTTCTATGGTAGACTGCTCCCTGTTTATTACCAGTAAAGGATGATGGAGATGGAAGAATTCAAACCTTATGTTCCTGATGAAACATCGTTCAAGGATTTCACCCTTAAGGCCATTATCATCGGTGCCATCTTCGGTATCATCTTCGGCTCGGCCAATGCTTACCTGGGCTTACGGGTCGGCCTCACCATCTCAACCGCCATTCCTCTGGCCGTCATCTCTGTCGCCGCGTTCAGGATTCTGACCCCCCTTCTGGGAAAAAGCACGATACTCGACTGCAACATCGCCCAGACCACGGGCTCAGCCAGCTCTTCCCTGGCTTCAGGCATCATCTTCACCATTCCTGCTCTTTTTCTCTGGGGTTTCAGCCCCAGCCTGTTCAAAATCGGGACCCTGGCTCTTCTCGGCGGAATCCTGGGCGTGCTGTTCATGATTCCCCTCCGGAGGGCTCTCATCGTTAAAGAACACGCGACACTTCCCTATCCGGAAGGAACAGCAGCGGCCCAGGTCCTGATTTCGGCTGAAGAAGGCGGGGCGAAGGCCAGGAATGTTTTCCTGGGACTCGGTGTGGGAGCAGCTTTTAAATCTCTTGTGGCCATCCTCCATCTCTGGCCCGAAAAAATATTCCTGAAGCTTCCCGTGCTCAAAAAAGCCAGCGTGGGAATGGAGCCCACTCCAGCCCTGCTGGGCGTGGGATATATTCTGGGTCCGCGAATCGCAGGAATCATGGTTGCCGGCGGGCTTCTTTCCTGGGTCGGTATCATCCCCCTGATTGCCTATTTCGGCGAGCACCTGAACATCCCCCTCTTTCCCGAGAGAGACCTTCCCATTGCCCAGATGTCAGCGGATGAAATCTGGCATTGTTATATCCGGATTGTCGGCGCAGGAGCGGTCGCGGTCGGAGGCATCATCACCGTCATCAAATCCTTGCCCACGATGGTCAATTCCCTGAAGTCCGGAATCAAAGATTTCAGTCTCAGCATGCAGCCCAACCTGGTCAGGAAAAAAAGGACGGACACCGACCTGCCGATCACAGTCCTCGGGCTGGGAGTTTTGCTGGTGACCGCGGTGATCATCATCGTTCCCCAGATTCTCGGCATCCAGACCTTGATCCTGATTCGTCTGATTGCCGCCATCTGCATCGCCTTCTTCGCCTTCTGTTTCGTCACGGTTTCTTCCAGAATCGTGGGCATGGTCGGCGTCACCTCCAACCCCACATCCGGCATGACCATCGTCACCCTGCTGGGGACTAGCCTTGTGTTTCTGGCTCTGGGATGGACCGATAAGTTCGGAATGGCCACAGCGATCACTGTGGGAACCGTTGTCTGCGTCGGAGCCTCCATCGCTGGCGACATCTCCCAGGACCTGAAAGCGGGCTTTTTGATCGGAGCTACTCCCAAACGACAGCAGACTTCAGAGTTGATAGGAGTCTTAACGGCCGCCTTTGCCATTGCCGCTGCCGTCTGGCTTCTGGGCGAAGCCTTCACTTTTGGCACAACCGACCTGCCGGCTCCTCAGGCCACACTGATGAAAACCGTCATCGAAGGGGTCCTCGGCGGAGACCTTCCATGGGGGCTGGTTCTGATTGGCGGCACCTTTGCCATCGTCGCCGAACTCCTGGGAATTCCCTCTCTTCCTTTTGCCGTAGGCATTTATCTTCCCCTGTCCACGATGACCCCTGTTTTCGTCGGCGGGTTCATCAGAAGCATCGTGGAAAAAGGTGCCGGCAAAAACGAGGAGCTGAAGTCAAGACGGAAGGAAAAGGGAATTCTTCTCGGCTCTGGCTTTATCGCCGGAGAGGGAATCACCATGGTCCTCGTCGCCATCTATGCCTATATCGCCAGGAAAAAGCCGGCCGGGATTGGACTCGTCTGGCCAGCGAACGTCGGGGATTTCGTAGCCCTGGCCGCTTTTATCGGCCTGGCCGTTTATCTCTTGGTGAAGAGCGTGAAGAAATAGAGAAAAGCGAAGAGAGAACATGAACACGCTGGTTATCGCGCTTATTCTTATTGTCTGGCTTGTTCTGGGCTATAAAATATACGGAGACTTCATCGAAAAAAGGGTCGTTCAGGCGGATAAAAGCCGCCTGACTCCTGCCCTGGAGCTCAAAGACGGGATCGATTATTCGCCGGCCAAGAAAGCCCTTCTTTTCGGGCATCATTTCTCCTCAATCGCCGGCGCAGGCCCTATCCTTGGCCCGCTGCTGGGCGTGCTGTATTTCGGCTGGCTCGGCGCGCTGCTCTGGGTGGCCCTGGGCAGCATTTTCCTGGGCGCTGTCCATGATTACACCTCGCTGATGACCTCTGTCCAGAACAAGGGCACCTCTCTGGCAGATATTTCCAGAAACACCCTGGGGCTTCGAACGAAAATCATCTTTTCCGTATTCCTCTGGATGACCCTGGCTCTGGTCGTCGCCGTCTTCGCCGTTATCTCCTCCCAGACCTTTGTCAGCCAGCCTGAAATCGTCATTCCCACTTTTGGATTGATATTCCTCGCCATGGTCTTCGGCTGGCTCGTCTATCAGAAAGGAATTAACGTGATAGTCGGGACACTCTGCTCGCTCCTTCTCCTCTTCTTCCTCATTTATCTCGGCAATCTGTGGCCCATCGTCCTCCCGGCCCAGTTCCTCGGAATGAGCAGTCAGAATTTCTGGTTTTACATCCTGATCATCTACAGCCTCTTCGCCTCCACCCTGCCCGTCTGGTTCCTGCTCCAGCCCAGGGATTACATCAGCACCTGGATCCTCTTTCTGGGACTCCTCCTGGGCTATCTCGGGCTTGTCGTCTTCCATCCTTCACTCAGCGCACCGGCTTTTGTCTCGTTTCACAGCAAGGGGGGCCCGCTCTGGCCGATGCTTTTTGTCATCATCGCCTGCGGAGCCATATCCGGCTTTCATTCGGTGGTGGCTGGAGGCACGACGGCCAAGCAGCTTCCTGACGAACCCAGCGGAAAGCTGATCGGTTACGGCGGCATGGTCACCGAAGCCGCGCTGGCAGGCCTGGTGATTTTTATTGCTGCCAGTGCTCTGGTCTGGGACCCATCCGGTGCCGAAAGCCCGTTTGGCTTTCAGTACTACATGACCACGATGGGAAATCCCATCCAGGCCTTTGCCACCGGATACGGCAGGCTGATTTCCTCGCTCCCTGCAATGTCCCTGATCACCGGCACTTTCTTCGGGATGATCATGCTCAACGCCTTTATCCTGACCACTCTCGATACCGCCACCCGGCTGGGCCGGTTTATCATCACAGAGCTTCTGGGAAATAAAGTTCCTCCACTCAAGAACAGATGGCTGGCTTCTATTTTTATCCTTGTTTTTGCAGCCTTCCTGGGAGGAACCGAAGGATATAAGGAAATCTGGCCTGTGTTCGGGGCATCCAATCAGCTTGTCGCGGCCCTGGCCCTGATCGTCGTTTCCTCTTATCTGGTGGCGAAGAAAAGGCCAAAAAAATACACTCTCTACCCTGCCCTTTTCATGCTGGTCACGACCATCGGCGCCCTTCTCTACCAGGGGTATCAATTCTTCCGCTCGAAGAGCTACTTTCTGGGAAGCATCAGCCTGGTTCTGATTGTCCTGGCGGCCATCATCGTCTATGATGCTCGCCGCATTCTTTTTCGGGCGGAGCCGAAAGGACGCGGTTAAGGTTTAAGAGTCCGTCTTCGAAGGCCGATTCTCTCTCATACCCGGAAATGGGACACGCGTCCTTGGAGGAATCGCAGTCTCTCCGAAGTTTAAAGAGCTGTTACCTTGAAAACCACACCCTTGGGGTCAGGACAGCATAAGGTCTCTGTCTCTGCTATCCAGTCGTCATGAGGGAGCTCCTCTTCTCTCTGCTTGGCTGTCAAGAAGGGGAACAGGCTGTTGAGAGCATAAAGACAGACTTTCTTTTTATCCGGTATTTCGATCGTCCCCTCGCCCCTGATGTAGAATACATCCCCGGTTCTGTGTTTTGCACCGCATCTCTCCCTTATGCTAACCACTTCGACCTTAAGATCTTTCATCGTTTCTCCTTTCCTTATTCCAGAATATATATGGCCTGGCACAAAAAATCAACGTGAGACATCAGCATCTCTTTATCCCTGATAAGGGCAAGGGTTGGGAACAATCTATTAAAGGAAGTGATTCTCTTCCAGCTTAGTGTGGGTAAAATGCACGGGAATGGAAGAAGCGACCTTGAAGATTTAGCCTTCCCGAACCGTCTCCCGAGGGAAGCCGATGAAATCGGCCGCCGAGTATGTTTGAGCACGTGAGGATCAATCTGATGAAAAAATGATTGACTACGGATATCCGGTTGGAAGCGATATGCCTTGAATGCGGAGTACCGCAGGCGCCGAGGGGGACGGTGAGGGAATGGCGTTAAAAATC